>NZ_JAMYPD010000003.1:0-430111 GCF_040320195.1 Mesorhizobium sp. M0768 | reverse complement strand
CCCCCCCCCCCCCCCCCCCCCCCCCCCCCCCCCCCCCCCCCCCCCCCCCCCCCCCCCCCCCCCCCCCCCCCCCCCCCCCCCCCCCCCCCCCCCCCCCCCCCCAAAGACGGGCGCGGCGACCGACGGTCGCCCGCTCGTCTTCGGAATTCGCCCTGAAGACGTCTATCTCGAGACCGGCGCGCCGGTCGAGGCGCGGGTCCACGATGTCGAGAACCATGGCGTCGAAAAGATCCTGACGCTGCGGGTCGGCGACACCATGCTGCGCGCCACCGTGCCGGCCAGGACCGACGTGCAGATAGAGCAGCCGGTGCGCTTTGCCTGGAACCCGGACAAGGTGGTGCTGTTCGACAAGGGCAGCGGAATAAGCCTGCGTCACGCCGGCTAAGTACAAGCCTCTTTGCTGCAGCTAGAACGGATACGTTCAAATCGAGCCGTGCATACCGCTCTAAACCATGTGTTTTAGCCGCATTTGTGCGACGTCGAGTGATTCCCTTGGCTGCTAAATGCTCGAGTCTTCCCGTCATCCCCCATACGGGGGATGCGGATGCTCCGATTTGTCGAATAGGCTGATCCTTTGGTCCCAAACGGGCTTTGCAAGCCCAATTTGGAGGCCCAAAACGGAGGGTTGGCTATGGGAACTCTATTTCGCGGTTTTGCGACGATCCTACTCGTCGCCGGTATGGGATTGTCGGCGGCGCATCTGGGCGAGGCGCAGGCAGCCAAGAAAGTTGTCGCCGGCGCGAAGGTCGACGCCAAGAAGATCAAGGATCTCAACGGCACGGTCAATCTGTCCACCAGCGACTGCAAGCTGTTGTTGAGCGGCACCGTCGTGGAAGTCTCGGATGGCAGGTGCGGGGCTTCCGGTAAATATTGCAAGAGCAGCGCCGGCTCGGCCTGCATCACCGAGCAATAACCCGGCCAACGTTTAGCCGGCCTGGCGGATATCAGCCTGTTCCTCGGCCCGGAAATGGCTAGGCGGCGATCCGATGACCCGTTTGAAGGCGCGGCTGAAGGAGGCGTCCGATTCGTAGCCGAGACGAGCCGCGACGACGGAAATCTTGAGCCGGTCGCGGACCAGCCATTGCCTCGCCTGGTGCATCCGCACCTGCGTGACGTACTTTGCCGGTGTTTCGCCGACAATGGTTGCGAAGCGCTCGGCGAAACCTGATCGCGAGGCACCCATCATCTTCGCCAGAGCTTCCACCGTCCAGTCGCGGTTCGGTTCCAGATGGATCGCGGCCAGCACCCGCCCGATCTCGCGGTCCCTGACCGCCGCAATCCATCCGGAAGAGTCGCCGCAGCCGCGCTCGACCCATGAGCGGATGACGGTCGCGGCGAGCACATCGGCCAGCCGCGCCAGGATGCCGCCGGAGCCGACGCGCTCCATCGTCACCTCGCGGGCCATCGCTTCCAGCAAATGCGGGATACCTGGCTCATAGGCCTCCAACTCATGTGCGCGCATCACGTCCGGCATCATGCCGAGCAAGGGGTGCAAGCCATCGAGATTGAAATACATGCTGCCGAAAAACAGCAAGGTCCCCGGACGGCAGCCGGGCATGCCGTCATTCGACATGCAATAGACACCCTTGCAGATTTCCTCGACCTCATAGCCGTGGATCGGCGCCGCCTCGGTACCCGGCTCGCTCGCCAGCGTGTGGGCTGAGCCGCGCGGCAACAATACCGCGTCGCCAGCCTTCAGTTCCACCCATTCGCCGGACGGCTGCAGCAACCAGCAGCCTTTGCGGCCGATGAAATGAAACCGTGCCGCCGCCTGAGCCGGAAAATGGATGCCCCAGGGTTCCTTCATCTCGCAACGGCCGTAATCGACGCCTTCGAGGCGCAATCCGCGCAATATGTCTGTCAGCGGATCACCGGTGACGGGGATTTTGGACGAACGATCAAGCATAATGGTGTTTCTAGCATGGAAACTCCAGACAGTCACTCCCTATGTTGCACTGCAGCCAGATGCTGCGCTGCAACCAGATCGGAGATCCCTCATGACCGAACCCGCGACAGGCGTCATGGACGCCGTTCTCGACCCATCGGAAACCGGCGAACGATCCGAGCCCGCATGGGGGGCAGTGGTCTCCCTGGCGCTCGGAGTCTTCGGCCTGGTGACCGCGGAATTTCTGCCTGCCAGCCTGCTGACGCCGCTTGCGCAGGATCTCGGCATCACCGAAGGCGCCGCCGGGCAGGCGGTAACGGCAACCGCCGTCATTGGCGCGATTGCGGCGCCGACCATGGCCATTGTCACCAAGCGGCTGGACCGCAGGTTGGTCATGTGGGCGCTGACGGTGCTGCTTGTGCTGTCAAACCTGGTGGCCGCGTTTGCGTCCTCGCTTCCCGTTCTTCTGATTGCCCGCATCATGCTCGGGATCAGTCTTGGCGGCTTCTGGTCGATGTCGGCAGCCATGGCGATGCGGCTCGTTCCGATGCGGCTGATGCCGCGCGCCATGTCGATCATTCTCACCGGCGTTTCGGTGGCGACGGTCTGCGCGGCTCCGGTCGGCGCCTATGTCGGCGACATCTGGGGCTGGCGGACGGCGTTCATGATCGCCGCCGTGGTCGGAGCGCTGGCGCTGCTGGTGCAGGTGGCTACCATTCCGAAGCTGCCGCCTGCAGGTACGGCAGGTTTTCGCACGCTGCTGGAGGTGATGAAGCGGCCGATGATCAGGGTGGCACTGCTGGTGGTACTACTGGTCGCCTCGGGACATTTTGCCGGCTTCACCTATGTCCGCCCGTTTCTCGAGAAGGTGCCCGCGCTGGACATCGAGACGATCTCGCTTGTGCTGCTCGCCTACGGCATTGGTGGCTTCTTCGGCAATTTTGCCGGCGGCTTAATTGCCGAACGCAGCCTCAAGGCAGCCGTCAGCCTGGCGCCCCTGCTGATCGCGTTTTCGGCGCTCCTGCTGCTGGTGGTCGGAGGTTCACCCGTCGTGGCTGCAATAGCAGTGGCCAGCTGGGGCTTTGCCTTCGGCGCCGTCCCAGTCGGGCTGCAGACCTGGCTGGTGCGGGCCGCCCCCGATCAGGCGGAAAGCGCCGGTGGGCTCATGGTTATGACGTTCCAGGTCGCCATCGCGTTGGGCGCCGTCTTCGGCGGCCTGCTGGTCGACAATACCGGCGTTGCCACCGCCTTCGCCTATTGCGCGGCGGCGACGTTGCTTGCGGCACTGGCGGCGTTCTTCCTTGGCCCCAAACCGATCGACGACCCCAAGGCCTAAACGGAACGGCCGTCGAAGTCGAAGACCGGCACGGCGGCGACGTCCAACGCCTCGATGCAATTGATATTGATATAGGCACTTCGCCCGCTCCCTTCGCCGACATCCTCGGCGAAGGGGTGAATGCCGCAGCTGCGGCAGAAGCGGTGGGCGATGACATGGTTGCCGAAGCTGTAGCGGCCGAGATCATCGCCCCAGGCAAGCACCCGCATGCTCTCATGCGGAACTGCCCATAACAGTGCACCCTTGCGCGAGCAGATCGAGCAATTGCACCGAACGGCTCCGGTCAGCTCGCCTTCGACCTCGAACGCGACCTTGCCGCAGTGGCAGCTGCCTTGGTAGAGCATCGGGCCTTCCTCCTTCGGTTCGACAGGTGCAAATCCGACCGCGCCGGGCTATGTCTCCTGCGGCCAGTTTCTGGCTGCTACCTTAAGACGTTGCAAGCGCGCGGAGTCCGACACCGAAAAATGCAATCAGCCCGCGATCACCTCGAAGCAATTCTTTCGCCTCTTGCCGCTCGCGTCGACGATGAGAGGGTTTTCGTAAAGCTCTACCCGGAAGTCGCACGGGCGGCGGCGGACGCCACCGATGCGCGGCGAAAAGCCGGCGTCACGCTCGGGCCGCTCGATGGGGCGATCGTCTCGATCAAGGATCTGTTCGATGTCGCCGGCGAGCCGACCACGGCCGGCTCTCTGCTGCTCGCCAACGCAGCGCCGGCGCTGCGGGATGCCATTGTCGTGCAACAGTTGCGCCAGGCCGGTGCAATCATCCTCGGCAAGACCAACATGACCGAGTTCGCCTTTACTGCAATCGGCGTCAATCCACATTATGGCACGCCCGGCAATGCTAGCGATGCCAGCCGTATTCCGGGCGGCTCCTCCTCAGGCGCCGGCGTTTCGGTGGGCGAAGGCACCAGCGAAATCTCCATCGGTTCCGATACCGGTGGTTCGGTGCGCATTCCGGCATCGCTGAATGGCGTCGTCGGTTTCAAGCCGACTGCGCGGCGCGTGCCGCTTGCGGGTGCGTTTCCGCTGTCAGCCACGCTGGACTCGATCGGTCCGCTGGCCCGCACCGTCGCCGAATGTGCGGCGGCCGATGCAGTGATGTCGGGCGAAAACCTGGCGGCACTGTTGCCGCTGCCGCTGGACGGCCTGCGCATCGGTATTGCGCGCGGCGTGCTGTTCGATGATACGCAGGAAGAGGTCGCGACGACGTTCGACCGGTGTCTGCGCAAGATAGAGCTTAGCGGCTCACGGCTTGTGGAGCTGTCGATCGACGACCTGCTTGCCGATCTGCGCGTGGCAACCCAACGCGCGTCGATCGCGGCGATGGAAGGGGCGGAGATCCATGCCGACTGGCTGGCGGCGGGAGCGACGAGGCCGGTCGACCCGCGGGTAAGCGGGCCATTGTCGCGCGCCGCCGCCATTCCGGCCACGGTTTATATCAGGGCAATGCGCCGCCGCACGGCGCTGGCCGCCGCGATGGATGACCGGCTGGCGTCGGTCGACGTGCTGGCCCTGCCGACCACACCGGTGACGGCGCCGACGATCGTGTCGATGACCAGCGACGAGGCGCTGTGCAACAGGATGGAAGGCCTTCTGCTGCGCAACACGCAGGTCGCCAACCAGTTCGATCTATCAGCCATCTCGCTGCCGATGCCCGGAATGACGCGTCCGGCCGGGCTGATGCTGGTGGCGCGCAATGGCCATGACCACCACCTGCTGCGCATCGCAGCCGGCGTGGAGGAGCTGCTTGCAAATTGATCGGATAGCGCGTGTCAGCGCGACGAGCAGTGGCCGCGTTCGCTGTCCTTGGCGGCGCGTTCGATGCTGGTGGCGACCAGCCAAGGCAGGGTGTACCGCTTGCCGTTGAAGGTCCGGGTACGGTTCTCGATCGAGCCGACAACAACGACCTTGCCGGCATAGAGCTTGTCTGAAAGATCGAGCGCCTTGTCTTGTTGCGGCAGGCGATCGATGTCGATTGAAACGCCTTTGATGAGCTTCCCAGCAGCAAGGTCGAGTGCGCTGTTCGATGGACAGGGCGCCGCCAGGCAGCGTATGCCGTTGTCGCAGAACACGTAGCTGCCCTGTTCGTTGGCGAAGGCTTGCGCCGTCGCCACGCAGAAGCCGGCGGTCAGCAGAAATTTTGTGACGCTTGCCATGCCGGCACCATCGCCGGCGAATTCGGGAAAATTGGGGCGCTTTCAGAAATCGGCAGGGAACCGCCGCCGGTAGTGCTCGACCACTTCGGGGTTGCGCAGATTGACCGGCAATCTGTTGGCCAGCACCAGCAAGGCTTCGCCAGCCGCGCCGACGCCCATGCGCATCATCGACTGCTCGGTAATCCCAGCCATGTGCGGGGTGACGATGACGTTGTCGAAGCCAAAATAAGGATGGTTGGGCGGTAGCGGTTGTGTAGCAAAAACATCGAGCGCAGCGCCGCCGATGCGCCCCTTCTGCAAGGCCTCGATCAGCGCGTCGTCATCGATCACCGGCCCGCGCGAAACATTGATCAGCAGCGCATCCGGCTTCATCCGCGCAATGCGCTCGCGGCTGATCAGCCCCCGTGTTTCCGGCGTCAGCGGGCAGCACAGAATGATGATGTCGCTCTGCTCGATGAGTGCATCGATCGACAGGAAGCCGACCCTGTCCGGCGCCGGCCGCATGCTGCGCGTCGTCGCCACCACATTCAGATCGAACCCATGGGCGGCGATGTGGCCAACCGCCTGACCGATCGCGCCGAGGCCGACAATGCCGATCGTCTTGCCCGCTAGCTCGCTGGCTACCACCGTGTGTTCGCGGCCCGCCAGCCAGCCCTTCGCACGCAAGTCGCGGTCCAACACACGGAAGCGCCTAAGCAGCGCCAGCGCCGCGAACATCACATATTCGGCGACAGATCGCGCGTTCACCCCCGGCACATTCGCCACCAGCACGCCGGCCGCATTGGCCGCTTCCATCGGTACCATGTCCAGCCCGGCGCCGTGGCGGATCGCGGCCCTGAGCTTCTTCGCGCCTTCGAAAAGCGCCGCAGGCAAGGGAGCGCGAACGATGATGACATCGGCGTTCCTTGCCTCGGCGGCCAGCGTGGCCGCATCGAGGGCGGAAGCAACGACGAGTTCGCCGGCCCCGGTCAGCATGGAAGCGGCACGAGGGTGCAGTCTGTGTGTTGACAGGATCTTGGGCATTTCAGGCCTTTTCGAGCGCAGGGCTTTCCGGTTCCGCCCCCCGCCCCTCGATCAGCCCCTTCCAGTAGCTTTCCGCGCCTTGCAGGTGGGCGCTCATCAGCGCCTGGGCGAGATTGCCGTCGCGGCGCAGCAGCGCCTCGTAGATCTGGATATGCTCGGCATGGGAGCGCACGCTGCGTTCGGGATCGTTGAAATAGATCGGCAGGCGCAGTTCACCCATCATGTAGTAGACGCTGCAGATATTGTGGAAGACGCTGTTCTTGGTCGCCCGCACGATCTCGAGGTGGAACTCGCGGTCTTCCCGGGCAAGCCCTTCACCGGCGGCGATGCGATCCTCGGAGGCCTTCAGGATCTCGCGCAGCCGCTCGAAATTCTCCTCGGTGGCGCGTGAACAGGCAAGTTCGGCGGCCTTGATCTCGTGGATCTTGCGCAACTCGACCGTCTCGTAGATCTGGACGGGATCGAGCGGCAGGCCGGCGCGGGCGAACAGCGCCATCGCCTCGACGCTCGCCTGCTTCGTATCGATATAGATCCCGGATTTCGCCCGTCGCTCGACGATGCGCATGGCCTCGAGAATGGCCAGCGCCTCGCGGATCTGGCCGCGGCTGACGCTGAAATGCTCTGCCAGTTCGCGCTCCGACGGCGTGCGGCCCGTCTCCTTGTCCGAATGGGAGAACAGATAGGCGGCGAGTTCCGCGAGAAGGTTCTTTTCTTTCATGTCAGCCGTGTTGCGCGTGCGCCTCCAGGAACCGCTCCGAAATGGTGAATCCCAGCCCGGGTCTATCAGGGATCGCTACCATACCGTCCTTTGCTTCGACAGTCTCTTCGATCAGATCGTGGATCATCGGGTTGGCGCCGAGCGAATATTCGACGGTGAAGCTCGCCGGTGAAGCAGCGCAGACATGCAGCCCGGCAAAGAAGCAGGGCGCGCCGGCCCAAAGATGCGGCGCAAAGCGCAGATTGAAGGCGCTGGCGATGGTGCCGATCTTCATCGCCTCGCTGATGCCACCGCAAAAGGCCGGATCCGGCTGGAAGATATCGGCGGATTTGAGCACGGCGAGGTCGCGGAAGGCATAGCGCGTCGCCTCGCTTTCGCCGGTGGCGATCGGGATCGAACCGCAGGCGCGCACCTCGGCCATGCCGGGCTTGTCGTCGGCGATCACCGGCTCCTCGAACCAGGCGAGATCGAGGTCGCCGGCGAGATGGATAAAGCGCTTGGCTTCGGCCACCGTGTAGGTGCCGTGCGCGTCGACCATCAGGTCGATATCGGGACCGAGCGCCCGTCTGGCGGCACGGACGCGAGCGGCCGAGATATGTGGGGCGCCGTCCATGGCGCCGACGCGCATCTTCAGCGCCTTGAAACCGCCCTTGGCGATGTAGGACTGCAGCTGGTCGCCGATGGCTTCCGCAGTGGCCCAGCCGCCGGAAGCATAGGCCGGCATGCGGTCCAGCTTGCGGCCGCCGAGCAGCCGCCAGACCGGAACGCCGAGCGATTTGCCAAGAATGTCCCACAATGCGATGTCGACGGCGCTGATAGCCGCGATGCTCATGCCGCGTCGCGCCAATTGCGGCATGGCGTGGCCGGCGCGAGCGGCGCTGTCGTGGCGCGTGCCATTATAGAGCATCTCCCAGATGACGCCGATGTCAGCCGGGTCGCGGCCGACCAGCTGCGGGCCGACCTCGTAGTTCAGCAAATGGACAAGGGCGCCGTAGCTGCCGGCGCTGCCGGCGGCATTCTTGCCCTCGCCCCAGCCGACCAGCCCGTCGTCGGTCTCGATGCGCAGGATGGCGGCGTCGAACGTCGCCACCTGACCGAAGTCGCTGCGGTGCTGCTTCGCGGCTTCGATCGGTATGCGGACCCACCAGGCTTGGACCGTCTTGATGCGCATGTTCATCCTCGGCCCGGCCGCGGTGAGGCGGAAGGGCTCTTTCCAAACGGCTCGGCTACTTGATCAGCGGCAGCAGCGTTTCCGCGTTGATGCGCATCTGGTCGGTGTAGAATTTCTCCGTGAGCACGCTGGAGCCGTGGTCCTGAATGAATTTCAGCTGCTCCGGCGAGATGTCGACGGGGTTGCGTTCGACCATGTCGGGATAGGGGGCAGCCGGCGTGCGGTCGACGGGGGCGACGAATTCATTGGTCAGCGCGCCGTCATAGCCGATCTCCTTCAGCGTGCCGACGATCTTCGGCCAGTCGATCTGCCCGAGGCCGGCGGCGAAGCGGTTGTTGTCGGCGACATGGAAGTCGTACAGGCGCTTGCCGACCTGCCGGATGGCGTCGTAGACGTTAAATTCTTCCATGTGGATGTGGTAGGCGTCGAGGCAGACGCCGCATTCGGGGCTGACCGCATCGGCCAGCGCCAGTGCCTGGGCGCCGCGGTTGAACAGATAGGTCTCGAAGCGGTTGAGTGGCTCGACCGCGATCTTGACGCCGACCTTCTTGGCGTGGGTGAAGCATTCCCGGGTGGCGTCGACCACCCATTTCCACTCCTCTTCCTCGGTGCCGTCCGGCACCACCTTGCCGACGGTGGCCGGAACCAGCGTGATAATCTCGCCATCAAGTTCGCTGACCATGGTCAGCACGTCCTTGACATACTGCACCGAGCGCTCGCGTTGGCCCTGGTCCTTGGCGGCGAGATTTCGCTCGCCCAGCATCAGCGTCACCGCTCCCCAGCAGCGAATGCCGTACTCGTTCAACAGTGCGCGCGTCTCCTTGGGCTTGTACTGATCGGGTTCGCCGGAGATCTCGATCGACTCGTAGCCGAATTTCTTGATGCGCTTGAGCGTCGTTTCCAGCGGCTCCGCCCGCATCCAATTGTGCGTCGAAAGATGCATGGTCTATCCTTCCCAGAATCGCCTGTACCAGTTCGCCTGCGGCGCACTCTGCCGAAGCGTGCCGCATGATTCTTCCCCAAGGCGTCCCAGCATTTTTTGCAAACTGGTTCGACCAATTGGGCCTGATGGGAGGTCTACAGTAATTTCATCTGGACGGCAAGAAGTGCTGCCATCAAGCGTTGGCTCCTGTCTATGCTATTGATTATACTTAAACATGTGGCCTAACTCGGCATGGTTGCAGGACCGCGGCAGCGCGTCAAATGGCTTGACCAGATTTCGGCATTTGGTAATACCAGAATAGCGGCGCTGAGCGCGCTGTGCAAAGAGACCAAAGACGCTGGCCCTGTTTTCAATCGGCGCTATGCTTGGTCGTGAAACGTAGGGAGATGCCGATGCCGACGACGATGAAGGGGCCTGGTCTGTTCCTGGCGCAGTTTGCGGGCGACGCCGCGCCGTTCAATTCGCTGGCCTCGATCACCAAATGGGCGGCTGGTCTGGGCTACAAGGGCGTGCAGATCCCGACATGGGACGCCCGATTGTTCGATCTCGAGAAGGCAGCCTCCTCCAAGGCCTATTGCGACAAGGTGAAGGGCATCTGCGCCGATGCCGGCGTCGAGATCACCGAACTGTCGACGCATCTGCAGGGGCAACTGGTGGCGGTGCATCCCGCCTATGACGCGCAGTTCGACGGCTTCGCGCCGGCTGCGGTGCACAACAATCCAAAAGCCAGGCAGCAATGGGCGGTCGAACAGATGAAGTTCGCCGCCAAGGCGTCGAAGAATCTCGGGCTCAAGGCGTCGGTGTCGTTTTGCGGCGCGTTGGCCTTCCCATACCTCTACCCCTGGCCGCAGCGGCCGGCGGGATTGATCGAGGAAGCGTTTGCCGAACTCGGCAAGCGCTGGAAGCCGATCCTCGACGTTTATGACGAGAACGGCGTCGATGTCGGCTACGAAATCCATCCAGGCGAGGACGTGTTCGACGGCGCGACATTCGAGATGTTCCTCGATGCGGTCGGCGGCCATAAGCGCTGCAACATCAACTACGACCCGTCGCACTTCCTGCTGCAGCAGCTCGACTATCTCGAATTCATCGACATCTACCACGAGCGGATCAAGGCGTTCCACGTCAAGGATGCCGAGTTCAATCCGACCGGGCGGCAAGGTGTCTATTCCGGTTACCAGAGCTGGACCAACCGTGCCGGGCGTTTCCGCTCGCTCGGTGACGGGCAGGTGGATTTCAGCGGCATCTTCTCCAAGCTCACCCAATACAATTACGATTCATGGGCGGTGCTGGAATGGGAATGCTGCCTCAAGCACCCGGAGGATGGTGCGGCCGAAGGCGCTCCCTTCATCCAGCACCACATCATCAGGGTGACGGAAAAAGCATTCGACGACTTCGCCGGCGGCACGACCGATAAAAAGGTGCTGCGCGGCATGATGGGGATCTAGCACAGATATCCCTCCCCCTCGAGGGGAGGGTCGATCCTCGCAGCGGATCGGGGTGGGGTCGCCGGGCGTAGAGCTCGGCATGAACCAACCCCACCCGGCCGTGCGGGCCACCTTCCCCTCAAGCGGAGGGGTATTTCAGTGACGAGGGAGAAAATCATGGTTGGCGCATCGAAGACGGAAACGGGAGGCGGTCCGATCCGCTACGGCATGGTTGGCGGCGGACAAGGCGCCTTTATCGGCGCGGTGCACCGCATCGCGGCGCGCATTGATAACGAGTTCGTGCTGGTTGCCGGGGCCCTCTCGTCGAATCCGGAGCGCGCCAAGGCCTCGGCGGCCGAGCTTGGGCTCGATCCGGCACGCAGCTACGGCTCCTATGCCGAGATGGCCAAGGCGGAGGCCAAGCGGCCGGATGGCATCGAGGCGGTGGCCATCGTCACGCCGAACAACGTGCACGTGCCGGCAGCCAAGGCTTTTCTCGAGGCCGGCATCCATGTCATCTGCGACAAGCCGCTGGCGACGTCGCTGGCCGAGGCGAAGAGGTTGGCCGCGCTGGTCGAGAAGACCGGCAAGGTGTTCGTGCTGACGCATAACTACACCGCCTATCCGATGGTGCGGCAGGCACGCGAGATGGTGGCCAAGGGACTGCTCGGCGATATCCGCATCGTGCAGTCGGAATATCCGCAGGACTGGCTGACCGAAGACCTGGCCGCCACCGGCCAGAAGCAGGCAGCGTGGCGCTCTGACCCGAAGCAGGCGGGTGCCGGCGGTGCGCTGGGCGATATCGGCACGCATGCCTACAACCTTGCCCGTTTCGTCTCCGGGCTGGAGCTCGATTCGTTGTCGGCCGATCTCGATGCCTTCGTGCCGGGGAGGCTGCTCGACGACAACATCAATGTGCTGCTGCGCTTCAAGCCGGTCGGCGGGTCGCACCCGGCCAAGGGAATGATCTGGGCAAGCCAGGTGGCGCCCGGCCACGAGAACGGGTTGAAATTGCGCATCTACGGCTCGAAGGGCGGCCTCGAATGGATGCAGGCCGACCCGAACTATCTCTGGTACACGCCGTTCGGCCAGCCGAAGCAGTTGATTACCCGTAATGGCGCCGGCGCGCTCCCCGTCGCCGGGCGCGTCAGCCGCGTTCCGCCAGGGCATCCGGAAGGCTATCTCGAAGGTTTCGCCAACATCTATCAGGAAGCCGCGCGGGCTATTCGTGCAGCGCGCCGGAAGGGCGGGAAGCCGGCCAAGGATGTCGTCTTCCCGACCGTGCAGGACGGCGTCGAGGGCATGGCCTTCATCGAGGCCTGCGTGAAGTCGTCGAAGAAGAACGGAGCGTGGACGAAGCTTTAATCGCTGCGCCCGGTTAATGGGAAGTCCCCGTCACCCGGATTGCCAGCCGAATTGCAAGGCAATTCGGGGCAATCCGACCTTTCCTCGTGGGGAGAGGAGATCGTTGGCGCTGGCGTTCACCTCTTTTCCCCGGCGGGGAGAAGGTGGCCACGAAGCGGCCGGATGAGGGGGCTTGTGGCGAAGTCGCCGGAGGAGCAAGCCCGGCCGTAAAAAGGGGAGGGGCGTCGATGAAAATCGGCATGTGCATGTTGTTGTGGACGACCAGTGTCTCGAAAAAACACGAGCCGTTGTTGAGGGACATCAAGGCGACCGGCTTCGACGGCGTCGAGATACCGGTCTTCTCCGGCACGCCGGACAACTACAGGAAACTCGGCGAGCTGCTCGACCGTATCGGGCTGCAACGCACCGCCGTCTCGGCGATGGGCGATCCGGCGATGAATTTGATCTCGCCGGATGCCTCGACGCGCAAGGCCGGTATCGACTACATGAAATCGGCGATCGACTGCGCTCAGGCGCTTGGCGCGAACACGTTGAGCGGCCCGCTCCATTCGACACTCGGGGTCTTCTCCGGCAGCGGGCCGACGGCGGCCGAGAAAAAACGTTCGGTCGCTTCGCAGCGCGTCATCGGTGACCATGCCGGCAACAAGGGTGTCACCATCGGACTGGAGGCGCTCAACCGCTTCGAATGCTATCTGCTCAACACGATGGACGATTTGTCGGCGCATATCGACACGATCGACCGGCCGCACATCAAGGCGATGTACGACACGTTCCATGCCAACATCGAAGAGGCTGACCCGATCGGGGCCTATACGCGCAACCGCAAGAACATCGTCCATATCCACATTTCGGAGAACGATCGCGGCGTGCCGGGCCGCGGGCACGTCCCTTGGAAAGAGACGTTCTCTGCCATCCGCAAGAGCGGTTATGACGATTGGCTGACGATCGAGGCGTTCGGCCGCTCGCTGAAGGATCTGGCCGCGGCCACCAAGGTGTGGCGCGACTTTTCCGAAGGCTCGGAAGCCGTCTACCGCGACGGCTACAGGCATATCAGGAATGGATGGAGGAAGGCGCCCTAACCGCACGCCTGCGCAACGCCTCTGTCAGCCCTGGCCGGCCTGGATCCGGTTGTAGTCGTGGATCGTCCTGCTCAAACGGCGGCGCAGGAAATTGGAAATGTTGTCGAAGATGAAAACGACGAGCAGGACCAAGAGCACCATGTAGAAGACATTGGCCCAGTTGGAATTGGTGCGCATCGCCTCCCAGAGCTTCAGGCCGATGCCACCGGCACCGACGGCGCCGATGATCGTCGCGCCCCTGGTGTTGGATTCCCACTGATAGAGTGTCTGGCTGATGAAGACCGGGATCACTTCCGGCAGCACGCCATAGCGCTGCACCAGCAAGCCGTTGGCGCCGGTCGACTGGATGCCCTCGCGTGGCTTGTCGTCGATGTTCTCGAGGCCCTCCGAATAGACTTTGCCGAGCGTGCCGATCTCGGTGAAGAAAATCGCGGCGCTGCCGGCCAGCGGGCCCGGACCGAAGGCGCGGGTGAAGAACAGCGCCCAGATCAGCATGTCGACCGAACGCATGAAATCGAAGAACCGCTTTAGCACCCGGCTAAGCAGGCCGCTCGGGGTGATGTTGCGGGCGGCGAAGAAGGCGAGCGGGAAGGCAACGATGCCGCCGAGCAAGGTGCCGAGAAACGCCATGACGATGGTCTGGAACAGCTTCGTCCAGACGTCGCCATGCTGCCATTGGGCGTTGTTCCAGATATTGTCGGCGGCCAGCGCAATGTTTGATGTGCCCGGCTTGAGCTGGGGTCCGGACATCAGCAACGAGACCACCTCGCCGGGCGACTTGCCGAAGAAGGGCGAGCGTGTGTCGAAGACGAAATTCGCCCAGCCGAGGAAGCGTTTGCGGACCTTGACGCGATCGACGGTTATGCGGACCTCGCCGGCAAAGCCCATCCTGGCGACGATCTCATCGTCATGCGCGGTGATCCACTCCGGCACCGGGCCGGATATTACCGGTTTGCCGCTGGCCAACGACATCGGCACCGCCTGGCCATTGGCGACAAGCGTCGCTTCGGCCTTGTCGAAGGTGACCGATTTGGCCCGGCCGTCGATCAGGACGGTGTAGGAGCCGTTGGCGTTGGTGATGACCCAATCGGGATGCGGGTCTTCGCCGAGCGCCGAAAAACGCGGATATCTGGGTGTGATCTGAGGCTGGTCGAGACGGAATTCCGGCTGCAGATCGTAGCTGATCCATTGCGTCAGGAAGAGCGGCAGGCGCTCCCAGTGCGATTCCCTCAGCACTTGCGGCAGGCTGAAGAACCACAAGGCGTAGAGGAGATAGAGCAGGATGCCGGTGAACAGGACCAGCGGGCCGAAGCGTTTGTACAAGGGCCGCCGGAACACTTGGGGGAAGCGCTCCTCGATCGACCGCATTTCATCGGCGGTCATTGCGGCCATGGGCAGTCTTCTTGTTGATTTGCCATGATCTTTTCCAAAAACGGGAATCCACTTTTTGGGATCATGGTCAGGCACCCATCATGAATGCCTGCTCGCCGACGAGCTTGCGGCGTAGCCAGGCGGAAAACTGGTCGACGAGGAAGATCGTCGTGAACAGCAGCAGCACCAATGCCAGCGTCTTGGCGCCGAAGCCGCGCGAGATGGAGAGCTTCAGTTCCTCGCCGATGCCGCCACCGCCGACCGCGCCGATAATGGTCGAGATACGCACATTGATCTCGATCCTGAGCAGCGTGTAGGACATGAAATTGGGCAGCACTTGCGGCAGGCCGGCAAAGCGCACGCGCTCGAACCAGTTGGCGCCGACCGCGCGCAGGCCTTCTTCGGCGCGCATGTCGATGTTTTCGTTGATCTCGTAGAAGAGCTTGCCGAGGGCGCCGATGGAATGCAGGCCGATGGCGATGATGGCTGCGACCGGGCCGGTCGAGAGGATGGCTGCGAACAGGCCGGCAATGACGATCTCGGGGAAGGCGCGAAGCAGTTCCATGAAGCGCTTGACAACGAGCCTGAGCATCGGACTGGGCGTCAAGTTGCGCGCGGCGATGAAGGAAAAGGGCACCGCAAAGACAAAGCCGATGAAAGTGGAAACCAGCGCCACGTTAAGCGTGGTGAGCATCAGCTCGAAATATTCGGGTAGATAAAAGCCGCCCCAGAGATAGACGCGGCCAAGCGGGAAGTTGAACTCTTGGCTGCCCTTGTCATGCGGCGATGCGATGTCGAACAGCGCCCGCCAGACGTCGTTCCAGTCCTTGGGAACAAGCCAACTAAGGAAATCCAGTATGTGCGGCAGCCGGTCGAAGAAATGTCCGGCATTGGCCTCGTCGGCGAACCACATGGCTGTGCACATGGCGACAAGCAGTGAGCCGATGCCGAGCGCCGTGTAGAACCGGCGCAAGGACGTCTGGCGTCGCCAGGCGTCTGCTGCCTGCCGGACCGCGTCTGAACGAATTGTAGCGGCGAAGGTCATACGGGGTCACGAGCGGACACACAAAAAGGGCGGCGACCGCATCGGCCCGAAAGTCGACTTTCGGAAAGCACGATGCGGCATCTAAGTGTTAGAGCGTACTTTGTGCGTCCAAGTGGACGCACGTCGCTCTAATGGACGCCGTCCTTTTCGCAATTGTCGTCAGCCGCCGATCGCGGCTTTGCGGGCTTCGACGATGACGCTGTAGAAGTCCGGCTTCACCGGAACATAGCCGGTGAAATCGCCGCCTTCGATGGCCTCGAAGCAAGGCTTGTCCTTGGCCGGCAGGCCGGTGAAGAAGTTGGCGAGCTTGGCGCTCATGTCGCCGCCGAGTGCGGTGCGCACGACCAGCGGGCCGTTCGGGATCAAGCCGGAGCGCCAGACTTCAACGAAATCGTTGGGGTCCACGGCGCCCTTGGCGACTTCCTTGTGGAAGGTGCCGGAGGTGTAGCCGTTCTTGAAGTCGCCGATGCCCGAGGAGTCGTCAACCGCAACATCGACCTTGCCGTCGCGAACCGCGAGAAGGTTGTTCTCGTGGCCGCCATTGAACTGGGTCGAGGCGAAGAAGGTTTCGTTCGAAGCGCCGGTGTCCTTCGGGATCTGGGTCAGCGGGATCAGGTAGCCGGAGGTCGAATCCGGGTCGGCATAGCCGAGCTTCTTGCCCTTGGCCGACTTGATGTCGGTGATGCCGGACGACTTCAGCGCAAGGCCGATCGAATAATAGCCGGTCGCGCCGTCGGTCTGCTGGGTGGTGAGGATCGGGGTCACGGCGTTCGGATCCTTGAGGTAGACGCTGGCATAGCCCGACGCGCCAAGCTCTGCGAAATCGAGCGTGCCGCCGAGCAGGCCCTGGATAACGCCGTCATAGTCGGCGGCCGGGAACAGCGAGACCTTCTCGAAGCCGAATTCGGACTTCAGGTGATCGGCGAGGCACTGAAAGTTGCGCAGCCGGTCCGCTTCGTTTTCACCGCCAAGGATGCCGATGCGGAATTCCTTGATATCCTGGGCGTGAGCGGCGCTTGCCGCGATGGCGAGCAATGAAACGGCGCCAAAAACCATCTTCCTGAACATTATCTCTCTCCTGTTGGTCCCGGCCTCGCGCCGGTAGCGTTCGAATTTTTTGACAGGTGCCTTTGACGCGGGCGGGCGATCAGGCCGTTCTCAATATCCCGGGAATGCGGGCTCGAGCGGTCCGGCGGATGCAGCGATTTTCTGTTTGATGGCGACACTGGTGGAGGTGATGGCCTCGGAGATTTCGCCGCCATTGCTGTCGGCGCCGTAGACCATGCGCACGGCCTCGCGGTTGAGGGCTTCAGGCGGGCCGTCGAAGACGACCTTGCCGGCGGCCATGCCGATGATGCGGTTGCAGTAGGTGCGGGCCGTATCCAGCGTATGCAGATTTGTGATGACGGTGATGCCCTCGCGCAAATTGATATCCTGCAGCGAATCCATCACCACCTTGGCGTTGAGCGGATCGAGCGAGGCAATCGGCTCATCCGCCAGCAACACCTTCGGCTGCTGCATCATGGCGCGCGCAATCGCAACGCGCTGCTGCTGGCCGCCGGAAAGCGTGCCGGCCGGCTGCAGGGCGGTGCGGGCGATGTCGAGGCGCTCGAGGGCTGCAACCGCCTCGGCGCATTCACCGCGGGAGAACATGCCAAATAGGTTGGACACGGTCGAACGGTGATTGAGCCGGCCGAGCAGCACATTGGTCAGCACATCGAGGCGCGGCACCAGGTTGAACTGCTGGAAGATCATGGCGCAGTCGCGCTGCCATCGCCGGAGCGGTGAGCCGCGCAACCCGGAGACCTCGACGCCGTTGAACAGGATGGAGCCCTGGCTGGGATCGATGAGGCGGTTAATCATGCGCAGCAGCGTCGATTTGCCGGCGCCGGAGCGGCCAATGATGCCGACCATCTGGCCTTGCGGAATCGCGATGTGAACATTGCTGACGGCGGTGTTCTTGCCGAACCGGCGGGTGACGCCGCGGATTTCGAGCGTAGCTGACATGGTGCAGGCTCCAGTCCAATCGCAATTGAAGGTCTGTTTACCCTGGCTAGCGCAGCCGCATGAACCTGCGGTGTCGGAACGATGTCAGTTTTGTTACTGCCCACAGCCTGGAGCGGGGCGGGATCAACTCGGCGCGAGAAGCTCGAATGGTGAATGGTGATAAGAACGGCTTCCCTGAGCCTCGAAACCTGTCCGCTGCCCCCATTCACATTCACCATTCACCATTCACGACCCTCAGCCGCCATATTTCTCCAGAAACGCCTCCGCCGACAATTCCCGAAAATCGTCGAGCGCGGCGCGCAGCCTTGCATGGTCCCAGTCCCACCAGGCGAGCGCCTGGTAGCGCTCCGCGGTGCGGCGGTCGAAGCGTTCGCGGATCGGCTTGGCCGGCACGCCGGCGACGACGGTGTAGGGCGCGACGTCCTTCGACACCACCGCGCCGGCACCGACCGCAGCGCCATCGCCGACGGTGACGCCGGGCAGGATGGTCGAGCCGTGGCCGAGCCAGGTGTCGTGGCCGATGGTGACGCGTTTGGCGCGGCGCTTGGCGAAGAATTCGCTCTCGTGCTCGGCGTCGTCCCAATAATCCGAGGCGCGATAGGTGAAATGGTGCAGCGTCGGCCGCCAGGTCGGATGGTTGGTAGCGTTGATGCGCACGCTTGCGGCGATGTTGGCGAATTTGCCGATCGTTGCGCACCAGACGCCGCAGTCCTGCATCATGTAGGAATAGTCGCCGAGCGTGCTTTCGGAAACCCGGCAGCGCTCGGCGATCTCGGTCCAGCGGCCAAGCGTCGAGTTCTCGACTTCCGCCGTCTCGTGGATCAGCGGCGCCTCCGACAGTTTCCTGGTCATGCGGCAATTTTTCCGGCGGCGAAGGCGGTCACGTCGATGATACGGTCGGCCACCGCCTCACGCACGTCGTGATCGTGGAAGATGCCGAGCAAAGCGACGCCCGCCGCCTTCTTGGTGGCGATCAGGGAAATCACCAAATCGCGGTTCCTGGCGTCGAGCGAAGCGGTCGGCTCGTCGAGCAGCAGGATCGGGTGCTCGGTGATGAAGCCGCGCGCGATGTTGACGCGCTGCTGTTCACCGCCGGAGAACGTCGCCGGCGGCAGCGCCCAGAGCTTTTCCGGCAGGTTGAGCTGCGCCAGCAAGGCACGTGCCTTGCCGTGCGCGACCTCGCGCTCCTCGCCGCGCTCGACCAGCGGTTCGGCCACGACATCGAGCGCAGGGACACGCGGCACGGTGCGCAGGAACTGGCTGACATAGCCGATGGTAAGCCGGCGCACGGCAAGCACGGTGCGCGGGCTGGCCGAGGCGAGATCGATGAGCCCGCCCTCGTGCTGGACGATGATCTGGCCTTCGTCGGCGGCATAATTGCCGTAGAGCATCTTCAGGATCGAGCTCTTGCCGGCGCCGGACGGGCCGCCGAGCACGGCGCATTCGCCGGCCCTGATCGCGAACGAGACACCAGCGACCACCGGCAGTTTGATGCCGTCGCGCAGATGCATGGTGAAGCTCTTCGCGACATCGGAGACAACGAGCGGGGTTGCCATCAGAGGGTTCTCCAATCGTCATTCGTCTGCGGGCCGGAGTACCCCCACCCGGACCTTCGGTCCGACCTCCCCACAAGGGGGAGGTAGGGCGCCGGCGTTTTACCCTCCCCCTTGTGGGGAGGGTCGCTGCGAAGCAGCGGGGTGGGGGTAGGTGCCAGGCAAATGCGTTCCATCGTCACACCTGCAGGATCGAGGAGACAAGCAACTGGGTATAGGGCGCGCGCGGATCGTCGAGGACGCGGTCCGTGAGGCCGCTTTCGACGACGCGGCCGTCCTTCATCACCATCATGCGCTGCGACAGCAGACGTGCCACTGCAAGGTCGTGGGTGACGACGATGGCCGCCAGGCCCAGATCGGTGACCAGGCCGCGCAACAGATCGAGCAGGCGCGCCTGCACCGAGACGTCGAGGCCGCCGGTTGGCTCGTCCATGAACACCAGCCGCGGCCCGGTGACGAGGTTGCGGGCGATCTGCAGGCGCTGGCGCATGCCTCCGGAAAAGGCGCGCGGCTCGTCGTCGATGCGGTCTTCGTCGATCTCGACACGAGACAACCAATCGACCGCCGTTTCGCGGATCCTGCCATAGTGACGGTCGCCGACCGCCATCAGCCGCTCGCCGACATTGGCGCCGGCCGACACCGTCATGCGCAGCCCGTCGGCCGGGTTCTGATGGACAAAACCCCAATCGGTGCGCATCAGGAAGCGGCGCTCGGCCTCGCTCATGCGGTAGAGTTCGCGAAACTGGCCGTCGCGCATCCGGTAGCTGGCGGTGCCGGAGCTCGGCAGCAGTCGAGTTGACAGGCAGTTGAGCAAAGTCGTCTTGCCGGAACCGGATTCGCCGACCACCGCCAGCACTTCGCCCGGCCAGAGGTCAAAAGTGACGTTCTCGCAGCCGACGCGCGAGCCGTAGAATTTGGACAGCGCCGAAACGCGCAGCAGCGGTTCGTCTGTCATTGCGCCGGCTCCGTTTTTTCTGGGGCAAGATGGGTCTCGGGCGCGAGATGGCCGCAGTGGCCTTCCGCGCGCCGCTTCTCGCAATGATCGGTATCGGAGCAGACGAACATGTGGCCGCCATGGTCGTCGAGGATGACCTCGTCGAGATAGACGTTCTCGGCCGCGCACAGCGCGCAGGGCTGGTCGAAGATCTGCACCTCGAACGGATGGTCCTCGAAATCGAGGCTGACCACATCGGTGAAGGGCGGCAGCGCGTAGATGCGCTTTTCGCGGCCGGCGCCGAACAATTGCAAAGCCGGCGAACGGTGCATCTTCGGATTGTCGAATTTCGGCGTCGGCGAGGGATCCATCACATAGCGGCCCTCAACCTTGACCGGGTAGGCGTAGGTGGTGGCGATGCGGCCGTGCCTGGCGATGTCCTCGTAGAGCTTCACATGCATAAGGCCGTATTCCTCCAGCGCATGCATTTTGCGCGTCTCCGTTTCCCGCGGCTCGAGGAAGCGCAGCGGCTCGGGGATCGGCACCTGGTAGACCAGCACCTGACCGGCACTCAGCGGATATTCAGGGATGCGGTGGCGGGTCTGGATGATGGTCGCCTTGGCCGTCTCGGTGGTGACGGCGACATTGGCGACCTTCTTGAAGAAGGCGCGGATCGAAACCGCATTGGTGGTGTCGTCGGCGCCCTGGTCAATGACCTTGAGCACATCGTCCGGGCCAATGATCGAAGCGGTGACCTGGACGCCGCCGGTGCCCCAGCCATAGGGCATCGGCATTTCGCGCGAGGCGAACGGCACCTGATAGCCGGGGATGGCGATGCCCTTGAGGATCGCCCGACGGATCATCCGCTTGGTCTGTTCGTCAAGATAGGCGAAGTTGTAGGTGGCGATGTCCGCTGGTTGTGCACTCATTCCGCTGCCTGCCTCTTTTCTTCGGCCTTGCCGGCATTTTCGCGGGCATCATGCTCGGCGCGCATGCGGCGCACGAGGTCGAGTTCGGCCTGGAAGTCGACATAATGCGGCAGCTTCAGATGCTCGACGAAGCCGGTCGCCTGGACATTGTCGGAATGCGAGATGACGAACTCCTCGTCCTGCGCGGCGGCGATGACATCCTCACCCAACTCCGAGGCGCGCAGCGCGCGGTCGCATAGCGCCATGGCCATCGCCTTGCGCTCGCTCTGGCCGAAGACGAGGCCGTAGCCGCGGGTGAATTGCGGCGGCGCCTTGGCCGAGCCCTTGAACTGGTTGACCATCTGGCATTCGGTGACGCGGATGCTGCCGAGCGGTACCGCAAAGGGCAGTTCCGGCACGTCCAGTTCCAGTTCGACCTCGCCGATGCGAACCTCGCCGACGAAGGGATGGTTGCGCGCGTAGCCGCGCTGGGTGGAATAGCCGAGCGCCAGCAGAAACCCCTCGTCGCCGCGCGACAGCGCCTGCAGGCGGATGTCACGCGCCATCGGGAATTCGAGCGGCTCGCGGGTGATGTCGCCGGGGACATGATCGCCGGGCATGTCGCCGTCGGGCTCGATCAGGCCTTCGCGGGCGAGGATGGCCGAGACGCGCGGCATCGCTTCCGCCTCGCCGGCACGCTGTTCCGGCTCGGCGACTTCGCCGCCGGCGGCAAGCTCGGGATCGAGCAGGCGGTGGGTGTAGTCGAAAGTCGGGCCGAGCAGCTGGCCGCCGGGCAGGTCCTTGTAGGTCGCCGACACCCGCCGCTCGACCAGCATCGTGCCGGTGTCGATCGCCCTGGTGTAGCCGAAACGCGGCAGCGTGGTGCGATAGGCGCGAACCAGGAAGATCGCCTCGATCATGTCGCCGCGCGCCTGGACGATGGCGAGTGCCGCCAATTCCCTGTCGTAGAGCGAACCTTCGCTCATCACCCGGTCGACGCCGAGCGCCAGCTGCTCGACGATCTGGTCGAGGCGAAGTGCGGGCACCGAACGATCGCCGCGCCGGCGGTCGGCGAGCAGTTTGTGGGCGTTGCGAATGGCCGCTTCGCCACCCTTTACCGCAACATACATGCTACGCCTCCATCATCTTGATGCGCGTCGTACGCGGCAGGCAGGCAACGCTGTCAGGGGTGGCGAGGACGATGTCGACACCGCGGGGAAAGCGCTGGTTGTCCTGCTTCCATTGCTCGACGAAATGGCGCGGCATTTGCGCCGGCGCGATCGTCGCCGTCGTCTCGATGCCCGGGCCTTCGAGCAGCAGCGCAGCGCCGGAGACAAGATCGCCGACCTCGAGGATCAGCGTCGTGGAGCGATCGGGATAATCCTGGGTGCCTTGCGAAAACCCGTCGAGCGCCATCATCTCGGCCGGCGTGGCGATCAGCGCGAAATGCGCGTCGGCCGGGGTGTTGGCCAGCGGCGCGCCGGTATGGAAGCCAAGCCAGGATTTCACCGCCGACACCTGCAAAGCCGGGTCAAGCCAGAGCGGCGTGTCGTTGTCGCACAGCGCCAGCGCAACGGCGCCGGCGGTGGCCGACAGCGGCGCCGGTGGGTGGGCAAGGGCCGGCAAGGGCTGGACGCTGCCCGGCCGCGCCATCGCGTCCATCACGGCACGGAATACGGTCTGCGCGTTGAATACCGGATCGGCAAAGCCGCCTTCGATCGCTTGGGTTACGATGTCCATCAGTCTTCTCCGCGTACCATGGTGAAGAAATCGACCTTGGTCGCCGCCGTCTCGGCGCGGCGCTGTTCACGCGCCTTGGCCAGTGCCGCCTGCAAGGGCGCAACGATCCCGATCTCGACCTCATTGCGGAGGGCCGGGTCCTGCCACAGCGCATCGGCGATTGCCGCCAGCCTTGCCTTCTGCTTGTCGCGGCCGAGCGCGTAGCAGTGGCCGACATGGCCGGACGCAAGCCGCACCGTGGCACGGGTGACCGTCGCCTCGCCGACATTGAAAGGGGCACCACCGCCGCCGATGCGGCCGCGTACCGTAACCAGGCCGGTTTCGGGGCCACGCAGAAGTTCCGCTTCGCAAGGCAGGCCGGTTTCGTCCCACAGGCGGACGATGTCTTCGCCGGCCGATTGCGCCAGCGTCGCCATCACGGCCTTGCGCTCGGCCTGCTCTCGCGCTTCCCGTCCTCGCATGGCCGTACTCCTCGTCTGCGTGAATTTATCTATTGATATAGACAACTATACAAATTATACTTGTTATTTAGCGCGTGTCCATGACGGGCACGTGACACGGGCCAAAAGATCGGCGCAAAGAATTGGGGCGGGAGATGATCGGACAAGCCAACCGCATCGAGCGGCGCAGCGGTGTCGCGCTGTGGCGGCAGATCGCCGACCAGATACTGCATTCGATCGCCGTCGGCGATTTTCCCGAGAATGCCGCGCTGCCGCCGGAGATCGCGTTGGCCGGACGCTATGGCGTCAACCGCCATACGGTGCGTAGCGCTATCGCAGCGCTGGTGCAGGAGGGCGTGCTCAGGGCGGAGCAGGGGCGCGGCACCTTCGTGCTGTCGCGCAGGCGGCTGTCTTATCCGATCGGCGCTCGCACCCGCTTTTCCGAGGGATTGCAAGGACAGGCGTCCGAGCGGCATATCACCTTGCTCGCGTCATCGGTCGAGCCGGCCAACCGTCGTGTCGCAGAGGGCTTAGGCCTTGCGACGGGCGCCGATGTGATACGCCTGGAAACGCGCGGCGAAGCCGATGGAATGCCGGTGTCCCGCGCTGCCGGCTGGTTCGATGCCAGGCGCTTTGCCGGCATCGATGCCGCCATGGCGGAAACCGGTTCGATCACCGCATCGCTGGCACGTTTCGGCATCGACGACTATCTCAGGCAATCGACCGTGCTGTCGGCGCGCCATGCCGATGCCGTCGACCTTGCGGACCTCGAGCTGCAGCCCGGCGCCATCGTGCTGGTGACGGTCGCCGTCAACGTCACGCCCGACGGTCAGCCGATACAGTTTTCGGAGTCGCGCTTCCCGGCCGAGCGGATCGAGCTCAAATTGTCGGCGCTCTGAGATACGGCAGCCCTGGCATCATCCGACCTGAATGACAGCCTTGATCAGGCCGGACTTCTCATGCGCCCAGCGGGCGAGGTCGTGCGGCGTCTCGCCAAGCGTGGTGCGGTGCGTCACCAGCTTTGCCAGCGGCAGCGCGCCGTTGCGGATCGAGGCGGCGACATGGTCGAAATCGGCACGCAGGGCGTTGCGGCTGCCGATCAGCATCATCTCGCGCTTGTGGAATTCGGGATCGGAAAAGGCGATGTCGTCCTTGACGACGCTGACCAGGACCAGCGCTCCGCCATGCGCGACATGAGCGAAGGCCGACTGCACCGACCGGGTGTTGCCGGTGGCATCGAAAACCACGTCGAAGCCGTCGCCGCCGGTTGCTTCCCGCACCAGGTCGGCAGCGGTGCCTCGCGAGCCGTCGAGCGTCGCGAAGCCGAGTTCGCTTTCGGCAAAGCCAAGCCGTTCAGCGCTCATGTCGAGCAGCGTCACATCGAGCCCGGCGATGCGGGCGAACAGCGCCGTGCCGAGCCCGATCGGGCCTGCGCCGATGACCAGCGTGCGCGCACCTGGATCAGCCAGCGAGCGCCGCACGGCATGGGCGCCGATCGCCAGGAATTCGACGGCGGCGGCATCGGCCAGCGACAGGCCGTTTGCCGGATAAAGATTTTGCGCCGGCACCAGGATCTGCTCGCACATCGCGCCGTCGCGGTGGACGCCGAGCACCTCGATCCTGACGCAGCAATTCGGCTTGCCTTGCCGGCAGGCGTTGCATTTGCCGCAGGCGAGATAGGGATTGACGATCACCGCTTCGCCGACGGCGAGATCGACGTCCTCGCCAACCTCGATCACGGTGCCGGAAACCTCGTGGCCCATGATGCGGGGATAGGCGAGGAACGGGTGCTTGCCTTCGAAGATGTGATAGTCGGTGCCGCAGATGCCGACATGGCTGACGGCGACCTGCGCCCAGCCGGCGGGGGGCGCGCCAGGCTCCGGACGATCTTCGAGGACAAGTTCGCCGGGCGAGCGGCAGACGACGGCTTTCATGCTTCAATCCAGTCGGTTCATGGCACCGCCGGCCCTGCTGTCGCGAGGCCGGCGGTTGTTGGGAGGCAGTCTATTTGCCGCGGCGGCGCAGCCCGTCGAAATAGACGATGACGATGATCAGCACGCCGGTGATGATGCGCTGCCAGAAGGCGTTGACGTTGAGCAGATTGGCGCCGTTGTTGATGGTGGCAAGGATGAAGGCGCCGAGCAGCGGTCCGTGCACGGAGCCGACAGCGCCGAACAGCGAGGTGCCGCCGATCACCGAGGAGGCGATCGCCTGCAATTCCCAGCCCTCGGCCTGCGTCGGATTGCCGATGCCGATGCGCGAGGCGAGCAGCACGCCGACGAAGGCCGCACACAGGCCCGACAGCGTGTAGGCCATGTAGATGGTGCGCTGGACGTTGACGCCTGACAGGCGCGACGCCTCGGCGTTGGAGCCGACCGAGAACAGATAGCGGCCCCAGCGGCTGTGGTGCAGGAAGATGTAGGCTGGGATGCCGACCAGGATCACCATCCAGAACAGATTGGGGACGCCGGCGAAGGAACTGCGCGAGAACGTCTGGAAGGCGTCGTTGTTGATCGAGATCGAGTTGCCGTTGGTCATCAACAGACCGATGCCGCGCAGCGAGGTCAGCGTTGCCAGGGTGATGATGAAGGGCGGCAGGCCCATCTTGACGAT
Source organism: Mesorhizobium sp. M0768 (assembly GCF_040320195.1). Lineage (NCBI taxonomy): Bacteria > Pseudomonadati > Pseudomonadota > Alphaproteobacteria > Hyphomicrobiales > Phyllobacteriaceae > Mesorhizobium > Mesorhizobium sp. M0768. Next base: position 404,395 of record NZ_JAMYPD010000003.1, on the reverse strand, counting down.
GCCGAACCCATGGAACATGCCGATGGCGACGCCGACCAGTAAGGTGATCAGGATGGCGAGGAAAACCGGTATGCCGGCGTTGATCAGCATCGCGACGATGACGGTGGCGAAGCCGACCACGGCGCCGACGGAAAGGTCGATGCCGCCGGTGATGATGACGAAGGTCTGGCCGACCGCCAGGATGGCGATCATCGACCCTTGCCGCAACAGGTTCGAGATGTTGTTGGCCGAGGCGAAGCTCGGCGTCGCCACCGACAGGATGATCCATAAAAGAACCAGCAGCGCCAGCAGTGTCAGCCCGAACAGGGCGTTGTAGTTGCGTTTCGGCCTTTCGGCAGCGATCGCCTCGGTGCTCATGTCCGTCCTCCCGGTTTTTCTTGTTTCTCGGCCAGCGCCTGGGTGAGGATCTCCTCGTGGTCAGCGGTACGAAAGCCGTGCGTGGCCACCAGCTTGCCGCGCCGGAACACGTGCAGCGTGTCGGCCAGTTCATAAACCTCGGGCAGGTAGGACGAGATCAGGATGATGCCGGCTCCCTTGGACAACAGCGCGCCGAACAGGCGGTAGATCTCGGCCTTGGTGCCGACGTCGACGCCGACAGTCGGCTCGTCGAAGATGAATAGCTTGGCGCCATGGGCGAGCCATTTGCCGATGACGATCTTCTGCTGGTTACCGCCGGACAGGCTGGAGGCCAGCGCGCCGCGCGTCGGCGTCTTGATGCGCAGGTCGGCGATCTGGCGATCGGCTTGCGCCTTTTCCTGCGCGCGGGAGATCAGCAGATTGCTCGAGATGCGCTTGTAGATCGGCAGATTGAGGTTGAGTCCGACCGGCAGGTTGAGGCAGAGGCCCTGGTCGCGGCGGCTTTCCGGGGCCAGCGCCATGCCGAGCCTGATCGCGTCATGTTCGGAATTGACCTTGACCTCCTTGCCCTCCCAGAGGATCTGGCCGGCCGATTTGCGGTGCCGGCCATAGAGCGTGGTGACGAACTCGCTGCGCCCGGCGCCGATCAGGCCGTAAAGGCCGACGATCTCGCCGGCGCGGACGGACATCGAGACATTTTCGAAACCCTTGCCGGACAGGTTCCTGGTTTCGACGATGGTCGCGCCGGGGGTGAAATGCTCCTTGTGGTAGACCTGCTCGATCGAGCGGTTGATCATCATCTTGACCAGCTCGGCGTCATTGGTCTCGGCAATATTCCTGGTGCCGACCAGCGTGCCGTCGCGCAGCACCGAGACGCGGTCGGCGAGCTCGAACACTTCTTCCATGCGATGGCTGATGTAGATGATGGTGACGCCTTCGCCCTTCAGCCGGCGGATCAGCGTGAACAGCTGGTCGGCCTCCTTGCGGGTAAGATAGGCGGTCGGCTCGTCGAAGATCAGGAATTTAGTGCCGCGCACTGTGGCGCGGGCGGCGGCGATCAACTGCTGCTGGCCGATGGTCAGGTCACCCAGCATGACATGCGCCGGCAGGTCGAAGCCGAGATCGTCGATGATCTTCTGCGCCTGCCTGACCATCGCCCGCTGCTGCAGGATGCCGAAGCGGGAATCCTCCTCGCCGAGGAACATGTTCGCGGCGACGGTGAGATGGCGGCACAGGACGACTTCCTGATGCACGGCATTGATGCCGAGCGCCATCGCCTCATGCGGCGTTGCCAATGCGGCAGGCTTGCCCTCCCAGATGACGTCGCCGGAGGTGCGCGGCATGACGCCGGTCAGAAGCTTGATCAGGGTGGATTTGCCGGCGCCGTTCTCGCCGACGATGGCGTGGATCTCGCCGGCCTTGAAGGCGAGATCGACCGGCTTCAGCGCATGGGTGCCGGGATAGCGCTTTTCCAGCCCGCGGAGTTCGAGGATGGTCCTGCCCGGTTCCAGCGTTGGGGCCGGATGGAGTTCCTGCGCCGTCGACATCATGACAATCCTCCCAGATTGGCCCCCAAAGATTGGCCTCGCGATTGGCACGAGTGGGATGTTTCCGGGGCGAAAAGGCCCCGGAAACAGTTCACTTGAGGCTATGCTCAGTCGAGCTTCGGGTTGAGCAACGCGTCGATCTTCGGATCCTTCATGTTGGCCTTGGTGACCAAATTGGCGCCCGTGTCGACATTGGCCTCGACCTTCTCGCCCTTCGAGGCGGCGAGCGCCGTCTTGATGCCGTCATAGCCCATCCGGTACGGATCCTGGACGACGAGAGCCGAAATGACGCCGTCGTTGAGGAACTTGATCAGCTTCTCGTCGCTGTCGAAACCGACCAGCCCGACCTTGCCGGCAAGACTGTTCTCGGCGATCGCCTGGCCGACGCCCTGCGCCATGATCAGGTTGGAGGCGAAGATGCCCTTGAGGTTGGGGTTGGCGGTGATCAGGTCGGTGGCGATGTTGAGGCCGGTGGTGGCCTGGCCGTCGGCGTATTTGTCGGCGACCAGCTTGAGGCCCGGATATTTGGCAGCGAGCTGTTCCTTAAAACCCTGGGCGCGCTGTTCGAGCGAGCCGGCGCCCGGAAGAGCGGTGATCAGGGCGACGTCGCCCTCGACCTTGCCGCCATTGGCTTCGCCGATGGCTGCGGCAAGGCCGTCAGCGGCAACGCGGCCGCCCTGGATGTTGTCGGTGGTCAGGAACGAGGTGAAGGCCTTGGAGTCGGCGCCAGAGTCGATACCGATGATCTTGACCTTGGTGGCGGCCTCGTCGATCGGCTTGCCGAGCGCCTTGGCTTCGGTCGGCGCAATGACGACGGCCGCCGGGTTGCCGGCGACGGCATTTTCAAGGATCGAGATCTGGCCGTTGACGTCGGTCTCGGCCTGGGCGCCAAGCTCCGGCACGTTGACGCCGAGGTCCTTGCCGGCCTTGCGGGCTCCCGCCAGAACGATCTGCCAGTAGAAGGACGTGGTGTCCTTGACGATGATCGGAATGGTCGCGTCGGCCGCGGATGCCGGGGCCGAGTGCATCACGCCGGCAAGCATCGAGGCGGCTGCGAGTGCCACGAAGGCGCGGCGATTGAGAATGCTGGTCACGAATTTCATTAGGAGTCCTCCCTAAGTCGCCCGGTGAATGTTACGGAAGCTCCATTCGGATGGCGCGGCCCAAACGGAACTTTATCAATAAAAAACATTTACCGCATTTTGATAGTGCATCACCTCGGTCGGCGCAAGCGATGTTTGATGGCCGCTCGAATGGCTGGGCGGGAAAGCTTGCTCCCTCGGAACTCCGCTGCCAATCTCCTCCAATATGTCACATGGAATATTAATTCCATCATACAGTCAATATGGAATGTTCATTCTTTTTCGGGGTGTACGAACTGTGACACCTGGCAATCACGTCAGGTGTTTGCGACCGGCTTAGAGCGTCGCTCCGAGGTGCCACGGCACGAACTCGTTGTCGCCGTAGCCGAACTCTTCGCTCTTGGTCTTGCGGCCCGAAGCCGTCTCGACGATCAGTTCGAAGATCTCGCGGCCCATGCCGGCGATGGTCTTTTCGCCCGAGGCAATGACGCCGCAATTCACGTCCATGTCCTCCTCCATCGTGTGATACATGGTCGAGTTGCTGGCGACCTTGATCGACGGCGTCGGCCGGCAGCCGAAGCAGGAGCCGCGGCCTGTGGTGAAGACGATGACGTTGGCGCCGCCCGCCACCTGGCCGGTGGCCGAGACCGGGTCGTAGCCGGGCGTGTCCATGAACACCAGCCCGTGCCCGGTGACCTTTTCGGCATAGCCGAAGACGCCGTTGAGCGGCGTCTGGCCGCCCTTGGCGACCGCGCCGAGCGACTTTTCCAGGATGGTGGTCAGGCCGCCGCGCTTGTTACCCGGTGAGGGATTGTTGTCGATCGATGCGCCATGCTTGGCGACGTGGTCTTCCCACCATTTCACATAACCGTCGAGCTTGGCGGCGATCTCGGGGGTTGCGGCGCGATAAGCGAGCAGGTGCTCGGCGCCGTAGATCTCCGTCGTCTCGGAGAGGATGCCGACACCGCCGACGCCGGCCAAAATGTCGACCGCGGCACCCAGCGCCGGATTGGCGGTGATGCCGGACATGCCGTCGGAGCCGCCGCATTGCAGGCCGACGACGATCTCGCTGACCGGGATCGGCTCACGCTGAAGCTTGCCGACCTCCTCGGCGATCTCGGCCAGCACGACCAGCGCCTTCTCGACCGATTTGCGCGAGCCGCCGGCTTCCTGGATGTTGAAATGACGTTTTCCCGCGGCAACGCCCTTCTGGCCGTAGAGGGTGAGCTGGTTGACCTCGCAGCCGAGCCCGACCATCAGCACACCACCAAAATTCGGATGACGGGCGTAGCCGGCCAGCGTGCGGTGTAGCACCATCATGCCGTCGCCGGTGGCGCTCATGCCGCAGCCCTGGCCGTGGACGATCGGGACGAAGCCGTCAATGCCGGGATATTGCGGCAAAAGCGTGCGGTTCGCCGCGTCGGCGATGGCGTGGCAGACGGTGGCCGAGCAATTGACGCTGGCGAGAATGCCAATGAAGTTGCGCGTGCCGGCGCGGCCGTCGGCGCGGCGGTAGCCCATGAAGGTGCGGGCGCGGTCGGCCTCGGTCGCATGCACTGCCTCGCTCGGCGGCACCACCGGCAAACGCCCGCTTTCGAAGACCAGATTGTGCGAATGGACATGCTCGCCGGGCGCGATGTCTTGCGTGGCGCGGCCGATCGCCTGGGCGTATTTGACCACGGCCTCGCCGGCCGCAATCGGCTTGATCGCCACTTTGTGGCCCGGCTCGATCACTGCGGCGGCGACGGCGCCGCCCGGCAGCACGGTGCCGATCTCGATGCGGCCATTGGCGACCGCGACATTGTCGGCGGGAGACAGAAGAATGCTGTTTGCGGCGTTCACGGGAGCTTCCTGGGTGTATTCCTGGGTGCGCGAGCGGATTGACACGCGGCTCTTAACATATAATGTCTTTTATCGTGAAAAAACATTTTTGCGTCAATTGTTTTTTCGCCAGAGCGCGACGCGTCTTTGGATGCGAGAAGTAGGCTCTACAACCAAAACTAGCGTTGCGCATGATGTTTTCCGAAAAGGTACCGGTTTCATGCGCGAGAAACGCTTCACACTGGCCGCAAACGCCGATGCGCCACGGGGCAGGGGATGTCGAAGAGCAACAACGTTTACAAGGACGCCTATAATCGCGGTCTGAGGCTGCTCGACGAAACCAGGAGCCTGCCTTCGGAGCCGGAGCTGGGTACGCTGCTCGGCGTCAGCCGCACGACGGTCCGCACTATCCTTGCGCGCATGGAAGAAACCGGGCTGATCGATTGGAACAAGCGCAGCAAGACGGTCCTGCGCGAACCGCGACCGGACGATTTCTTCCCCGAGGAAGAAACCGACACGCTGGCCGAGATCATCGAGCGCTCCTTCATGCGGCGGCTGCTTGCCAGCGGTGCCGAAGCCGGCATGCAGATCAACGAGCTCGAACTGGCGCGCGAGATCGGCGTCGGCACCACCAGCGTGCGCGAATTCCTGATCCGCTTCTCGCGCTTTGGGCTGATCGAGAAGCGTCGCAATAGCCACTGGGTGCTGAAAGGCTTTACCCGCGCCTTCGCGCTGGAGCTGACCGAAATCCGCGAGATGTTCGAACTGCGCTCGGCCGCAGCCTTTGCCGCTCTGCCCGAGGACAGCCCGGTGTGGGCCGACCTCGACCGCCTGGAAGACGAGCATCACCGGCTGGAGCGCGAGATCGCCGTGCGCTTCAACGAATTCTCCGAGCTTGACGAGCGCTTTCACCGGCTGATCCATCGGGCGTCGCACAACCGCTTCATCGTCGATTTCTACGACGTCATCGCCATGATCTTCCACTACCACTACCAGTGGAACAAGGCGCAGGAGCGCGAACGCAACGAAGTCGCGGTCCAGGAGCATCTCGCCTATATCGCCGCGCTCAAATCGCGCGATCTCGCCAAGGTCGACGCCGCCTGCCGCAAGCACCTGAAATCGGCCCGCCACACGCTGCTGACGTCCATTCCCGAGGGCAGGCAGCCGCAACGCGCGTGATTGTGTTGCGTTGCCGCAGCAACGTTTTGGCGATTTTCCGGCCGCCGGCTCCGTGCTAGAGAGCTGACGTTGCTGCGTGAAGAGGCTGGTTCTTGACCATACGCCGGAGACGATGGAGCATGCCGGTCGCGTTCGCCGCGGCCTGGCTTTTCATGCTCCAGTCGATGTTCGGCGCGTTTGCGTCCGGCGTCGCGCCGAACGCCTCGCAATTCGATGCTTTCGGCAACACGATCTGCACCCATGACGGTGCGGCGCAACTCCCCGCCGGCGATCCGCATCAGCAGCACATGCCGGCTTGCTGCATGCTTGGCTGCAACCTCGTTTCGGCGGTCTACGCGCCACCCGATGCCGCCGGGAGCCTGGCTCGCAGCCTTTCCGTCGAAACCATCGCCTTTATCCTGCCGGCCTTCCGGCATCGCGATTTCGCCCGCGCCCGCACTCCATCCAATCCGCGTGCACCACCGGCGACGGCCTGATCCGTTCTGGTTCGCGCCGCGCAACGCTTTGCCGGCGCGTTTATTGACATCGTTCGCGACCGGCCATCGGCGCGATCCCCCTTAAAGTCCACGGAGCAATCATGTCTCACTCTTTTCGCGCTGCCGCATCCAGCCGCAGGCGCTTCGCACTGGGTCGTTTCGAGCAGCGTCTCGGCATCGCCCTTTGCGTTCTTGCCCTCCTGTTCGCCAGCGCCCAGACGGTGTTGGCACACGAGTTCAAGCTTGGCGATCTCGAGATCGGGCACCCCTGGTCGCGCGCCACGCCAGCCGGCGCCAAGGTGGCCGGCGGCTACTTCACCATCACCAACACCGGCAGTGCGGCGGATCGCCTGCTGTCGATCACCTCCGACATTTCGGCCAAGGCCGAACTGCACGAGATGGGCGTCAGCAATGGCGTCATGACCATGCGGCCGGTCACCGGCGGCCTCGAAATCCCGGCTGGCGGCAAGGTCGCGCTGGCGCCTAACGGCTATCATTTGATGTTCATGGATTTGAAGCGGCAGCCCAAGGAGGGCGAAACGTTCTCCGCCACGCTGACCTTCGAAAAAGCCGGGCCTCTGCAGATTGAATTCGCCGTGCAAGGCATCGGCAGCGCGGCGCCCCAGGACGACGACTGACTTGGCCGCTTCGAGAGGTACCGTCATGAAGAAATCTCTTTTGCCCGGCTGCGTGCTTCTTGTCCTCGGGACCAGCGCGGCCTTTGCCCACATCACGCTCGAAACGCCGGAGGCGGCGGTGGGCTCGACCTACAAGGCGGTTCTTCGGGTGCCGCATGGCTGCGAGGGCAAGGCGACGACCGCCGTGCGCGTGCAGATCCCGGAAGGGGTGCTTTCGGTCAAACCGATGCCGAAGCCGGGTTGGACGCTGCAGGTCAAGAACGGCAAATACGAGAAGTCCTACCAGCTCTACGGCCAGGCAGTGACCAACGGCGTCAAGGAGATCGACTGGAGCGCCGGCAGCCTGCCGGACGAGTTCTACGACGAATTCGTCTTTCGCGCGACGCTGGCGTCCGACCTGCCGGCAGGCCAGACGCTGCATTTCCCGGTGGTGCAGGAATGTGACGGCATTGCAGATCGCTGGATCGAAATTCCGGCGGCCGGGCAGGCTGAGGACTCGCTGGAATTTCCGGCGCCCGGCCTCAAGCTGCTGCCGAAGTGAGCTCCAGCGGCGCGCTTTGGCGGATGAGCGCGCCGCTGCTCTTGGCGGTGAGATGAGCGCGGCATCCTTCCTGCGGCAAGCTTGCATGGCCGGCAACTATTCTGGCCGGCTTGTGGCTGGGCTGCTGGCCGTCGTCGTGCTGCTCGCCGTAATTGCCATGCCTGATCCAGCCTTCGCCCACGCGGCGCTGATCAAGGCCGAGCCGGCTGACGGTGCGGTGCTGGCGCAGAGCCCGTCGCAGATGTCGCTGACCTTCAGCGAGCCGGTTTCGCCGCTGGTGCTGACGCTGGTGCGGCCCGACGGCACGTCGATCCCGCTGACCTCCTTCCGGCTCAGCGGCCAGACCGTCGAGATCGATAATCCGCAGGCGCTGACGTCGGGCACGCATGTGCTGAGCTGGCGGGTAATCTCCGCCGACGGGCATCCGGTCGGCGGCTCGGTGCTGTTCTCGGTCGGTGCGCCGAGTGCTGCGCCGGCCGCCTCCGAAGCTGTCGACCGGGCGCTTCGAACGGCGATCTGGATCGGCAAGGTTTTTCTATACATCGGCCTGTTTTTCGGCGTCGGCGGTGCCTTTGCGCAGGCCTGGCTGGCGCAAGGCGGTCGATCCGGCCGGAACATGATCGTCGCTGCGATCCTGTGCGGGTTGGCGGCGGCACCGCTGTCGCTCGGTTTCCAGGGGCTGGATGCACTCGGTGCGCCGCTTGCCCGGCTGGCGCAGCCGGTCATCTGGCAGACCGGGCTTGGCACCAGCTTCGGCTGGACGGTGCTGATCGCGCTGATGGCGCTCGGCCTTGGCCTGCTATCGCTGGTCGTGCCGCCCGCCGACGCAAGGCCGCTCGCCTTGGCCGGACTGGTCGGCGTTGGCGCAGCACTTGCCGCCAGCGGGCATGCCAGTGCCGCCGAGCCGCAATGGCTGACAAGGCCGATGGTGTTTCTGCACGGCGTCGGCATTGCTGTCTGGGCCGGAGCGCTGACGCCGCTCGGTCTAGCCTTGAAACGGCAGCCGGCCGAAGCCGGGCCGTTGCTGCGCCGGTTTTCGCAAGCGATCCTGCCCGTCGTGGTCGCGCTTGCGGCAGCCGGCATCGTGCTCGCCGTCATCCAGGTGAAAACGCCGTCGGCGCTGGTCCACACTGCCTATGGCCGGCTGCTGCTGATCAAGCTGGTGCTGCTTGTCTTTCTGTTCACGCTCGCTGCCGTCAACCGCTTCAAGCTTACGGTCCCCGCCGAGGCGGGAAAGACGGAAGTCCAGAGGCGGCTGGCCCGCTCGATCGCCATCGAGGTGCTGATCGTGCTGGCGATCTTCGGCGTTGCCGCCGGCTGGCGCTTCACGCCGCCGCCGCGCGCGCTGGCGATCGCCGCGGCACAGCCGGCGTCGGTGCATATCCACACTCTGCAAGCGATGGCCGATCTCAGCATTGCGCCCGGGCACACCGGACCTGTTGCCGCTTCGATCTTCATCATGACCGGCGATTTCGGCCCGCTCGACGCCAAGCAGCTAATGCTGGTGCTGTCAAAGCCCGATTCCGGCATCGAGCCCATCAAGCGCCCGGCGACGAGGCTTGGCGACGGCACCTGGCGCGTCGACGATCTCGTCATTCCGGTCGCCGGCCGGTGGACGGCGCGGCTCGATATCCTGGTCTCGGATTTCGAGATGGTGAAGATAGAGGCGCCGATCGACATCAGGCCGGAGTGACGTGCGGATATTCAGGTGATGCCGGCCTGCAAATGGCGGTATCCTGCGCTTCCGGTGCTCACGTACTTAAGTACGCTCCGCTCCGGTTCTCGGAAACCACCTGTTTGGTCGCTTACGCGCCCGTCTTCGGCTCCGGCTCGGCCTGACCTGCATCTCAACACGCCCCGGCTGCAAGACAATTCGGCGAGGCGGTTGACGCGGCCGCGAACCCCCGTCAATCATCGCCATCAAGAATGGGCGTCCAACCCAATCGCGGGCTCAAAGCAACAAGATCCGAAAGCAGGGAAGAAACGATGGAAAAAGCCGAAATAGGCCTGATCGGCCTTGGCACGATGGGCTCCAACCTGGCGCTCAATATCGCCGAGAAGGGGCACCGCATCGCCGTCTTCAATCGCACCGCGGCGCGCACCGATGCCTTTGTCGAAAATGCCGGCGCGCTTCGGGATAGGGTGGTGCCCTGTTACAGCCTCGAAGAACTGGCCGCCGCGATCCGGCCGCCGCGGCCGATCATCATCATGGTGCTGGCCGGCAAGCCGGTCGACGAGCAGATCGCGGCATTGCGCGGCGTGCTGTCGGCCAACGACATCGTCATCGACGCCGGCAATGCCAATTTCCGCGATACGATGCGGCGCTTCTCCGAGCTTACCGATTCGGGCCTGACCTTCATCGGCATGGGCGTGTCCGGCGGCGAGGAGGGCGCACGCCACGGTCCCTCTATCATGGTCGGCGGCACCGAAGAGTCCTGGAAGCGCGTCGAAAAGGTGCTGACCGCGATCTCGGCCAAGTTCAAGGGCGAGCCTTGCGCGGCGTGGCTTGGCACCGACGGCGCCGGCCATTTCGTCAAGACCATCCACAACGGCATCGAATATGCCGACATGCAGATGATCGCCGAGATCTACGGCATCTTGCGCGACGGGCTCGGCATGGGGCCGAAAGAGATCGCTGAGGTGTTTTCCCAGTGGAACACGGGCCGGCTCAATTCGTACCTGATCGAGATCACCGCCAAGGTGCTGGCCGCCGACGACCCCAAGACCGGCAAACCGGTGGTCGACATCATCCTCGACCGCGCCGGCCAGAAAGGCACCGGCAAATGGTCGGTGATCGAGGCGCAGCAGCTCGGCATCCCGGCCACCGCGATCGAGGCGGCTGTGGCGGCACGCGTACTGTCGTCGATCAAGGACGAGCGGCTTGCCGCCGAGAAGGTCTATGGCGGCGGCGTGAGCAAGATTTCCGGAGACAGGGACGCCCTGCTCGCCGATCTCGAGCTGGCGCTGTTTGCCGGCAAGATCGCCGCCTACGCGCAAGGTTTCGCGGTGATGAGCGGCGCGTCGAAGGAATTCAACTGGAACCTGCCGATGCCGGTCATCGCCAAGATCTGGCGGGCCGGCTGCATCATCCGCTCGCAATTGCTGGATACGATGGCGGAGGCCTTCGGCGGCGGCGGCGCAGCCACCAACCTGTTGATGGCGCCGGCTTTCGTCTCATTGATGCAGGAGGCACATCCGTCGCTTCGCCGTGTCGTCGCAAGGGCGGCCGAATCCGGCTCGCCGGTGCCGGCCCTGTCATCTGCACTTGCCTATTTCGACAGTTACCGGCAGGGCCGCGGCACCTCGAACCTGATCCAGGCGCAGCGCGATTTCTTCGGCGCGCACGGCTTCGAGCGCATCGATGGGCAGGGCGCTTTCCATGGTCCTTGGGGAAGTGGGGTGGCGGGTTAGCGCCGCGACTTGGACCTAGAGTCCAATTTTGCGGTTGCCAGAAAGCAGACATCTCCAGCCACCAACTGGGTGTCGGGTCGCGCCAGGAACCTGCTATGCCGGTAGAGACGATTGACGGTCTCATCGGTATCGGCGGGGCCGCGAATCTGTGGTAAGCCGCCGCTCAACCAACCAAAGGACGACACCTGTGAACGAACCGACCGTGGCCCAGGCGACCGAAAGTATCTATGCCTCGCTGCGGGCGGATAATGCCGACATCGACGCACATATCGCGACGCTTAAAGCGGCGCTGACACGAGAAGGGATAAAACACGCGGTGTTCGATCCGACCAAGTTGGCGCAGAACAACCGCTCGGGGCGCAAGTTGATGCAGGCCTATTTTCGGCAGCGCGGCGTGAGCGTGAGGTTTTCGGACTAGTAGAGCCGCGCGCGGGTGATCTCAAGCGCGCCGTTTCTCGGTCCCGGTCCGGCGGTTCGCCATCTGGACGTCGGGACTGCGCCCATAGTCGGTCGTTTGGTCTATATTGAACTTTGTCTTAAAGCAGGCATCACCTACGCGTACCAACTAGGTCTTCGAAAAGTAGGCCGCATCCCCATTAAGCGGCTAGATCGTTAAACTTCCTGATGAAGGCGCGCTGGAGCGATGCGTCGGCCGTCAAAGCCAAGCCGTAATCGTTGATGTAGCCTTCGATAGTGGTCTGGAAGCTATCACGATAGACGATTTTCTTGTTACAATCGACGGGAACTGCGCCGCTAACCCAAATAATCCAGCCGTCCTTCGTTCTCGCCTCGTGCAGGAGCGCGCAGCGAACACTGGTGTAAAAATCTCCTGCGTCTCCTTCCGAGAATAGCTTGTCGAATGGTGCGGTCTGGAAAAGGAAATCGACAAATAGTTTGTGGCTGTTTTGATATTCGTGCGGAGACTGAGCGTTCCTGTGCCTATATTTTTTCCCAGCACGCGTCGCCGCAAGGAACTCGATCAGCGCACACTGAATCGAAACGATGGTGAAGCCTTCGCCTTCCCATTTGCCTTTATCTCGCAGCATCCCTATAGGCCTGAGATAACGGCTCTGCAGTCTGGCGAGAAGATAGGTGTTGAAGGCTTCAGCCCAAACATTGGCATCGCCGCCAGGCACGAGAAGCTTGGCGAATTTAGTCCAATCATTTTTCGTCTTGCCGGGAGCGATAAACTCGGACCGAGCGCTGGCAGCGGCGGCTATTTGGCGCAAGGCTGATCTCCTGACTGGCCGCTCAAGCGCTCATGCCCCGTCATGGCCGCTACACGCAGCTCTTGTAAGAGAACCGCGCCTCGGAGCCGTCTATCCGCAATACCCAAAAGCACTTAGTTCCATAGTCGGCCGACCGCACATCAAAGCTGCGTATACCCGGCCCTATCTTGGTTCTGGCCTCAGGATGACGTTTCAGCGCTTCCGCGAGAAACGCCCCGTCAGCCGCGCTTACAGCTTCCCCCGGGCGATAGCGATTGAGCATGACCTTCATGAATGCCAGCGCATCTGTCTTTCGTTCAAATTGGTGCCCTGCGATATCAATGGGTTGCGCATTCGCCATCGACGTCTCCTAGGCTTCCGTAGAGCCATCGACTTTGCGCGGAAGAAAACCCAGCGTTCCTTGCTCTCGCGTAGAATGTCTCCCGACAAACAGCTCTGGCCTTATACTAGGCCAGGGCATCGCGGTGGCAAGGATGATCTGGTGCTCGACGGGCGCCTGGTCAGAAATCTCGATAACCTGTTTCTGGAAGTTATGGCTTCTTGCCTGCTCAATCCCCTTGTCCTCAGTAATATCGATCATAAGGAATCGAGGGTGGCGGAACTGCCGATCATAAAGAGCCGCCTTGAGGAAGCCGACCAGAAACGCGGCCTTCAGCACAACGCGGGAGCTGGCAGAGAAATAGGTATGCTCGTCTACCGTGATCGTGTTTTTCGCGAAGGAGAATAGCACATGCTCCGGGTTCTCGAAGGAATCCTGGCGTTTCAGATCGCCACGGAGTATTTCGATGATGTTCTTTTCAATACTGGCCTTTGCGGTCCGAAGGCGATCGGTCTGGCTAAGCTGGAGGCCACTGATGCGAGTTCCAAGCGCCTGAATGTCCTGATCCAGCTGCGACTTTCTGGCTGATAGATCGCCGATTTTGTTGGCAAGTTTCACTTGCGCTTCTATGTCCTCGATCGATTTGTCAATGTAACCAAGCCTTCGCTGCATCTCACGAATTTCCTCGCGAGCTTTCGATGTTGGCACTGAGCTGAGATCGGCCAGCTCCTTTGCCTTAAGCCGCCAAGCTGCTTGCAGTGCGTTTAGTTGAACTTGATGGGTTTTGAGACGCTCGGCTCTGATGTCCTGCAGCCGCTCGGACTGTTTTACTTGTATCGAAAGCTCGTTTATTATCCCAACGACCCGCTCTCGCCCACGTTCAGTGTCGATCGGCGTCTTGCAGAGATGACACGCTTCAACCTCATGGTCATGATCAATGACCTCAGCGTAACACGCCGGGCACGTTCCAAAGCGAACGGTGCCGACGACTTCGGCGGCAAGGTCAGCGTCGCGCAAAGCCTCAAGGCGTGCGTTTAGGGTTTTTATAAAAGCAGCTGAATCCGAGAGCTCGAATTCCACGGAATCCACGTCGGCCTGCTTCTGGCCGATGTCCACTTGCAGCTTCTGCACCTGCTTGTAGACGTCCCTTTGAGCATGAAGTGTAATCTTGTCAGACGACTGACTGGAATAGAAGCGTTCCTCGGCTACCACGAGCTGGGCTGAGACAGCATCCCGCTCTTCGAGCAACCCTTTGCGGCGTTGCTCGATCCATTCGAGCGTCATGCTTTCGTCGCCACCACCAACTACCCTGAATATGCTTTTTAACTCAGCGGAGATATCTGTAAATTCGCGTTCCTTTGTTCGTTTCAGCTGTTGCAGTTCGTAGATTTCGGTGTCGAACGCACCGCATAGCAGGTTGCCTACAGCCTCACGTAGGTTCTCAGGATCGTAACCCTCAAACCGGAAAAGGCTCTCGGTCGGCGAGAGCTGATCGGCGTACAGAAGGCGGAGAATCTGATGAATAGTGATACTGGCCGTGCCTTCCACGGCGACGTCCGGCATGTCGAGGAGGCGATAGATTGCCTGAGAGAAACTCTCCTGGTTCTTTGAGCGAGCGTAGGAGTATCGATGCCACGCCTCGATTGGGGCCGAGACAGCTTGCTCATAGCGCCCGCCGAAGATTTCCATTGCAGACTGTGATGAGACATCGATCTGACGGCGAAGGACGGCCGGATTGCCATTGAACTCCGCCTCCAGCCACACATGCTCACACAACAGTGCATGCTCACTCCAAGCCGAGCGGTCGAGATCGCCCCCTAGCCCAAAGAAAACAAAGTTCATAATCGTTGATTTGCCCGAGGAGTTGTCTCCGCGGATAACGTTGACGCCGGTATGAAACACCTCGTCGTAGAGGATCAAGGCTCCGCGCTTCACGATCAGGCGCTTAACGATGAGACAGGGATCATACCGAGTCATATCGGTACTCCAAAAGCCCTGTTCTATCCTTCAGTCCGTCACGGCCTCCGAGAGGGTAACGCGCCTTAATCTGGCACAGGATGTCTACGACATCTTTCATGCGGGTGTTCAGTTCTGAACAGCGCACCTTCACCGTTGCGGGAAGCGCATCAGTAGTGAATTTAATCTCGTTCGAGTCCCATGCATCGGAAGCGAGGTAGCCACTGTGGACGAGGCTGGCCGCCGCCGCCCTCTGGAAAGGTTCCATTCGGGCAAAAATGGTGGTGTCGTCCGGCATCGCGCCGTATGGAGCCTGGTCGTCATAGGATCGGCTTATCTTTCTCCAGCCCGTATCGATCGAGAAAAGCTTCATCGCTTGAAGCCGGAATGGGAAGAGAAGATAAAAGTCCAAGATGCGCAAAGTGTCGAACGGCAATTTGGCGCCGATATCGCAGGCGAGATGAAGTCTTAGGAATCTGAAGACGGCATGGTAAGGGTCAAAAGCCTCGTTGTAGGTGAGCTGCGTCATGCCGCCACCGCGCCCTGATGCCACTTGATGAAACACTGTTCCGCCAGCCAGTACACCATTCCCTGAACGAGGTTATGGTTCACGGACATCAGATCGCCGCCGCATTCTTCAACAATTGGATTCACAATGCGGTCGATCACGAGAGCATTTATTTCTTCGAGAGTCCTCTTCGGAATTTGACTATAAATCACCTGAGTAAACTCGTTCTCGGCCCTGGCGAGGATGTGAACGAAAATCTGCTGTGCCGATGAATATAGAGACCACCTCTCCAGCAGCTTCGCGAACATTTCTTTCTTCTCGATTGCCTCATCATAGTAATCAAAGCGCCCGCTCGCTTTGAGTTTGGCTTCGAGTCCGTGAATCCCATCGGCGGCACGGCGGGTATGGTATCGCGCCAACTCGTCCATAGCCGTCTGGGTCTGTTCGCTGCAGTCGTACTGTTCCTGCAACTTGAGAAGCAGTTTTTCGACCAAACCCTTTTTAGGTTCGAAGTTGTAGTAGTCACGACCTGCAATGTTACCGCCTGCTTGGGCGCCTTGCTGGTTGGAAATCGTGCTGTCTTGGTCCGCGATGTTCATTGATGTGATATCGTGCCGTCAGCAAGCTAGCGCTTGTCCCGGCCCACAATGTCTCCACCAGCACGCGCACCGGACTGGTCGGTCGCCGTACCATGGCGGTCAGCGCGCACGTTCTTGGTGAAACGAAAGGTCAGCAGAGAGCCGCCAATCGTGCCTGCAAGCAAACCGCCAAGAAAATTCCAAATATCAAAAGCCATTTGATTCCCCCAAAATCCGGTCCCTAACCACGTGTGCCCGCCTTTTTGCTTCCTTGCAACAGTTTAGGGTTGTGCACCGCATCACAGTAGTAAGTCGCGGGAGGGCGTCGGGAGCCCTTCATGTGCGTAAAATGAACCGGCGGCAGGGTTCAATGCCGTGACATGTTTCGACAGCTATCGCGTCCATGCTGCCGAAAGCTGCCGTCCGCTCCCGGCACCAAGGTTGCCAGTCAACAGCGCGCATTTTTGCAGCCAAGTGGAATCACTTGGCGTCGCAGAAATGCGGCTAAGACAAATAGATGGAGCGGGATGCCCAGTTCAACGTATCCCGCTCTAGTCGGGACGGCGATAGGCCTGCACTTCGCCCGGCTCGCTCAGGCTTTGCAGGGTGCCGGGTGCGGCGCCGCCGATCCAGCCCAGCACCGAGCGGGCGAGTTCGGCGCCGGCCAGCCGGAAGTTCTCGTTGACGACCAGCAATTCGCTGCGAAACAGGTGCAGAAGCTCCGACGATTGTTTGGACACCACATCGACATCGCGGCCAAGCTTGAGGCCGGCGTCTTCGATGCCGGCGACGATGGCGAGCGTCGCGGCGGCGGCGCTGCTGATGAAACCGTCCGGGCGGCTTTCGCGGCGCATCAGCTGCGCGGTCCGCATTCTGATCTGCTCGATCGAATGATCGATCGAAACGGTGTTGAACGGGATTTCGCTGGCGCCGACCTCGCTCAGCGCATCGGCAAAGCCGGCGAGCGTGTGGCCGTGATAGGTCAGCTCGACCGGCGGCGCCAACAGAGCCAGGCGGCGGCGGCCGAGGCCGGCCAGATGGCGCACCGCCTCGGCTGCGAAAGCGTAATTGTCGAAATCATGGTAGGGATGGATCAGCCCCATATCGGTGCGGCCATGCGTGGCAAAGGGGATGCCGCGCTCCAGCATATAACGGGCCCTCGGATCGTTCGGCTGCGTGCGCGAAATGATGACGCCGTCGGCTGAACCGGTTTCCACGAGGTAGCGGATCGGGTCGAGCGGATCCTGCGAGCGCGAGTAGGGTGTCACGATCAAATGGTAGGGCGTGTCGGCAATGACTTCGGAAACGCCGTAGATGATATCCGAGACAAAGCTCATGATCTCGTGCTCGGTGTTGAGCACCAGGCTGATGACATTGGTCTTGCCGGTGCGCAGGCGGACGCCGGCACGGTTGGGCCGATAACCGATCTGCTTGGCGACAAGCTGGACGCGCCGCCTGGTCTCGGCGCCGATCTCGGGCGCATCCTTCAGCGCGCGCGACACGGTGGTGACGCCCAGCCCGGTCATGAAGGCGAGCGTCTTCAGTGTCGGCCGGCCCGGGCCCGACGCTTCGTCGGCCTTCTCTTTTTGATGCCTGTTCATTCATCCCGCCCCGTCAGGCGCATAGCAGTTGCCGGGCAGGCCGGCAATCGGCGGGCCGCGGGTACGCCGCGGGCCTTCACCGAATGAGACCGCTATATACTGAAACGTTACAGATTGTCACTGCCGTGGCGATATCACTGGTGACAGGCGCAAAACGAGCGGCACTCCGGTCGGCGCAAAAAAGAGCGACAGAAGGAGCTTTTCCGGTTTTCTGGCGTCGCAGCATTGCATTTTGCAGTGCAACCCCTCTTGTTGCGATGCGGTAGGCCGACGAGCCGCGCGATTTTATTCGCGCTTCGAAAAAACTTGATGCCACCTTCGCCTGAGGGGTTGCGCGCCTCAAGCAATTGCCGTATCGAAAATCTGTAACGTTTCAGATTCTGGGAGGAACGAAATGCGATACCAACTCATGACTGCTGCGCTGGCTGCGACGGTCGCGCTGCAATTTGCCGGCCCGGCGGCCGCGACGGATCTGGAAGTCACCCATTGGTGGACCTCCAGCGGCGAGGCGGCAGCGGTCGCCGAACTCGCCAAGGCTTTCGACGCAACCGGCAATCACTGGGTTGACGGCGCCATCGCCGGCTCCGGCGGCACGGCGCGGCCGATCATGATCAGCCGCATCACCGGCGGCGACCCGATGGGCGCGACCCAGTTCAATCACGGCCGGCAGGCGGAAGAATTGGTGCAGGCCGGGCTGATGCGCGACCTCACCGATCTCGCCACCAAGGAAAAGTGGACGGAAATCGTGCAGCCGAAGAGCCTGCTCGACGGCTGTACCCTCGACGGCAAGATCTATTGCGTGCCCGTCAATATCCACTCCTGGCAGTGGCTGTGGCTGTCGAATGCGGCCTTCAAAAAGGCCGGCGTGCCGGTGCCGAAGAACTGGAATGAATATGTCGCTGCGGCGCCCGCGCTTGAAAAGGCAGGCATCCAGCCGCTAGCGGTCGGCGGCCAGCCCTGGCAGGCCTCCGGCGCTTTCGACGTGCTGCTCGCGGCGGTCGGCGGCACCGACGCCTTCCTCAAGGTCTACAAGGACAAGGACGCGGAATTCGCCGCCGGGCCCGAGGTCGCCAAGGTCTTCAAGGCCGCGGACGATGCCCGCAAGATGGCCAAGAACACCAATGTGCAGGACTGGAACCAGGCCACCAATCTGGTCATCACCGGCAAGGCGGGCGGCCAGATCATGGGTGACTGGGCGCAGGGCGAGTTCCAGGTTGCCGGTCAGGTCGCCGGCAAGGACTATACTTGCCTTCCGGGCCTCGGTCTCAACGAGATGATCGCCACCGGCGGCGACGCTTTCTACTTCCCGCTGCTGAAGGATCCCGAAAAATCGAAGGCACAGGAAGTGCTGGCCCACACGCTGCTCGATCCCAAGACGCAGGTCGCCTTCAATCTCAAGAAAGGTTCGCTGCCGGTACGCGGCGACGTCGACCTCAAGGCGGCGAACGACTGCATGAAGAAGGGGCTCGAAATTCTCGCCAAGGGCAATATCATGCCCTGGACCGACCAGCTGCTTTCGCAGGATACGCAGAAGCAGAAGGAGGATCTTTTCTCCGAGTTCTTCGCCAAGCAGGACATGACCGTGGAAGATGCGCAGAAGCGCTTCGCCGCCATTGTCGGTTCGGCCGATTGAGCGATCGACCGACCGCCTCACTCCCGCCCCTGCAAACGCAGGGTCGGGAGCTCGGGTCAAGGCCTCTTGACCCTCCGGCCCTTACCCGATCCAAAGCGGCTGTGCAGATGAGCAAGAGCGAACGCCCTAGCCAACTCTTTCGCAACCTCAATGCGAAGATCGCCTCGATCCCAATGATCCTCACAGCGCTGGTGATCTTTGTCGGCGGCAGCGCGTGGACGGTGCTTTATTCCTTCACCAGTTCGAAGCTCCTGCCACGGCTAAATTTCGTCGGGCTCGACCAGTACTACCGGCTGTGGTCGGTGCCGCGCTGGCTGGTCTCGATCGAGAACCTGCTGATCTACGGCGTGCTGTCGCTGCTGTTCTCGCTGGTGATCGGCTTCCTGCTTGCCGCCCTGCTCGACCAGAAGATCCGGTTCGAGGACACGTTCCGGACCATTTTCCTCTATCCCTTCGCCCTCTCCTTCATCGTCACCGGCCTCGTCTGGCAGTGGTTGCTCAACCCCGAGTTCGGGATCCAGGGAGTGGTGCGCAGCCTCGGCTGGACGAGCTTCAGCTTCAATCCGCTCTATGATTCCAGCATCGTCATCTACGGCATATTGATCGCCGCTCTCTGGCAGGGCACCGGGCTCATCATGTGCCTGATGCTGGCCGGCCTGCGCGGGATCGACGAGGATATCTGGAAGGCAGCGCGGGTCGACGGGATACCGACCTGGAAGACCTATCTGTTCATCATCATACCGATGATGCGGCCGGTCTTCATCACCACGCTTGTCATCATCGCTGCCGGTATCGTCAAGATCTATGACCTGGTTGTCGCCCAGACCAGCGGCGGGCCCGGCATCGCCTCCGAAGTCCCGGCCAAATATGTCTATGACTACATGTTCTTCGCCCAGAACCTCGGTCAGGGGTTCGCCGCCTCGACGATGATGCTGCTGTCGGTGATCATCGTCATCGTGCCGTGGGCCTATCTCGAGTTTGGAGGCAAGAAGCGTGTCTGACCATACCGTTTCCTTGCCGGCCGGCCCCGGCACGCTCGAAGCGTACGGGCCGAGCGGGCCGAAGCCGCGGCATATGTTCTCGCGCCGCAACATCTTCCTCTACGGCACGCTCATCGTGGTGGCGCTCTACTATCTTTTGCCGCTCTATGTGATGGTGGTGACGTCGCTCAAAGGCATGCCCGAGATACGCCTCGGCAACATCTTCTCGCCGCCGATGGAGATCACCTTCGAGCCATGGGTCAAGGCCTGGTCGAGCGCCTGCACCGGGCTCAACTGCGACGGGCTGTCGCGTGGCTTCTGGAATTCGGTGCGCATCACGATCCCGTCGGTGATCCTGTCGATCGCGCTCGCCTCGGTGAACGGCTATGCGCTTGCCAACTGGCGCTTCAAAGGTGCCGACACCTTCTTCATCATCCTGATCGTCGGCGCCTTCATCCCCTATCAGGTGATGATCTATCCGATCGTTATCATCCTGCGCGAAGTCGGCCTTTACGGCAGCCTCAGCGGCCTGGTGATCGTCCATTCCATCTTCGGCATGCCGATCCTCACACTGTTGTTCCGCAACTACTTTACCTCCATGCCGGAGGAGCTGTTCCGGGCAGCGCGTGTCGACGGCGCCGGCTTCTGGGGCATTTATTTCCGCATCATGCTGCCGATGTCGCTGCCGATCTTTGTCGTCGCCATCATCCTGCAGGTGACCGGCATCTGGAACGACTTCCTGTTCGGCGTCGTCTACACCCGCCCCGACACCTATCCGATGACGGTGCAGCTCAACAACATCGTCAACTCGGTGCAAGGCGTGAAGGAATACAACGTCAACATGGCAGCCACCATCCTGACCGGCCTGGTGCCGCTGATCGTCTATTTCCTGTCCGGAAAATTGTTTGTGCGCGGCATCGCCGCCGGCGCGGTGAAAGGATGATGGCGATGAACGCAAACGGCAGCATTGCGGCAAACGGCACCAGCGTCTCGATCCAGAACCTGTCGCTGAATTTCGGTGCGATATCGGTGCTGCAGACGCTCAACCTCGATGTTGCCGAAGGCGAATTCATCGTGCTGCTCGGTCCGTCCGGCTGCGGCAAGTCGACCTTGCTCAACTGCATTGCCGGGCTGCTCGACGTTTCCGAAGGCCGCATCTTCATCAAGGGCAAGAACGTCACCTGGGAAGAGCCCAAGGATCGCGGCATCGGCATGGTGTTCCAGTCCTACGCGCTCTATCCGCAGATGACGGTGGAGAAGAACCTGTCGTTCGGGCTGCGCGTTGCCGGCCTCGCCAAGGACGAGATCGCCAAGCGCATCGCCCGGGCCGCCGAGATCCTGCAGATCGAACCGCTTTTGCATCGCAAGCCGGCGGCGCTGTCCGGCGGCCAGCGCCAGCGCGTGGCGATCGGGCGCGCACTTGTGCGTGACGTCGATGTCTTTCTGTTCGACGAGCCGCTCTCCAACCTCGACGCCAAGCTGCGCGCGGAATTGCGCGTCGAGATCAAGCTGCTGCATCGCAAGCTCGAGAACACCATGATCTACGTCACCCACGACCAGATCGAGGCGATGACGCTGGCCGACCGTATCGCGGTGATGAAGGGCGGCGTCATCCAGCAGCTCGATGCGCCGCAGACCATCTATAACCGGCCGGTCAACCGGTTTGTCGCCGGCTTCCTCGGCTCGCCGGCAATGAACTTCCTCGACGGCAGACTGGAGCAAGCGGCAGGCGACTGGCACTTCGTCGCCGAGGATGTGCGGATACCGCTTGCCACCTATGCTTTCGAGAAGGACCCGGTGCCAGGGCCGGCCGTGTTCGGCATCCGCCCCGAGCACGTGGCGTTCAACAGCGGCACGGGATGGCCGTTCGCAGCCACGGCAAATGTCGAGGTCGTCGAGCCCATGGGTTCCGACACGCTGGTCTGGCTGAAGCTCGCCGGCCAGAATTTCACCGTGCGGGTGACGGCCGAGCGCACGCCAAACAACGCCGAGGCGGTCGGCATCGGTTTTGACCCGATGCGCGCCTCGCTTTTCGACGCCGCCACAGGTAACCGCCTCTAGAGCATGATTTAGCCTCCCAAGACTCTTCTACTCCCGCAAGACTCATCCCCCAAACTAACCATCCACAAGAAAACGGACAGAGACGATGAACTGGTCATTCCAACTTTACAGCGCCCGCAATTTCCAGCCCTGGGAGGGCGTGCTCAAGATGCTGGGGGAGCTTGGTTACAGCCAAGTCGAAGGGTTCGGCGGCGTCTATGACGATCCCAAGGCGTTCCGTGCCGAGCTCGACAAAAACGGGCTCGCCATGCCGACCGGGCATTTCTCGATCGACGCGCTCGAGAAGGATTTCGACGGCGTGCGCAGGACGGCCGACGCGCTCGGCATCACGCTGCTCATCTGCCCGTTCCTGAACGCCGAGTTCAGGCCGGCCGACACAGCCGGCTGGCGCGGCTTCGGCGAACGCCTGGCCAAGGTCGGCGAGACGGCCAGGAAAGCCGGCTATGGCTTTGCCTGGCACAACCATGATTTCGAGTTCAAGGCGCTTGCCGACGGTTCGGTGCCGCAGGACCATATCCTGTCCTCCGCGCCCGACATCGGCTGGGAGATGGACGTCGCCTGGGTGGTGCGCGGCGGCGTCGATCCGCTGCCCTGGATCGAGAAGCACGGCAAGCGCATCGTCGCCGTCCATGTCAAGGACCTGGCCAAGCCGGGCGAGGGCCTCGACGAGGACGGCTGGTCCGACGTCGGCCACGGCACCATCGACTGGCCCGGCCTGATCAAGGCGCTACGCGCCAAAAGCGCCGCGAAATACTACGTCATGGAACAGGACAATCCCAATGATATCGAGCGCTTCGCCCGCCGCTCGATCGCAGCCGCCAAAACCTATTAGGAGCACACCAGCATGGCAACAAAACTTGGCATCGGCGTCATCGGCTGCGGCAACATCTCGAAGGCGTATTTCTCGCTGGCACCGCTGTTTCGCGGCATCGAGATGCGCGCCTGCGCCGACATCAACATGGAAGCGGCGAAAGCGCGGGCAAAAGAGTTCAAACTGCGCGCCGAGACCGTCGAGGGGCTGCTCAAGGCCGACGATATCGACATCATCGTCAACCTGACCATTCCGGCGGTGCATTACGAGGTTTCGAAGCAGATCCTCGACGCCGGCAAGCACGTCTATTCGGAGAAGCCCTTCGTGCTGTCGGTCAAGGAAGGGCTCGACCTGAAAAAACGGGCGGAAAGCAAGGGGCTGCGCATCGGTTCGGCGCCCGACACCTTCCTCGGCGGCGCGCACCAGCTTGTCCGCGACCTGATCGACACCGGCAGGCTCGGCAGGATCACCAGCGGCACCTGTCATGTGATGAGCCATGGCATGGAGCATTGGCACCCCAATCCGGACTTCTTCTTCCAGCCGGGCGCCGGGCCGGTGCTCGATATCGGACCCTATTACATCACCAACCTGATCCAGCTGATCGGGCCGGTGAAGCAGGTCGCGGCCTTCGCTTCAATCCCGATGACGGAACGCATCATCAGCTCGAAGCCGCGCGCCGGCGAAAAGATCCCGGTCTCCACGCCAACGACGATCCACGGCGTGCTGGAATTCGAGAACGGCGCCGTGGTGACGCTCAACACCAGCTGGGATGTCTGGAGCCACGGCCACGCGCCCATGGAGCTCTATGGCGAGGCGGGCACGGTGTTCGTGCCGGATCCGAACTTCTTCGGCGGCGAAGTGCGCTACACCGAAGCCGCCAAACCGGTGAAGAAGCTGCCGAAATGGCCGCATCCGTTCGGCGTGCCCAACGAGATGCATTCGCAAGGCATGATGGCCAACTACCGCACCGCCGGTTTGGCCGACATGGCGATCGCGATCAGGGAAGGCCGGCCGCACCGCTGCTCGATGGAACTGGCGCTGCATGCCGTCGACGTCATGACCGGCCTGTTGCGTTCGGGCGAGACCGGAAAGTTCGTCGCCATGCAGACCAGCTGCGAGCGGCCCGCGGCACTCGGCGTCAAGGCGGCGAAGGAGCTGCTGGCGAAGAAGAAAACCAAGTAGGCGGCGCACCTCCCAAGCACCGCAAAAAGCCTCTCCCCGTTTGCGTGGGGAGAGGCTAAGGGTGGCAAGCTCGACTGCCCCACTGTCGCGGCGGCAGCCGTCGGGCTCGTTTCGATTTGAGGATTTCCCATGCCGTATGTCCCCGCCGAAAACCGCTATGACAAGATGGTCTACAATCGCTGCGGGCGGTCCGGCCTGAAGCTGCCGGCGATCTCGCTTGGGCTGTGGCACAATTTCGGCGACGACACGTCGCATAGAACCAAGCAGGCGATCACGCGCAGGGCGTTCGATCTGGGCATCACGCATTTCGACCTCGCCAACAATTACGGCCCGCCGCCCGGCTCGGCGGAGCGGGCGTTCGGCGAGATCCTGCGGACGGACTTTGCCGGTTATCGCGACGAGCTGATCATCTCGACCAAGGCCGGCTACGAAATGTGGGCAGGGCCTTATGGCGAGTGGGGCGGCCGCAAATATGTGCTGGCCAGCCTCGACCAGAGCCTGAAGCGGATGGGGCTCGACTATGTCGACATCTTCTATTCGCACCGCTTCGACCCCGACACCCCGCTGGAGGAAACGATGGGCGCGCTCGATCACGCGGTGCGCTCGGGCAAGGCGCTCTATGCCGGCATTTCCTCCTATAATTCGCAGCGCACCCGCGAGGCCGCCGACATATTGAAGCAGCTCGGCACGCCTTGCGTGATCCATCAGCCGAGCTATTCGATGCTCAACCGCTGGGTCGAGGATGATGGCCTGCTCGATACGCTGGAGGGGCTTGGTGTCGGCTCGATCGTGTTCTCGCCGCTGGCGCAAGGCATGCTGACCGACAAATATCTCGGCGGCATCCCCGATGGCAGCCGCGCCAGCCAGGGCAAGTCGCTGCGCCCGGCATTCATCAACGACAAATCGATCGCCAATATCGAGGCGCTGAACGTCATCGCCCGTCGCCGCGGCCAGACGCTGGCGCAGATGGCGCTGGCCTGGGTGCTGCGCCGAGGCAGGGTCACATCGGCGCTGATCGGCGCCAGCCGGCCGGAACAGGTCGAGGATTGCGTCGGCGCGCTGAAGGCGCTCGACTTCAGCGATGCCGAACTCGCCGAGATCGACACCTTTGCCCGCGAGTCGGACATCAATCTCTGGGCGGCATCGGCCGAGCGCAAGGGGCCGCCGAGGAAGTAGGCGATGACGGCATCCACGACTCAGACCGGGAACGACGATGCGAGCATTTGAGCCACGCGGTCAATCTACACAACGACAGCCGGGCGAACATAGTAAAGAGTGCACTGTCACCGTAATTTCTGCCGGGCTTCAGGGAAGGTGTTCGAGTGTATCTGGCTTTGTGCGGCGAAAGCTAACTTGCTCCAACTTTCCAATTTCTAGTTCGACAGAGATGCGTACGCCGTCGTTGAGCTCTATTTCGAGGGCGTCTTGATCGAATTTTACGGAAACTATGCTCATACCTATTAATTTCCAAAGAATTGGAAGTGATCCGTTGTGTTTTACGACATCGTACTTTGAGAGCTCATCTGAAATATAGATTTTAAAATCGCTATTTATATCTATCGATATCCTATCTCCCATGTCTAAGGACAAAGCTTCAATCACAACCGAATACAATTCGATTCTAATCAAAGTTACTTCGGTATTCTCAATCCACGATATCCGATTACTCATTACGGAAACCTCAATGAATTGAATGGATTTACAGCATAGTAGGCAAGATCGCTATCATTCAGTACAGTCCGCCCGGTAACTGGTGAAATTTAATTACGGTGACGGTGCACCTTTTTGAGCCGCGACATCCGTGTCGAGCAAATCGAACAGCCCGTCGACGATGGCAGCCGGTCCTTCATCGGTCTCAGATCCACAACGCCGTCGAGTTGATCCGTCAGATGCGCCCGGGCGCTTGACCAGGCCAATCGGCCGCCTGCCTCACCAGTCCCGCGCGCACAGGGTCCAACCCGACATCGCGCACTGCCGACAAGAGGTGGACGGTACCTCAATACATCTTCCTCTACTCTCCAGTACATCTGCAATCCTTATCAAAATTTATTTCGGCATCATAGGCCAGCGTCCTGGCGCCGACCGCGGTCGGCGCATGCGGACGCGGCGATGATGCCGTGGGATACAATAAGTCCGGCAACTCGCGTGCGCGGGGTCAGATTTGCCACTTCAGTTGGCAGCCGTCTTCGACCTCGACAGCCAGCGGCTAGCTTTCGGCTGCCTTGAGGTTCCGCGCGGCTTCCTCCAGCGTCGCCCTGTCGTTGCCAAGCCTGTCGATCAGCTCTTGCGCCTGATCACCGGTTATCCCGGTGCGCATCGCTAGTGCCTCGACCGTCAGAACGTCGGAACTGGCGATCGTTCCCGCCGCAACGCGGTCCGCGTCGTCGAGACCAAGCTCATGTTTTGCCTGCTGCCAATGACGCTCATGTTCGCCGTGCGGACGCCCCTCGCGCACCCAGATTTCATAGGCTCGCTGCCGAATTTTTTCATGCCGATCGTCATCCATGGCGGTTCCTCCCTTGTGGCGTTTTCACCAACGCGGGGAGCGCCGGAACGATCCGATGTTGATGCCGAATTCGCAGACATGCCGGACAAAAGCCGGTTTCTCACCGAACAAACACCGGACATACGCGTTTTGCGGAGGAACCTGCACAGTGGGCCGGCCGTTGAGCCGAGCCTGAGCAAAGGAGATTACCATGGCCGACGAACCGAACGAATCCGCAGCACCGAAGATGACTCAACGTGAAGCTCAGGAAGCCCTGGAGAAGCAGGTCGCGCAGCTGAGGCGCGAGATCAGCAAGATCAATCGGACCTTGGCCGAACGCGCGGAAGAGGCGATCGAAGACGCCGGCGGCTGGTATGACAACGCTGCCGAGCGCGCCTCTCGGACAGCACAAGCCCTGCGCAACAGGGCGCAGACGGTGTCGGGCGTGGTCCAGGAGAATCCCGGCACAATATCGTCCGCCTTCATACTCGGAGCGGCCGTAGGGGCGCTACTGGGCCTCGCCTTGGCCGCCACAGACCAGCGCCGCGATCGCTGGTTTTAGTCCCAACCTAAGGTTCCGGGCAGAAACGGCGGGATTGCTCCCGCCGTCATTCAGCAAATGACACCGGTCAGGGCGTGGCGGGCTTCTGCGCCGTGCCGAGGGCTTTGGGCGCTGCGGGCGCTGCCGTCCTCATCTTCTCCTCGATCCAGCCGGTGTAATTGGCCAGCCGCGTGTAGATGCCGTAGGCGTTCTTGTGGCCGCAGGCGGTGCCGCCGTCGGCCGGCCCTTCGCCCCAGCTGACGACGCCGACCTGCACCGGACCATCGGCGCCGGTCATGAACAGCGGTCCGCCGCTGTCGCCATTGCAGGCGTCGCGCTCGCCGCTGGCCGTGCCGGCGCAGATCATGTTGCCGGTCAGCGGATCGGCCATATCGGCCGCAATCGCGTTGGCGGCCGCCTCGATGCCCCTTTCCGAATAACGCATGCGGCGGGCGAGTTCGCCGAGCGCTGCCTTCAAATCATGCGCATAAATCGCCTTGATGCCGCTGTTGCAGGTTGCGTTCGGCTGGAGGTCCAGGTCGGCGACCATCAGTGCGGTGGGAAACGTTCCGTCCTGCATCTTGCCCCAGCCGGTGACCGTCGTCTTGCCGGCGTCTGGTGTCGGCTCACGGGCAATTTTGATGGTCGGGGCATCGGCCGGCGCGGCCAGCCGGATCAAGCCGAGATCGTTGTCCAGCGTCTGCTCGCTGTAGCCCTCGTTGACGATGATCTCCACCGCCTTGTAGCGCTTGCCCTCGCTCAGATCGGTGGCGCCGGTGAGCACGGTGACCACATCAGGCGAAATCGGCTCGCCGTCGTCATTGAGGCAGTGCGCCGCCGTCAGCACCCATTGCGGCGCGATCAGGCTGCCGCCGCAGAACTGCGCATTCGCCTGCGAGGCCGGGCTTTTGTCCAGTTTGCCGGTGGTCAGCAATGCCACCTGGAACGGGTAAGCGCCCTTCTCGGCCTCTTTGCCGCCGTAGACGCGATCGGCGCCGTCGGGGTTCTCCGCCCTGGCCTTGGCCCTGGCCTCGGCCACGCGTTTCATCGGCGAGATCGCCGCCTCCGGCCGAGCGGCCGCGTCCCTGGCATGAACGGATTTGACGGCCGGCAAGGCCGCCGCGATGCCGAGCAGCGCGGCGGCGGCAATCGGTCTGAACCTATGGATGATCTTCACCTCGAACCCCCTGAGACGATGTTCCCGACAGGTCAGTCGCCGACGCATGGTCCACTGAAATGGAACCGGCCGGTGAGATCATGCTCCACGGCGAAGCACGATCCGTCACAAAGCCGAGCACCATTTCTGCTAGTCGTGCTGTCGAGCCAACCCGCCCAAAATCCTATAGCCCCCCACGGGCTATGTGGAAGCAATTTGTCGTTGCCAATGTTGGATTATTTTAGGCAGTATACCGTTGCAGGCATTTTTGGCGGGGACCTAAACTGGCTGCACTGAATAATGGCCCGGTAAAGGCACCGGTAACCAATTTCATTTTTTTGCGCCACCACGATCTCGACAATATTTCTGTATCTTGATCCAGTCCTTGCTGACTTTTGGGAGAGTCTCACCATGACAAAACTGACACATAGCATTATTGCGTCCGCGTTGCTTTCCACCGCAATGTGGGCGGTTCCTGCCTTGGCTGCCGATCCAGGTTCCGCCAATGCCGGCAACGGCGAAAGCATGCGGGATGTAACATCGGGCGATTACAAGCCCGGCCGGGCGAAACCAATCGCCCCGCCGAAACTGACCGACGACGAGGCCAACCGCGCCGCGCCGCTCACCGACGAAGCAACGGCCGTCAAATCCTATGGCATCGTCGGCCGCTCCGCCGATGGCAAGGACATCAAGATTGACCCGAACGAGGCGCTGAAGGACCTTGTCATCAAGGACATGAACGCGCCCGCCGACGGGCAGAAGTCCGACAATTCCGGACTGAGCGGAGGCGAAGAGGCCGGCCGTCAGGTGTTCGGCACGGACGACCGCGAGCAGATCAAGAATACCAAAACCTACCCGTTCACCGCGATCGGCTATCTCGAAGGCAAATCGAAGAGCGGCAGTTATGGCAGCTGCTCGGCGACGCTGATCGGCCCGCGCACGGTGCTCACCGCGGCGCACTGCCTCTACAGCCACGAGGACAAGGCCTGGCTCGACGATATCCTGTTCGTGCCGGCTCTCAACGGCAAGACTGCCGACGACGCGCCGTTCGGCGCCTTCACCTATGAAAGCGCTTATGTCATCCAGGGCTTCATCGACAATTACCAGGGCTTTTACGGCTCGGTCGTGCCGTGGGATCTCGGCATCGTCACCCTGAAGCAGGATGTCGGCACCAACCTCGGCTGGCTCGGCTATGCCAATTATGACGACCTCGGCGATTTCACCGCCAACATCATCGGCTATCCCGGCGACAAGCCGATGGGCACGATGTGGAAGGCGACCTGCGAAGTGCATGCCGAAAACATCGCCACCGAGTATTTCCAGTACGACTGCGACACCTATCCAGGGTCGAGCGGCAGCTCGGTCTATGCCTATGACAATGGCTCCAAGCAGCGCGTCATCACCGGCGTGAACGTGGCCGAGAGCCCGGATGCCAATACCGCCGTGCGCCTGAACGCCATCAACGTCCAGTGGATCAACAGCCTGTACAAATAGGCCTGCAGAGTTTCCGCCGCGATCGTCGCGGAAAACCGGCCGGCGGCGGAGCATTTCCGTCGCCGGCTTTCGCATTTTCGGGAATTATCTGGACTGGGCCGAGGGTGGCGCCTGGCGCACATAGTTCTCGATCGGCTGGGCGAAAGTCGGTGAACCGGCCTTGCGCTCCTTATCGATATAGCCGGCAAAATAGCTCCAGAAGGAAGCGGCATAGTCGCGGAAATAGGAGTCGGCGACGTCGCGCGAGCACAGCCTGCCTTCGACGCAGAAGGAAAGGCGGTTGAGGAAATAGACGACGCGGTCGAAATTGTCGCTGAAGTCGGCAAGCGGCATGTCGCCGCCGGTAGCGCTCATCGCTTCGATGCCGATGCGCTGTCTGAACACCTGTTCCTCGGTCGGCGTCGGATTGGCACTGAGCAGATTGCCGTATTTGGCGTTGAGCGCCGCCAGGCGTTGCTTGAGGGCCCGTTGCGCCTGCTGGTAATCCTTGCTTTCCCAGAGCTCGACCAGCGACATCGTCTGCTCGACGCGCTTCTGCTCCTGGTTCGCCAGGAACTGGTAGACCGAAAAGATCAAGGTGAAGATGATCGCCAGGCGCACCAGCAATCCGGACCAGGCATAGACGAGCATGCGCCAGTCGCGATCGGTGAATGGGTTCGCCTCCTTCTTGACCTCGTGATTGCTCACCCACGGCAGCCTTCGACGGTTTCCGGCAGCGACACCGGCTTCTTTTGCGGTACCGGCGCCGTCACTGCCTGCTGCGTTGCGTTGCCCCCCGCTTTCGTCATCCGCAGCTGTCCAGTTCTATGGTGGCGGACGGGTCGAGCACGATGCCCGGCGTCTCCAGCTTCTTCTTCAGGCAATCCAGCTGCGTGCGCGAAACGATGAACTGCACGTCAGGCTCCACCTGCGCCTTGCCCGGCGACGGCAACGGCTCGACCACGCCGCGCGACGCGCAGCTGCTGAGATCGACGACAACGGCGGTGTTGCCGGTTTTGGCGATCCGGTCGTACTGGTCGAGAAAGCAGCTCGCCAGTTCGGAGTTGATGACGACCTCCTTGGCGCAGAGGCCGCAAGCCTCGTCCGCCGAAGCATTGGCGGCCAGCAACAGCCCGGCGACAAGGCCGGCGGTTGTTGCGCGCCACGAAAATACGATCCTGTTCACGAACGCCCTCACCCGTTCCGTTCGGCCGCCGACAGCGGTGGTCGAAGAATGTTCCTTATCAGCCGATTAGGCAAGAGGCCCGGCCGGGCACCTGACCGCGCCTCAGGCGCGCGGCACCGTCTCCATCGGAAAAATCATCACGGCGCCCTTCGACCCCTTGTCGTCGGTCAGCCGCATGGCCGACCGCGTCGCCGGGGCCATGCCGATATCGGCCAGCATGTCGGCGAAGCTTGGCTGTCCCAGTCCCCGCGTTACCGAGACAACCCCCTCTTGCGCCAGGAAGCTCAGATCCTGCTTCTCGCTCTGCGGCGGCGCCTCGGTCAAGACGGCGATCATCCGCTCCATGCCGAAGCTGGTGTCGGTGAATTTGAACAGGCCTTCCTCGAGCACGGCGCCTTCGGTCAGGCGCTCGGCA
Source organism: Mesorhizobium sp. M0768 (assembly GCF_040320195.1). NCBI lineage: Bacteria > Pseudomonadati > Pseudomonadota > Alphaproteobacteria > Hyphomicrobiales > Phyllobacteriaceae > Mesorhizobium > Mesorhizobium sp. M0768. The sequence goes on along the minus strand of NZ_JAMYPD010000003.1, from coordinate 373,229 downwards.
AGAAAATGCTGGATGGAATAGTCGGAGCCGACGTAGAGCACGTTGATGTCGACCAGGTTGGTCGAACCGTTCCTGGCCAGTACGTGGACCTGATCGTCGGGCGAAACACGCGGCACCGTCGACGCTTCGATCGGCTGCAGCGTGTCGCTGTCAAAACGCTTGATCCGGAACTCGACGCTGACCTTTTCCGGCCGATAATCGGAGGCGGCGGCCAGCCTCGACAGGCCGATGGCGCGGAAGATTTTCGTCAGATTCCCTGCGGCGGCCTCGATCAACTTTTCGCGGCCGTCCGGATGAATGACGATCGACGGCGGCTTGCTGCCGTCCTTGAGCGTCATGTCGCCCGAAGCCGGCAGGAACCACAGCGCCGGCGTGTCGGTGGCATCTGCTGCGGTGCCGGCAATGGCGTTCTCGCGCAGCACTGCGAGACGCAGATCTGCGCTCTTGCCCGGCTCGACCAGCGCGATGTGAAACCCTGAGCTCTTCCTGGCCGCCAGTTCGTCGAGAACCGAGTTCGCCAGCGCGGCCTCTTTCTCGAGGCCTTTGGCCGCTGCCGGCCGCGCGACCACGAGCTTGTAGTCGACGGCGAGCTCGGCCAGCCGTGCATAGGCATTGGCGGGGATATCGGCCAGCTTGAGCGCCGGCTTGCCGCCGAACTCGACCGGCTTGACCCGGCTTTCCAGGTTTTTCGCCGACTGAACCTGGAGATAGCCAAGCGCCTCGGACAGCGGCGACGGCGCCGACGGCAATATTGCGAGCCTGCTGCCCAGGGTGAGGCGATGCAGCAACCCGCCGCCAATCGTGGCTTTGTCGTTCTCGATGACGATCGGCCATTGCATGACCGCGTCTGTCTTGTCGGTGCCGAAGACGCGTGCGTCGAGTTCTCCCTCGAACAGCGGCGTTGGCCGGGTGCGGCCGTCCGCCGAATATTGCTGCAGCACGGCCTGGCCGAGCTGGCGATAGGTGATGTTGGGGTTCTCGGCCAGTTTCGACAGGATGGTGAAGGTGAACAGGCCGAAACGCGGTGCATCGGCCGTGCCCTTGGGCAGCGGCATCTCGGGCGTCGTCTCCACCGTCTGCGCCGCGTAGAAGGCGACCAATTTGCCCTTGGTGGTCGGCTCGGCGCCGGTCGGCGTCAGCTTGAAGGCCGGCTTGCGCTGCCCGTCCTCGTCAAAGCCGCGTGGCGCGGCCGACGCAATCTCGTCATAGGCTCTCACCGCAGCCGCCCTGGCAGCGTCGTCGCCGCCGACCAGATCGGCGAACTCGACCTTGCGTTCCAACTCGTCGTCGACCTCGGCGGCGCGCGTCGCAGTGCCGGAATGGCAGCAGTCGAATACGGCCCAGACAAAGGCGCCCTTGTCGCGGATAGCGTCGAGCGCGGTGCCGATCTCGTTGTCGACCAGCGCATTGGGCACGCCCTTTTCGCGGTTGACCCATTTGTCGATGTCGGACGGCAAGAAAATCTCGTCGAGGCCGTCCGTCTCGTCGCCCTTGTTCGCTGCCGGCTGCTGCGCGCCGTGACCGGACAAATGCAGGTAGACGAAATCGTCGCGCTGGACCTTGGCGGCAAGATCGGCCAACGCCGCCTTGATCGCCGCATGTGTCGGCGGTCCGTTGGCGCCTTCGACATCCTTGGCGAGCAGCGTGACGTTTTCGGCCAGGAGTTTTACCGGCGCGGGCGTGTTCCCCAGGAGGTAATCGCGCACCAGGCCGGCATCGTTTTTCGGTCCGATCAGCCAGTTTTTCTTCGGCAGGTTCGGGTAATCGGTGCAGGCAACAAGCAGCGCATGGTAGGTGCGCGCCGCTGCGAATGCCCGAAACGGCACCAGGCCGGCAGCGGCCAGCGCGGACGTGCCGGCAAGCAGCGTCCGCCGCGTCACTTTGATCATGATTGCTTCCCCAAGCCCGATCGAATTTCCAAGCACGGCCAGCCTGGCCGAGGATTTTGTCAGTATTTTGAATATGGCGTCGCCGGCCAGCCGACCACCGGCTGCGAATACAAACAGTAGCAAAAAAGGCAGTTCGTCGCTATCTCAGTGGCAGAGGCCGGTTTGTATGCCTAATGGCAGCGATCGGCACGGAGCGGCTTGGAACGGGATCATGGCGGCAAGGGATGTACTGACGAAGAACCAGCTTTGCGTGCTCGAGAAACTCGAGGCCGCCAGCGGCCCGCTCAGCGCCTATACGTTGCTCGACCAATTGCGCGAGCGCGGTTTTCGCGCGCCGCTGCAGGTCTACCGGGCGCTCGACACGCTGGTGAAATCCGGCTTCGTGCACAGGCTCGAAAGCCTCAATTCCTTCGTCGCCTGTGCCGAGCCGCACGACCACAGCCATTCGATGACGGCGTTTGCCATCTGCGACACCTGCGGCCAGGTGACCGAGTTCTCCGACCACGATGTCGGACACCGGCTCGACGAATGGGTGCGCTCGACCGGCTTCGCCGCCAAGAAGGCGGTGATCGAGTTTCGTGGGACATGTGCGAAGTGTTTGGCCGAGGCGGCTTGAGGCCGGAGCAACGCGGCGAAGGCGGAGCAAGGTTTTCCGAGCCCTCGCCGGGTGTTCCCGGATCGGCTCAGTAGGGAAAGGGTCTCCTTGAGGTATGCCGGATGTGCAGGATCTCAATTGCGTCGGCACGGGCACGATAGAAGACCTTATAAGGGTAGCGGCCTATGAAGAGGACGCGAACGCCAGGGATGTCGGTCGCGTGACCGCTTTCGGGAAATTCGGCAAGTCGCGAAATCCCAGCGTGGATCCGAGAAATGACTGAAAGGGCGCCCTGAGGCGCCCGCTCTTCGAGGTAGTTGAAAATCGCCTCGCGTTCGGCAAAGGCTTGCCGCGTAAATCGGACCTTCATAGCCTGCGGCGGGTGTCGGCCGCGCGAACGGTATCCTCATCTACGAAAGTGCCGTGATCGGCCTCTGCTAGGCCCGCTGTGACCGCGCTGCGCTCTGATTCCGACATCGCATACACGCCAGTCCGCCGCGCCTCGATGACGCGGGCGTAATCAGCAAGCTCCTCCTGGTCTTCGCGAGGCCAAGCTTCCGCATGCCTTACCAGATTCTCAAGTGCCTTGGTGATCATACGGGCACTATAGCATACCGCTGCTGCTCGTGAACCTTGAACCGAACATGGCTCTGTGGCCCGCCCTAATGCGCCTCTTCCCAGTTGTTGGCTGCGCGGGCGTCGACGTGCAGCGGCACCGACATCGATACCGCCGGCATGGCGGCGTTCTCCATGACGTGGCAGACGACCGGGATCGTCGCCTCGACCTCGGCTTCGACCGTCTCGAAAACCAGCTCGTCATGCACCTGCAGCAGCATGCGGGCAGAAAGCCTGGCTTTTTCCAGCGCCTCGTCCATACGGATCATGGCGCGACGGATGATGTCGGCGGCGGTGCCCTGCAGGCGTGCGTTGATCGAGGCGCGCTCGTTGAACGCCCGGACCGAAGGATTTGACGATCTGATTTCCGGATAGTGGATGCGGCGGCCGAAAATGGTCTCGACGAAGCCGTGCTCGCGGGCATAGGCCTTGGTCGCATCGATATAGTCGCGGATGCCGGGGAAGCGCTCGAAATATTTCTTGATGTAGTCGCCGGCTTCCTCGCGCGCGATCGACAGCTGGTTGGCAAGGCCAAAGGCCGAAATGCCGTAGATGATGCCGAAATTGATCGCCTTGGCACGGCGGCGCACTTCCGAAGGCATGCCCTCGACCGGCACGTTGAACATTTCAGACGCGGTGATGGCGTGGATGTCGGCGCCATCGGCGAAGGCCTGCTTGAGCTGCGGGATTTCGGCGACGTGGGCGAGCACGCGCAATTCGATCTGGCTGTAGTCGGCGGAAACCAGCTTGTTGCCCTTGTCGGCGATGAAGGCCGTCCTGATCTTTCGACCCTCGACGGTGCGCACCGGAATGTTCTGCAGATTGGGATCCGAGGACGACAGCCGCCCGGTCGTCGTCGCGGCAAGCGCGTAGGAGGTGTGGACGCGCTTGGTGTCGGGATGGATGAAGCCGGGCAGCGCATCGGTATAGGTCGATTTCAGCTTGGTCAGCTGGCGCCAGTCGACGATCTTGCGCGGCAATTCGTGGCCTTCGGCGGCGAGGTCTTCGAGAAGCTGCGCCGAGGTCGACCACTGGCCGGTCTTGGTTTTTGAACCGCCGGGCAGACCCATCCTGCCGAACAGGATGTCGCCGAGCTGTTTTGGCGAGCCGATGTTGATGCGTTCGCCGACCAGCTGGTAGATCTCGTCCTCGAGCCGTGCGGCACCCTGTGCCAGTTCGCCGGAGAGCCGCGACAGGATCTGCCGGTCGACGGAGATGCCGCGCTGCTCCATCCGTGCCAGGACCGGCACCAACGGCCGTTCAAGCCGTTCATAGACCGAGACCAGGCCCTTGGCGGCAAGCCGTGGCTTCAGCACCTGCCAGAGCCTGAGCGCGACGTCGGCGTGCTCGGCCCCGTAAGCCGTCGCCTTGCCGAGGTCGGCCTGATCGAGGCCGACGAAGCTTCTTCCCGAACCGGCCAGTTCCTTCAGCGGAATGGTCGCGTGGCCGAGCCATTTATCGGCCAGCGCCTCCAGGCCGTGGCCACCGTGGGTTCCGGCCTCGAGCACGTAGGAGATCAGCATGGTGTCGTCATAGGGGCCGATCTCGATGCCGTGACGGCTCATGACGACAAGGCGGTATTTCATGTCGTGCACGATCTTGAGGACGGATTTGTCCTCGAGCAGCGGCTTGAGCAACGCCAGCGCGTCGCGGATCGGGACCTGGTTTTCGACCGCGCCGCCGCCGAGCAGGTCGCCATTGCCGTTTTTGTGGGCAAGCGGCACATAGGCGGCGTGGCCGGGCGCGACGGCCATGGCAAGGCCGATCAGTTCGGCCCGCATCGGATCGGGCGAGGACGTCTTAACGTCGAAGGCGACGATGCCTCTCTCCATCGCCTCGGCGATCCAGGCCTTCAGCGTCGCGGCGTCGCGGATGCAGGTGTAGGCGCCGGTGTCGATCTTGCGGGCGGTGGCAGCCTCCAGGCGAAGCGCCGAAAGCAGGGATGGGGTGTCGCCTTGCTTGGCTGCGGCCGGAGCTTCGAGTGCCGCTTCGTCCGACGGCGGTGCGCTCTCGGCGGCCGCGGGCACGCCAAAACCCATATCGGGGCCATGCGCGGTATCGGCACGCTCTATGGTGACGGGGGTGGCTGGAACGTCGCCCGCGTCGGTTCCGGTCGCTTCGGCCACGCGGCGGGTCAGCGTCGAGAATTCCATGGTCTTGAGGAAGCCGATCAGCCTGGGGCCGTCCGGCGCATGCAATACGAATTCGTCAAGCCCTTCGGTCACCGGCACGTCGTTCTTCAGCCTCACCAGGTCACGCGAAATGCGTGCCTTGTCGGCATTGGCGATGATCGATTCGCGCCGCTTGTCCTGCTTGATCTCGCCGGCGCGGGCGAGCAGCGTGTCGAGGTCGCCGAACTGTTCGAGCAATTGCGCTGCCGTCTTCGGCCCGATGCCGGGCACGCCCGGCACATTGTCGACCGAATCGCCAGTCAGCGCCTGCAGGTCGATCATTTTCTGTGGCGGCACGCCCCATTTCTCGATCACCTCGGGAACACCGATCTGGCGGTCCTTCATCGGGTCGTACATGGCAACCGTTGGGCCGACCAGTTGCATCAGATCCTTGTCGGAAGAGATGATGGTGGTGTCGGCGCCGGCTTCGCAGGCAAGCCGGCAATAGGTGGCGATCAAATCGTCGGCCTCGTAGCCTTCCGTCTCAAGGCATGGCAGGTTGAAGGCCCTGGTCGCCTGGCGGATCAGGCCGAATTGCGGGATCAAATCTTCCGGCGGCGCCGAGCGGTTGGCCTTGTATTCGGGGTAGAGGTCGTTGCGGAAGGTCTTCGACGAATAGTCGAAAATCACGGCGAAATGCGTCGGCACGATGCCGACATCGGTGTTGCGGGCGTCCTGCGTCAGCTTCCAGACCATGTTGCAGAAGCCGAGCACGGCACTGGTCGGCAGCCCGTCGGACTTGCGGGACAGCGGCGGCAGCGCGTGATAGGCACGGAAGATGTAGCCGGAGCCGTCGACAAGGAAGAGATGATCGCCTTTTTTCATGGCACGAGGGAATAGCGCGGCGCAGCGCCGCGGTCCATGCCAAAGGCGGCTTCCGCCAAGGGTTCCGGCAACACCCTGACAAATGGCGTGCGAGCTTGGCCTGCCATGCGGCCTGGCCGGAGCTTTGTTCGCTCACGCCTATGTTACAAAAGTGTAATTTTTGTGCCCTTGAATCGCCACGTTCGCAGACACAGATAAACGCCATCGGCAGTTTTCGCCGAAGTCCGGAGCAAGGCCCGTCCCCCGCCTATCCCGGACACTTGCGGCAGCCTATCCCCCCTCTCCGGGCTGCCGCATCGTTTCGAGTAAAGGCCGCCGTGGTTCCCTCCACCACGGCGGCATTTTTTTGCCTTTGGACAGGAAGCTGTGGCCCAACGGTCGCGGGCTTTCCGTTTCGCAACATGGGCTCTAGATTCGCCGCCAGAATCGAAAGGCCCGCCAGATGTCCGCAGTTTCCCCTGTTCTCGACCGCCTCGACAAGAACTTCGACCAGAGCCTGGAACGCCTGTTCGGCCTGCTCGCCATAAAGTCGATCTCCACCGATCCGGACTACGCCGCCGACTGTCGCAAGGCCGCCGAATGGCTGGTCGCCGAGCTCAAGCTGATCGGCTTCGACGCCAGCGTGCGCGACACGCCGGGGCATCCGATGGTGGTCGCGCATCACGACGGGCCGGCGGGCGCGCCGCATCTGCTGTTTTACGGCCATTACGACGTGCAGCCGGTCGATCCGATCGAGCTGTGGGAAAGCGACCCGTTCGCACCGGCGGTCAAGGAGATCGAGCCCGGCCACAAGGTGATCACCGGCCGCGGCGCGGCCGACGACAAGGGCCAGCTGATGACCTTCGTCGAGGCCTGCCGCGCGTGGAAGCAGGTGCATGGCGGATTGCCGTGCCGAATCACAATCCTGTTCGAGGGCGAGGAGGAGTCCGGATCGCCGTCGCTGAAGCCGTTTCTCGAGGCGAATGCGGATGAGCTCAAGGCCGATTTCGCGCTGGTCTGCGACACCGGCATGTGGGACCGCGATACGCCGTCGATCTGCGTCTCGCTGCGCGGGCTGGTCGGCGAGGAGATCACGGTGACTGCCGCCGACCGCGACCTGCATTCCGGGCTCTATGGCGGTGCGGCCGCCAATCCGATCCGCATCCTGGCAAAAATCCTGGCCGACATCCACGATGCGGATGGTCACGTCACCATTCCGGGTTTTTATGACGGCGTCGAGGAAACGCCGTCGCAGATATTGCAGTCGTGGCTGTCGCTCGGTGAGACGGCCGAGACCTTCCTCGGCCCGATCGGCCTGTCGATCCCGTCCGGCGAAAAGGGCCGCTCGGTGCTCGAACTGACCTGGGCGCGGCCGACGGCCGAGTTCAACGGCATCATCGGCGGCTATACCGGCAAGGGCTTCAAGACGGTGATCGCCGCGCAAGCCTCGGCAAAAATCTCCTTCCGCCTGGTCCACAAACAGGATCCGGAAAAAATCCGCGCCGCCTTCCAGGCATTCGTCAGGCAGCGGGTTCCGGCCGACTGCTCGGTCGAATTCCACCCGCATGGCGGCTCGCCGGCGATCCAGCTTTCCTACGACTCGCCAAGGCCAAGCAGGCGCTGTCCGACGAATGGCCGAAGCCGGCGGTGGTGACCGGCAGCGGCGGCTCGATCCCGGTGGTGGGCGATTTCCAGACCTATCTCGGCATGGAATCGCTGCTGGTCGGTTTCGGCCTCGACGACGACCGCATCCACTCGCCGAACGAGAAGTACGAGATGAGCTCCTTCCACAAGGGCCAGCGCTCCTGGGCGCGCATTCTCGAGGCGCTGACACGCTGAAATTGCGCCAGACTCAAGTTTTTGTTGATTTTTCGCCGGATCGCGGCAAGGACGGGCACGGTCCGTCGCGCATCGCTGCACGGGGCCGCGACCGGAGAAGACGATGAGCGACATACGTTTCCACAAAAACGATCTGCCCGGCCTGCTGCATTACGATGTCGGGGCGGTCGCCATCGACACCGAGACGCTGGGGCTGAACCCGCATCGCGACCGGCTCTGCGTCGTGCAGATCTCGCCGGGCGACGGCTCGGCCGACGTCATCCAGATCGCGCCCGGCCAGAAGAAGGCGCCGAACCTCGTCAGCCTGCTCAAGAACCGCAGCATCACCAAGCTGTTCCATTACGGCCGCTTCGATCTCGCCGTGCTCTACAACGCCTTCGGCGTCATGCCGGAGCCGGTGTTCTGCACCAAGATCGCGTCGCGGCTGACGCGCACCTACACCGACCGGCACGGGCTGAAGGACATCTGCTTCGAGCTTCTCGGGATCGGCCTGTCGAAGGCGCAGCAATCATCGGACTGGGCCGCCGAGACGCTGTCGCCCGAGCAACTCGAATATGCCGCCTCCGACGTGCTCTATTTGCACCGGCTGCGCGACGTGCTGAGCGCGCGTCTGGCGCGCGACAACCGGACCAGGGAGGCCGATGCCTGCTTCCGCTTCCTGCCGACGCGTGCGAAACTCGACCTGATGGGCTGGGATGAGGAGGATATCTTCGCCCACAGCTAATGGCCTTCATGATAATTCTACTCCGGCGGCCATCTGGCGCAGTTTTCTCCGCTTCCGGTGCTCACGGACCCAAATGTCCGCTGCGCTCCGGTTCTCGAAAACCACGCCATATGTCTCGCCGGAGCGAATTCTCCTAAAGGCCTTCGGCCAGGAACCGGACGCTTGTCCCGGCGTTCCGTTCGCTTCACCGGGAGAAATGAAAATGGCTGCCCGAAAACCAATCGAAACGGCACCGAAGGACGGTTCTAAGGTCACCGTCTACTGGCAGGACAGCGACGGCGTGATAAACGAGAGCATCGCGCAATACCGTTCGCTCGACCGGCTGAAGGCGGCCGGCGGCGACTGGGACGAAAGCGACGCCGGCTGGTGGGCCTATACGGACGGCCATACGCAAAGGAAGATCGAGCCGATCAGCTGGCGGCCGGCCTCCGACGATGCGGATGCCGACGACTGAGGGGGCTGGTCTCGGGCCGGCGGGCTCGTGGCGAATTTTTTCCTCCTCAAAGTTTGTGTTGCATAGGTTTTTCATCCGATCTCGGCGCTGCCCCTCAACCCCCTGCCGGGACCTTCTCCCCGTAAAGAACGGGGAGAAGGGGCTTGGCCGCGACGCTGGCGACCCCTCTCCCCGTCCTTCACGGGGAGAGGTAAGGGTGAGGGGCAGCGCCGACCTGAAGTGATTATTCTGAGGCAAAGCGTATTTTGTTCTTGCTTTGTGCCGGCAGCTATGCTACTAATTTCGCTATGGTGCTCATTGGCTCCAACGACCCGCCCGCCGAGGCGGGTTTTTCATTTCTGGCGCTGTCGCGGGCCGCGCCTGCTCCGCAAGCGATTGAATACAGTTTGCTTTGATTTTTCCCGACTTAACCCGCCTTTAAACCGCCGCATCTAGTCTTCAACCCCAACGCCATAGGCATGGGGAAGACAGCACAGCGCATGGCGAACCGGAAAGACAGCCGCATCGAGCCCAGCTTCGAGGCATCGCCGGGGGCGAGATCCTCGGCCGGTTTTTCGGTAAGCGAGGAGGACCGCGTCGTGCCGAGCAACCGAAAAGCCGCTGCAAAGCGCAAATCGTCCAAGGCCAAGCCGCCGCGCGGCGGGCGCGGCAAAAGCCGGCGCGGCGTGTTCGGCGTGCTTGCCCGGCTGTTCTACTGGTGCTTCGTGCTGGCCATCTGGGGCGGCATCGCCACTGCCGGCATCGTCGTCTATTACGGCGCGAAAATGCCGGCGGCCACCACCTGGGCCATTCCCGATCGCGCCCCCAACATCAAGATCGTCTCGGTCGACGGCCAGCTGCTTGGCAATCGCGGCATGAGCGGCGGCGAGGCCGTCGGCCTGCACGAAATGTCGCCCTATATTCCCGAGGCCGTCATCGCCATCGAAGACCGCCGCTTCTATTCGCATTTCGGCATCGACCCGATCGGCCTTTCCCGGGCCATGGTGACCAATGTGCTGGGCGGGCATTTTTCGCAGGGCGGCTCGACGCTGACCCAGCAGCTGGCCAAGAACCTGTTCCTGACGCCGGACCGCACGCTGGAACGCAAGGTGCAGGAAGTGCTCTTGGCGCTGTGGCTGGAGCACAAGCATACGAAGGACCAGATCCTCGAAATGTACCTCAACCGGGTTTATTTCGGCTCTGGCGCCTATGGTGTCGAAGCGGCCTCGCGCCGCTATTTCGGCAAGAGCGCGCGTGACGTCACGCTGTCGGAGGCCGCCCTTCTCGCCGGCCTGCTCAAGGCGCCGTCGCGGCTGTCGCCGGCGCGCGACCCGAAGGCGGCCGAGCAGCGCTCGCAGCTGGTGCTCGCCGCGATGCGCGACGAGGGCAAGATCAGCGCCAAGGAGCAGACCACGGCGATGAGCGCGCCGGCGACACGCGCGCCGTCCTACTGGACCGGCTCGGAAAACTACGTCGCCGATACGATCATGGAAGAACTGCCCGACCTGATCGGCGACGTGCGCCGCGATATCGTCGTCGACACGACTGTCGACCTGACGCTGCAGAAACTCGCCGAGCAATCGATCCGCCGGCTGATCGATCAGAGCGGCAAGAAGCTCAATGTCAGCCAGGGCGCGCTGGTGTCGATCGACAATTCCGGCGCGGTGCGCGCGATGGTCGGCGGTTACGACTATTCGACCAGCCAGTTCGACCGCGCCTCGGAGGCGCGCCGGCAGCCGGGCTCGGCGTTCAAGCCGTTCGTCTACATGGCGGCGCTGGAATCCGGCCGCACGCCCGACAGCGTGCGCAACGACGCGCCGATCAAGATCGGCAACTGGACGCCCGACAATTACGGCGGCAAATATTTCGGCAAGGTGACGCTGGCGACGGCGCTGGCAAAATCGCTGAACTCGGTGGCCGCGCAGCTGACCATGGAAGTCGGGCCGAATGCGGTGGTCGAGGCGGCGCACCGCATGGGCATCCAGTCCGAGCTGACGGCCAACACCTCGATCGCGCTCGGCACCTCGGAAGTGACGCCGCTGGAACTGACCTCGGCCTATGTTCCCTTCGCCAATGGCGGTTACAAGCCGGACATCCATTTCATCCGCCGCGTCACGACGAGCGACGGCAAGGTGCTCTACGAAAACAATGGCGGCGGTGCGCCGCGGGTCGTCAATCCCGATGTTGTCGGCATGATGAACTCGATGATGACCGGCACGGTCGAGATCGGCACGGCCAGGAAGGCGGCGTTCGCCTGGCCGGCGGCCGGCAAGACAGGCACCAGCCAGAACTCGCGCGACGCGTGGTTCATCGGCTATACCGCCAACCTCACCACCGGCGTCTGGTTCGGCAATGATGACGGCAGCGCGATGAAGAAGGTCACCGGCGGCGCATTGCCGGCGCAGGCCTGGCACGAGTTCATGGTCGCCGCGCATGAGGGCGTGCCGGTGCGGCCGCTGCCTGGAACCTGGAAGTCGACGCCGCCCGACACCATCGTCCCGGACGACATACCGTCCGATACGGCGCCGCCGGCGCCGGTCGCTTCCGTCGGCCAATCGGCGCCGCCTGTGGCAGCTACCCAGTCGGCTTCGCGTCCCGTGCGTCCTGCCGAGACGGTCGATGCCGGCGGCCTTGCCATGCCGGGCGTCGATAGCGCCACCGGATCGATCAAGCATCCGGTGCCGCCCGGCAATGTCGGCGGCCCGGTCAAGAAGCGGCAGACTTCGATCCTCGATATTCTGGGCGGAGGTTAGGCAATGTCCGGGTGAACCGGCCAAGCCGGCTGATGTCAAAGGATACAAGCGTCTAGGCACGTGGCAGTGGCTCTTGCTGCTCGGGATGACTGTTTGTGTCGTGGTCATTCGGCATCTGCCATATCTCTATTTCCCCAATCCGGCATACCTCGATCAGGAAAGAATCGGAGCGGTATACGGCTCCGTCATCATGGGGCTTTTGTTGCCTTATGGGGTGGCCTGGGGCGTTGCGCGTCTGGCCGGGCGCTCGCGTGGCGTTCTTAGGGGCTATCTGGACGTTGGCGGCTCTGGTCTTTGTTGTCAATCTCGGCCTGCATGCGCAGTGTCCGACCTGCTATTGAACGGTTGCCATCAGCCACGCGACCGGCCCTGTGATCTTCTGGCGGCCTCTCGTCATTGTAACCATATTCGGCTAGATCACGCGCCGGAGACCGCGACATGGCTGAACCCGACACCAGAAAGACCATCGTGCTGACCGGCGCCAGCCGTGGCATCGGCCATGCCACGGTCAAGCGCTTTTCACGCGAAGGCTGGCGCGTCATCACCTGCTCGCGCCAGGCCTTTGCCGAGGACTGCCCGTGGCCGGCCGGCCCGGAAGACCACATCAAGGTCGATCTCGCCGACCAGGAGGATGTCGGCATCGCCATCTCCGAGATCCGCCACCGGCTCGAGGCGCATGGCGGGCAGCTGCATGCGCTGGTCAACAATGCCGGCATCTCGCCGAAGCTCAAGGACGGCAACAGCCGCATGAACTCGATCGACACGCCGATGCATGTCTGGCGCGACGTCTTCCAGGTGAATTTCTTCGCGCCGATCATGCTGGCGCGCGGACTGTTCAAGGAGCTGGCATCGGCCAAGGGCTCGATCGTCAACGTCACCTCGATCGCCGGCACCCGGGTGCACCCCTTCGCCGGTACCGCTTATGCGACGTCGAAGGCAGCACTCGGCTCGCTGACACGCGAGATGGCGCATGATTTCGGCCCGCACGGCATTCGCGTCAACGCGATCGCACCGGGCGAGATCGACACCGCGATCCTGTCGCCGGGCACCGAAAAAATCGTCGAGACAATCCCGCTGAGAAGATTGGGCACCACGGCAGAAGTCGCCGACATCATCTTCTTCCTGTGCTCGCAGCAGGCGTCCTACGTGACCGGCTCGGAAATTCACATCAATGGCGGCCAGCACGTTTGAGCGAGCAGACCGATCGATATGCGCGTTTCACCGAAACCAACGTGGTTGGATCGCTTATTATCTACGAATGGGCCGCCAGTTTAGATATTTCCGGCGCGCGCGACATACTGGATCGCATAGTCGAGGTCCTCGGCTCTGAGCCTGATATCGCCACGGTCACCGACGAAAAGACGGGCAAGGATTATCTCTACCGAAACTTTGCGAAACGCGACGTCATAACCAAGAAAGATTGGCAGTCGGTCGGGTACTTGTGGAAGAGAAGTCCGGATGTGCTATCGGATTTTTCCATAGACATTGGTTGCTCTGTCGATCGTTTCAGGCTCTTCGAGATTCACATCGATCGAGCTGCTAACGCAGACGCGAAAAAAACCTTCGAAAGAATCATCAAACTGCTCGTTCAAGAGCTTCAGCCGATCTATGGCATAGGATTGTCCATGCTATATTTCTGGGGCCCGAGAGCGTTTGCGCATGGCTCAACGTCTTCCCGCTTCGCGACCGTCGACAAAACGTTCTATGGCCCGCCAGAACAGCTGCGGGCCCAATCCTTTGTTTTCGGCCGGACCTTTCATGCGCGAAGTGATGAACGGCACCTCGACGTAAATCTCCGTGATGTGTTCCCATTCAACTTGCTGTCCCAGGGGCATTTGGAACGTCGGATCGACCGCAAGCGGTTGCAGAATTGGATTCAAGACAACGCCTATGGTGTCTTGCGGCAACTGTCGCCTGTGTCATGGCGGTGGGATGTTCCGCCCGAAGACATTCAAAAAATCAGAAAATTTCTGATCGATGCAGGAATCACGATTGTGAAAGAGTAGCCGTCGTAGCGGTGTCGGCAGCCAAAGCCGGCTCGATCCTGCTCGCCGTCACCACCTCGACGATTCCACGGGCGATCTCGCGTTCGCCCATGATGACGGTGTCGGCACCAAGGTTTTTGAGGTGCTCGACCTCGGCATCGGAATGGGCGCGGGCGATGATTTCGATTGCCGGATTGGCGGCGCGGGCGCGCAGAACGACCTGCCCTGCCTCGAAGGCGTTGGGAATGGCCAGGATCAGCCGCTTCGCCCCCTCGGGATTGGATGCGGCGAACACGTCGCCACTCGCCGCGTTGCCGGGTACGGTTTCGACGCCTTCGGCCTTGAGCTTCGCCAACGTCTTGTCGGCATCCTCGATGACGAGGAAGGGCAGGGCGGCCTGCTTCAGCGCCGTGCCGACGAGGCTGCCGACGCGGCCGTAGCCGATCAGGATGGTGTGGCCGGTCAGCCTCGTCCTGGGCGGTGGGCCATCCTCGTTAGCAGGCGCCGCGACCGAAGCCACCTGGCCGGGCTCGGTCGCCGGGCCGATCGGCCTTGCTTCGCCGGACGGCGCCGTCCTGCCGGCGCGTGCTTCCAGCCAGGGTTTCATCCGGTCGACGGCAAGAAACATCAGCGGATTGAGGACGATCGACAGGATGGCGCCGGCGAGGATGAGGTCGCGGCCTTGTTCGGGCAGCAGTTTCAGCCCGACGCCGAGTTCAGCCAGGATGAACGAGAATTCGCCGATCTGGGCTAGGCTTGCCGAAATCATCAATGCGGTTGCCACCGGATAGCGGAAGACGACGACGATGACGAAGGCTGCCAGCGACTTGCCGACAACGATGATGGCCAGCGTCGCCAGGATCGGCCAGCCATTGCTGATCACGCTGAACGGGTCGAACAGCATGCCGACCGAAACGAAGAACAGCACGGAAAAGGCGTCGCGCAGCGGCAGCGATTCCTCGGCCGCCCGGTGGCTGAGCTCGGATTCGCTCATGATCATGCCGGCGAAGAAAGCGCCGAGAGCCAGCGACACGCCGAACAGCTTGGCCGCCCCGAAGGCGACGCCAAGCGCAATCGCAAGCACCGCCAACCGGAACAGTTCGCGCGATCCGGTATGGGCGACGTAGTGCAGGATCCAGGGGATAAGCCGGCGGCCGACCACCAGCATGACCACGACAAAGGCCGCGACCTTGGCCAGTGTGACGGCGACGACGCCCCAGACGCCGTAGCTCGCCGGCAGCGACAGCAGACCGCTGGAGTGCACCTCCACCTGCTCTTGGCCGCCGAGCACGCCGGCCAACGCCGGCAAAAGCACCAGCGCCAGCACCATCGCCAGATCCTCGACGATCAGCCAGCCAACGGCGATGCGGCCGCGCTCGGTCTCGATCAGCCGCCGCTCCTGCAGGGCGCGCAACAGCACCACGGTCGAGGCCACGGAAAGCGCCAGGCCGAAGACCAGTCCCGCACCGATCGACCAGCCGAGCATCCAGGCAAGGCCGGCGCCGAGGGCTGTCGCGAAGCCGATCTGCACAATGGCGCCGGGCACGGCGATGGCGCGGACCGACAACAGGTCCTTCAGCGAGAAATGCAGGCCGACGCCGAACATCAGCAGGATGACGCCGATCTCGGCAAGTTCATTGGCGAGGCCGGCATCGGCGACGAAACCCGGCGTGTTCGGTCCAACCAGAACGCCGGCGATGAGATAGCCTACCAGCGGCGGCACGCGAAAACGGTTGGCAAGTGCGCCGAAGACGAAAGCCAGCCCCAGACCGGCGACGATGGTGGCGATAAGGGGCGTGTCATGCGGCATTGTCTATGGAGCGCCTTCAGGAATCGCGATGTCGGATATGCGCCGTCCAATGGCCGCCGCCTTGGCAGTATGGAGGCTGGGACAGTCGCGAGACAACCCGCAATCCCCATGAAATCGATGGCAAGGCGGCAAAAAGGCGTTGAGCCGGCAAGCGTTGCCACCCGGCGCGGCCTGCTCCAGGCAGGCTATTGCTACGGAAACGAAAGTTGCGCGCCGCCGATGCCCGATCAGGTCGCCTGCAGCAGGCTCTCGATATCGGGTATGCTGTGGTTGGTCAGCGTCTTTGGAATTTCGGCTGTTATCTTGTCGGTGACCTCCTTGTGCAGCTTCCTGCGCATGTCGCCCAGCACCGGCGGCGGCGCGATCAGCACGATCTCCTTGAAGCTGCCGCGGTGCGCGAGCGTGTAGAGCCTGTCGGCAATCTCTTCGGCAAAACGCTCCTTGCCGAGACGGTGCCAGTCGGTGTCCTCGACCGCACTGCGGTGGACGGAAGGGCCGTCGCTGTAGCGGCCGGGGCGGTCCGTGCCTTGCTCTCGGGTTGCCGGATTTTCCTGCTCCATCTCGTGCACGACCTGAAGGTCGGGATATTGGACGTCTCCACGGTTCTCGAGGAACAGCGCCTTTTCGCCATCTGCCACCACGATCCACAGTCCGCGTTTCAGTCTGACGTTGCTCATGGGGCGCTCCTTTTTTGATTTTTCGAACCCATCGCCGGGCCTTTGCCGCAGGGGTGTGACCGGGCCTGGGTCCATAGGGCAAACGCGTGCCGAGGCGGGAATGTTCCGGCACTCGGACCCGGTGCTCCGACAGGGGTCGGCGAGAGTGCGGGGCTGCCGTCGATCGCTCGGTCAGCATCCGGCGGCTTAATCTACTAAATTGATAGAATTTAGAAAAATCTGTTTTGTGGTTAGCTCCTCCGGCCGCTAAAAAGGCAGCGGATCAAGGGCTGCAACAGCAGCTTCAATCTGCCCCGCATTTGAATGTGGAATATTTTTCTCTTGGCCTTCATGCTTGCAGAAAAGAGATTGCCTGCTACGAAGCGATGCGCGAGTGGGTGCCTTCTGGTTTTTCGCGCCCCCGCGTAGAACTGACAAACGGTTCCAGGATTCCGCTCGTCATGCCGCAAGCCACACCCAAGCTCAATGCCTTTCCCGTCTTCATGCGGGTCGAGGGCGAAGCCATAGCCATCGTCGGCGGCGCAGAGGAAGCGCTGGCCAAGGCGCGGCTGCTCGCGCAGTCGAGCGCTGTGCTGCGCATCGTCAGCGATGAAACAAGCCCGGAGCTGCTGGCCTTTATCGCCGAGACGGGGGCCGCCCACATCGCCGACGTCTATGATGCAGCACATCTCAATGGTGCGGTGATGGTGTTTGCCGCCAGCGGCGACGAGGCGCTCGATCGCCGCGTTGCCGGGGATGCGCGCCGGCTGGGCATTCCGGTCAATGCCGTCGACCGGCCGGAGCTATGCGATTTCTTCACGCCGGCACTGGTCAACCGCGCGCCGGTCGCCATTGCCATCGGCACGGAAGGTGCCGGCCCGGTGCTGGCGCAGATGCTGCGCAGCCGCATCGACCGCATGCTGGCGCCCTCGCTCGGGCCGCTCGCGGCGCTCGCCGCATCTTTTCGCGACACCGCCGAAAGACTGCTGCCGAAGGGCAATGCCCGCCGCCGCTTCTGGAGCGATTTCTTTGGCGGCGCGCCGGCCCGCGCTGTCGAGGCAGGCGAGCTTTCGCAGGCGCATGATGCGGCCGTCGGCCTGCTGCTTTCGACAGAACCGGCATCGGGCCATATCGCGCTTGTAGGCGCCGGTCCAGGCGCCGAGGACCTTTTGACGCTGCGCGCCCATCGCCTGCTGATGGAAGCCGACGTGATCGTCCATGACGCGCTGGTGCCGGAGGCGATCGTCGCAATGGGCCGTCGCGATGCCGAGCGCCTGCCGGTCGGCAAGCGCAAGGGCTGCCATTCCAAGAGCCAGGCCGAGATCAATGCGCTGCTGGTCGAGCTTGGCCACGCCGGCAAGCGTGTCGTGCGGCTGAAGTCCGGCGACCCGCTGGTGTTCGGCCGGGCCGGCGAGGAGATGGCGGCACTTCGCGATGCCGGCGTCGCCTACGAAGTGGTTCCGGGCGTCACCGCGGCCTTCGCCGCCGCCGCCGATTTCGAACTGCCGCTGACGCTGCGCGGCGTGTCGTCGTCGATGGTGTTCACCACCGGCCATGACCTCAAGGGAAATTCGCTGCCCGACTGGGCAAAGCTCGCCATTTCCGGCGCGACGGTCGCCGTCTATATGGGCCGCTCGGTCGCTGCAGAGGTCGCCGGCCGGCTGATCGAAGCCGGCCTGTCGCCGGATACGGCCGTCGCCGTGGTCGAGAATGCCAGCCTTGCCAACCGCCGCCGTTTCCACGGCACGCTCGCCGACCTGCCGTCGCTGGAGGCGCGCGCCGACCTCAGCGGCCCGGTGATGACCATCATCGGCGACGCGGTCGCCGGCGCCAATTTCGAACGGTCCGAGCCGCTGGCGGCACACAGGCAGGAAAGCGTGGCGAGTGCTGCCGCGCAAGGAGTGAGCCAATGAAAGTCCTGACCGCGAACCGCCTCGCCGACGGCATAGCCGTCTGGTACGCCAATGGCGGCTGGGCCGAGATCATCGACCATGCCGACATCGCCCATGACAAGGCGGCCGAGGACCGGCTGGAGGCGATCGGCGCCAAGGCCTCCGCCAACAACGAAGTGGTCGACGTCAACCTGATAGACGTGACCGTGGCCAACGGCACGGTCGAAGCGGTCCGGCTACGTGAAAAGATCCGTGCCGCCGGCCCGACCACCCGCAACGACCTGGGCAAGCAGGCCCGTCCGCAAGCCGCACGCGCGGCATAGATGACACAAGCATGATCCCGATCATGCTCGAACGAAGAAAATAACGGGCGGACGCGCCCGGAAAGACCTGAATATGTACCGTTACGATGAGTTCGACCACGATTTCGTCAAGGCACGCGTCGCCGAGTTCAGCGACCAGGTTGCGCGGCGCCTTGCCGGCGAGATCACCGAGGACCAGTTCCGGCCGCTTCGGCTGATGAACGGCGTCTATCTGCAACTGCATGCCTATATGCTGCGCATCGCGGTGCCCTACGGCACGCTGAACAGCAAGCAGGTGCGCATGCTCGGCCACATCGCCCGCAAATACGACAAAGGTTACGGCCATTTCACGACGCGCCAGAACATCCAGTTCAACTGGCCGGCGCTGTCGGACATCCCGGCGATCCTGGCTGATCTGGCAAGCGTCGAGATGCACGCCATCCAGACCAGCGGCAATTGCATCCGCAACGTCACCGCCGACCACTTCGCCGGCGCCGCCGCTGACGAGGTTGCCGATCCGCGCCCCTATGCCGAAATCCTGCGGCAATGGTCCTCGGTGCATCCGGAGTTCTCGTTCCTGCCGCGAAAATTCAAGATCGCGGTGACCGGCGCCGAGCGCGACCGCGCCGCCATCCAGACGCACGACATCGGCCTGCACCTGAAGAAGAACGCCGCCGGCGAGCTCGGTTTCGCCGTCTATGTCGGCGGCGGCCAAGGCCGCACGCCGATGGTCGCCAAGAAGATCCGCGATTTCCTGCCCGAAGCGGATCTGTTGTCCTACTGCACGGCGATCCTGCGCGTTTACAACCTCTACGGCCGGCGCGACAACAAATTCAAGGCGCGCATCAAGATCCTGGTCCATGAGACCGGCGTCGAGGAGATCACCCGCCAGGTCGAGGCCGAATGGCAGGAGTTGAAGGACGCCGAGCTGAGGCTGCCGGAAGAAGACATCCGCGCCATCGATGCCTATTTCGCGCCGCCTCCGCTTGTCGACCGGCCGGAAGGCGACGAGGCGGTCAAGCTTGCCCGCCTCGACTCCAAGAGCTTTTCCGAATGGCTGGATCAGAATGTGGTCACCCATCGCCATCCCGACTACGCGGCGGTGACCATCTCGCTCAAGGGCATCGGCGAGACGCCGGGCGATGCCTCCGACAGCCAGATGGAAGCGGTCGCCGACATTGCCGAAAAATATTCATTCGACGAGCTGCGCGTCAGCCACGAGCAGAACCTGATCCTGCCGCATGTGGCGCGTGCCGACCTCAAGGCGGTCTATGACGCGCTTGTCGATATCGGGCTGGCGACGGCCAATTCCAACCTGATCAGCGACATCATCTCCTGCCCCGGCCTCGACTATTGCGCGCTGGCAACGGCGCGTTCCATTCCCGTGGCGCAGGAAATCTCGCGGCGCTTTGCTTCGCTGGAGCGCCAGCGCGACATCGGCGAATTGAAGCTGAAGATTTCCGGCTGCATCAATGCCTGCGGCCATCACCATGTCGGCCATATCGGCATCCTCGGGGTCGAGAAGAAAGGCGCCGAGCTCTACCAGGTGACGCTCGGCGGCTCGGCCGACGAGAACACCTCGGTCGGCGAGATCATCGGCCGCGGCTTCAGTTCGGAAGAGATCACCGATGCCATCGAGCAGATCGTCGAGACCTATCTCGGGCTTCGGCTGGACAGAAACGAAAGATTCATCGACGCCTACCGCCGAGTCGGTCCCGCGCCGTTCAAGGAGGCGCTCTATGCTGGCGAAGCCAAGGCCGCTTGACCGTATCGTCGACGTCGAGGCCGGCATCGCCGCCCAAGCAGCGGGTCTCGACGCGCTCTACGGCCATCTGAAGCCGCTGGAGATCATCGAGCGGTCGACCCGGGAGTTCTTTCACGGCGAAATCGCCGCCGTCTCGTCCTTCGGCGCGGATTCGGCGGTGCTGCTGCACATGATCGCCGAGATCGACCGGACGCTGCCGGTGATCTTTCTCGACACCGGCAAGCATTTCGAGGAGACGCTCGGCTATCGTGACGCGCTGGCCGCCGATTTCGGGCTGAGCGATATCCGGGTGATCAGGCCCGACGATGCGGCGCTGGCAAGGATCGACCCGACCGGCAATCTGAACGAGACCGACACCGACGCCTGCTGCGACGTCCGCAAGGTCGAGCCGCTGGCGCGCGGCGTCGAGCCGTTCCGCGCCTGGTTCACCGGCCGCAAGCGCTTCCAGGCGGCGACCCGGGCAGCGCTGCCGGTGTTCGAGGCGGTCGGCTCGCGCATCCGCATCAATCCGCTGGCGCACTGGACGACATCGGACCAGGCCGGCTACATGCGCGCGCATGCGCTGCGTGAAAACCCGCTGGTCGCCTATGGCTATCTGTCGATCGGCTGTTTCCCATGCACGCAGCCGGTGCAACCGGGCGACGATGCGCGCAGCGGCCGCTGGGCCGGGCATGCCAAGACCGAATGCGGCATCCATTTGTCGGGGCTGGAAAGATCGCTGACGGACGCCTCGCTTTAGGGTATATTGATATTCAGCCGGCCTGCAAACGGCGGCTTCCTGTGCTTCCGGCGCTCACGTACCCAAAGTACGCTCAGCTCCGGTTCTCGGAGGCCACACAGTTTGGTCGCTTCGCGCCCGCCTTCGGCTCGGCCTGACCTGAATCTCAACGCACCCTGAGGTGTTTTGCACTTTAGAATCTTTGGACTTGGGAATTTTCTTGATGAGCGACTTGATAGCCGAAAACACCATGCGGCTGTGGACACCGGATGGGTTCCGCGAGGACGAGTGGGTTCATGCCGAAAGCGCCGAGGCGCTGGTCGGCAATGGCCGTTTCATCCTGCCCTTGCAGGCGTTTCTCGGCCTCGATCCGGAGGTGCGGCGGTCGGCGAAGGAGCGCATCGGTGTGCTGCTGCAGCCCGGCGATCAGCTCGAGAAGATCGCAGGCCTGCTCGATCAGCTGTCGCTGGTGGCGCTGGCGTTTCCGGCGTTCAATGACGGCCGCTCGTTCTCCAAGGGCGAATTGCTGCGCAGCCGTTATCATTTTTCAGGCGCTATGCGCGCCACCGGGCAGGTGCTGATCGATCAGTTGCCGCATATGCTGCGCGTCGGCTTCGATGAATTCGAGGTATCGCACCCGGTGCTGCTGAAGCGGCTCGAGCAAGGCCGCACCGGCGGACTTCCGCTGTTCTATCAGCCGGCGGTGAAGCCGGAGGCCAAAGGCCCGAAATATTCCTGGCGGCGGGTGCGCGCCGGCTGATCCGCTCCAGAGGGCCAGAAGCCCTATCTGGTCGGACCACATTCCCGATTCAGCCTTTTATTTTGCGCCTCTCCGCCTTAGGATGGGCCCATTATTTCGCGATCCGAATAAATGTGGCCACAAGGGAGGAACCGGGTATGGCTGGCAAGAAGATATTGATGCTCGTTGGCGAGTTCAGCGAGGAGTACGAGATTTTCGTCTTTGAACAGGCCATGCATGCGGTGGGCCACACCGTCCATGTCGTTTGCCCCGACAAGAAGGCCGGCGATATCCTGAAGACCTCGCTGCACGACTTCGAGGGCCACCAGACCTATACGGAAAAGCTCGGCCAC
This sequence comes from Mesorhizobium sp. M0768, assembly GCF_040320195.1. Classification (NCBI taxonomy): domain Bacteria; kingdom Pseudomonadati; phylum Pseudomonadota; class Alphaproteobacteria; order Hyphomicrobiales; family Phyllobacteriaceae; genus Mesorhizobium; species Mesorhizobium sp. M0768. The sequence goes on along the minus strand of NZ_JAMYPD010000003.1, from coordinate 351,186 downwards.
GACTACATCCTCAACAAGACGTTTTCCGAGGTCAATCCGGCCGACTACGATGCCGTCTACGCGGCGGGCGGGCGCGGGCCGGAATATATCCGCATCGACAAGCGCGTGCAGGCGCTGGTGCGGCATTTCCATGAGACGGGAAAACCGATCTTCACCATCTGCCACGGCGTGCAGATCCTGATCGCGGTCGACGGCGTGGTGCGCGGCAGGGAAGTCGCGGCGCTGCAATATTGCGAGCCGGAAGTCACGCTGGCCGGCGGCATCTATATCGATGTTGCGCCGACCGGCGCCCATGTCGACGGCAATCTGGTGTCGGCCAAGGGCTGGCCGGGCCTTGCCGCCTTCATGCGCGAATGCCTGAAAGTGCTGGGCACCGAGATCCGCCAGGGCGAGATCCTGATGCGCGACCAGCGCCGGGCGGCTTAAGCTCGGAATGTGGAGCCCGCCGCACCCCTAACGCATGTCACGCAAAAGTGTCAGCGGTTTTGCGATAACGGCATGCATAAACAACAACCTAAAGCGCGTCGCATGAGGCCGGTCGAGCGCGACGCGCTTTAGGTGCGGCGGTATGCTTTACACGGCCATCCGCGCTTCGCGGAACGATACCAGCTTGCTGCGACTCTCGTCCCACAGCGCCAGCTTGACGCAGCGCAGGCTGTCGAGGAGTGTGACGCGGCCGATCTCACGCAGCTCCGGATAGTCCCTCAACACTTCCGGAAGCCGGTAGCATGGCACCTTGGCCGAGAGGTGATGCACGTGGTGGACGCCGATATTGCCGGTGATCCAGTTCAGCACCGGCGGCAGGTCGTAATAGGACGAACCGTGCAGGGCAGCGTGCTGGAATTCCCACTCGGAGTCCTTTGTCCACTCCGTCTCCTCGAACTGATGCTGGACATAAAACAGCCAGATGCCGGCCGATCCGGCGAGGATGACGATCGGCAAATGCACGACCAGGAACGCGCCGGGGCCAACGAACCAGATGAGCAGCGCGGCGATGACCGCGATGGCGAGATTGGTCGACATCGACGACACCCAGGGGGTGAAACCGCCCCGCATCATGCCCAAGGGCAGTCTCTGCTCGAAAATGAAGATCCATATCGGGCCAAGGCCAAACATCACCAGCGGATGGCGATAGAGGCGATAGGCGAGCCGGCCCCGCCATGACAGTTGCCGATATTCAGCGACCGTCAGTGTCTTGATGTCGCCGGTGCCGCGCTCGTCGAGATTGCCGGCGCTGGCGTGATGGGTGGCGTGGGCGCGGCGCCAGCAATCGTAGGGCGTCAGCGTCAACACGCCAAGCACGCGGCCGATCCAGTCATCGGCATAGCGGTTGGCAAAGAAGGAGCCGTGGCCGCAATCGTGCTGGATCATGAAGATACGCACCAGAAAGCCGGCTGCCGGAAGGATCAGGACCAGACCCCACCAATGGCCATAGGCATAGGCGGCCGAGGACAGTGCCCACAGCGTGGCGAAGGGGATGAGGGTGATGGCGAGTTCGACGGCGCTGCGACGCCTGTCGGGCTTTTTATAGCGCGACAGGATCTTCAACCAGGCGCGCTTGCTGTTTGCCACAGCTTCCGGGGAAATCATGTTCATCATGAAACATAGGCGGAGCGGCGCGCTGCCGCAAGGCGGAGATCACGCAAAGTTACTGCGGGTAAATGTCGCGCGATGGCGAGGAATTGCGGCCGCAATCGCAGGTCGCGTTGCTGGCGACGGTGTCTACCGACGGCGCCCGCCTGCGACCACCTTGGCTTCGACGCCGTCCAGGCGGTCGAGCAATTCCTTCAGACGGTCGGGAATATCGGACTCCGTGCGGAAGGCCGGTAAGGTGCGCAGAAAGCGCTTGGTCGCCTCGGTGCCGAGCTGGCGCCGGATATCGGCGGCGAGCCCGTCGCGTTTTTCGCCATTCCTGCGGGGCATCATCCAAAATCCTGTGTCGGCTTCGAAACTCTTCCAAGGGAGGAATGGTTCCCGCATTGTAGTGTCCCGGCAAGCAAAGCCGTCGGGTACGGTAAAGTTTGAATTAAAATCGAGAGGTCTGCGCCGTCCGCCATCAAGCAGCGACAGCGGCTGCAGTATCGCTTGCCCCTTGATTTTTGGCCGCTAAACCTCGATATCGGGCGCAAATCCACACCATTCGAAAATGACGGGAAACGGCGATGAGCGACCAGGCAAAAGACGAACGCGCGCCCGATGAAGCCGAGAAGACCGAGGCTGCCGCGGAGCCAAGGGAAGGTGGCGTCGACGGCGACTATGAAGCGCTTGTGCGGCTTCTGAAGGAAAACGAAGAGCTGAAGGATCGCGCGCTGCGCGTCGCGGCCGACATGGAGAATTTGCGTCGCCGCACCGCCCGCGACGTCCACGATGCGCGCGCCTATGCGGTTGCCAATTTTGCCCGCGACATGCTTTCGGTGTCGGACAATCTGCGCCGTGCGCTGGATGCCATCCCGGAGGAGGCCAAGGCGTCGGGCGATGCCGGCTTCAAGACGCTGATCGACGGCGTCGAGATCACCGAGCGCGCCATGCTGTCGGCGCTGGAACGCCACGGCGTGAAGAAGCTTGAGCCCGAGGGCGAGAAATTCGATCCGAATTTCCACCAGGCGATGTTCGAGGTGCCCAATCCCGACGTACCGGCCAACACGGTCGTGCAGGTCGTGCAGCCCGGCTATTCGATCGGCGAGCGTGTGCTGCGGCCGGCCATGGTCGGCGTCGCCAAGGGCGGCCCCAAGCATGTCGCAAGCGAAGCGCCAGTCGAGCCGGGGCCGGTCAACGAGCAGGCTGAGAAGGATGCGTAAGTTAGGGGAGTAGGGGAACAGGGCAGTACGGGAGTAGGGAATAGCGCTACGTCGGGTAAAGTAGCAATTGCCTACTCGCGCCCTTGCCTTCTCTCCGCCTACTCCCTTATTCAGGCCGCAAACCGCTGCGCTTCTCCGCCATAATAATTGACGTAGCGGGCACCGATCTCCTTGACCGGCATCACCACGAACACGTCGACCGTCGAGAATTCACGGTCGATGACACAACCGTCGCCAATGCGCGCGCCGACGCGCAGATAGCCCTTGACCAGCGGCGGCATCGCCGCGATCGCCGCCTTGGTATTGACGGCCTCGATCGGCATCAGATCCATTGAACAATAGCGCCCGGCGACGGCACGCACGTCCCATGATGAATTCGTCCGGCAGTGGTGGGCAAGATAGGTCAGCGCCTCCGCATGTGCCGCCGGCACGGTGCCGTGGAACGACGCGCAGCCAGTCATCACACCGATGCCGTAATGGTTGATGTAGGCCCAGATGCCTTGCCACAGCGCCTCGATGGTGCGCTTCGAGCGGTATTCCGGCAGAACGCAGGAGCGGCCGAGCTCGAGGAAGCGCTGGCCAGGATGCCGCGCGATCAGCTTGGTCAGTTCGAATTCGCCTTCGGAATAGAAGCCGCCGGCGGCCGCGGCAATCTCCTGCCGCAGCAGGCGGTAGGTGCCGACGATGCGGCGATGCTCTGGGCCGGAAAGCGAAGTATCGAAGACCAGGAGATGATCGCAGAGGGGATCGAAGCGATCGGCATCGCGGCGGTCCTGCATCTGGAACAGGTCCTTCCTGGCACCAAGCTCGTCGTAGAACACCCGGTAGCGCACTTCCTGCGCGGCAGCGATCTCGGCCTCGTTGCGGGCGAGCCGCACTTCGAGATTGCCGATGCGGCCGAGCGATGCGCCTTTTATGACGGCATCGGCGTTCCGGCCGACGAGCAAAGGCCCGCTGGCGTTCGGCCGAGCATCACATTCCGGCATGACTGTATGCACGAGTGATTCTCCTTCGAGCCATCCCTCTTGGCACGGGGATACGGTGTAGGTGCAACAGGATTGTGACAGTACCGTGATACGGCTCTGCGGGCAATACTTCGTCGGCTGGGCAATCTATCAACCGTCGATGTTGTGCCTCAGGCGGCCGCTTGCCCTTCGACCGCATGAACCAGGGCATCGGGGTCGAGCGGCTTGGTGACGAAGCCGCTGGCACCGTGAGCGAGCACGGCGTGGCGGGTCTTTTCCTGGCTGTCGGCCGACAGCACCATGATCGGCACCGGCGGCACCGCGGTCTCCTCCTCATGGCGGCGGATGGCGGCGATGGCGTCCAGGCCGTCCATGACAGGCATATGCAAGTCCATCAGCACCACGTCGTAACGGTGCTTGTGGCCGGTGCTGATGACCGCCTCGACGGCGGCCTTGCCGTTGCCGACCACTTTCACGCGATGCCCGGCCTTCAGCAGCGTGGCGCGGGCCAGCATGGCGTTGATGTCGTTGTCCTCGGCGATCAGCACCGACAGGCCGTGCTGGCGGGCGCCAATGGCGTGCCCCGTCTGCGCGCCGCGCCTTTGCAGTTGCGGCTCGGCGACGACCGGCGCGTGGCTGGTCAAAAGCACGCGCAGCAATGTCTCACCGCGCACCGGCCTCGCAAGGAAGGTGGCGTAACCATTGGCACGGAACTCGCCAAGCATGCCACGGTCGGTCGGTGCGATCAGCGTCACTGCCTCGCAATCGGCAAATCCGCTCTGGCGCAGGCGCCTGAGCAGCCTGCCGTCGCTTTGCTCCATGGCAGCATCGATCAGCAGCACGTCGCAGCTCTCGGCGAAAGGGGTGGCCTGGGCGGCGGCGGTGGCCAGATCGACCGTGCCGCCATTGGCGCGAATGGTGCGGGCGAGGGCTTCGGCCTCGACCAGGTTCTTCGACACGATCACCGCATGCCGGCCCGACAGCGCGTCCTGGCGGATCTGCGGCGCCTCGACGGCGGAAATAGCGGGAATCTCGAAGACGAATTCGGACCCCTGGCCAAGCCGGCTCGACACAGAGATAGTGCCGCCCATGGCGGTCACCAGGCGCTTGGAAATGGCGAGACCGAGGCCGGCACCGCCATGCGCACGGGTCGAGGTGCCGTCAGCCTGTTCGAAGTCCTCGAATATGCGCTCCATGTCCTCCTCGCGCAGACCGGGGCCGGTGTCGGTGATGGTGAAGCGGATGCGGTCGGTGGTTTCGGTGCGGACGCGGGCGATGCTTGCCAGGACGCCGCCGCTGTCGGTGAACTTGACGGCGTTGCCGATGAGATTGAGCAGCACCTGCCTGACCCTGCCGGGGTCGGCGGTGATCAGCTGCGGCACGTCGGGTTCGACATGACAGCCGAGGCCGATATCCTTGGCAAAAGCCCGCGCCGCCAAAAGCTCGATGACATTGTCGGCGATCTCGCGCACCGACATCGGCTGCGGTTCGGGATCGAAGCGGCCGGCCTCGATCTTGGAGTAGTCGAGCAGGTCCTCGATCAGCGCCAGCAGCGCGCTGGCCGAGGTCGAGATGGCGCCGACATAGGTCCGCTGCTCGGGCGAAAGGCTGGTGTCGGCGAGAAGCCGGGCCATGCCCATGATGCCGTTCATCGGCGTGCGGATCTCGTGGCTGACGGTGGCGAGGAAGCGCGATTTGGCCTGGCTCGCATATTCGGCCCGCTCGCGGGCGGTGATCAGCGAGGATTCGGCGCGCTTGCGAGCGGTGATGTCGCGGGCGATGGCGCGATGCGAAACGGCGCCGCTGTCCTTGTCGCGCACCGACAGCTCGATCCAAGAGAACCAGCGTGGGCCGTCCGGCGTGCGAATGGCGACGTCGGTGGAACTCAGGCATTCATGGTCGGAAAACGCGGCGTCGGGGACGATGCCGACATCGATGCCTAGTTCGGCCAGGGACTTGCCGGCAAGCTCGCGCTGGTCGGTTTCGACAAGGTCGGCGAAAACCTTGTTGGCGTAGACAATGTGGCCGTCGCGGTCACGATGGACGACGAGATCGCCGAGTGCATCGATCAGCCCGCGAAAGCGCTCCTCGCTCTCCTGCATCTCCCACATGCGGTCGGCCAGCGTCTCTATTTCGGCGCGGCTGCGGGCGGTCGTGGCATCGAGCAGGGCCACCGCGCGGCGCTCGGTGCGCCTGTTGCGCAGATGCATGGCGAGCCCGGCGATGGCTGTCGCCAAAAGGCCGATAGTGATGAAGATCGGCGCCCCGGTCAGATGCGAAAAGCCTGCCAGCACGACAATGGCGACGAGCGTCAGGAAGGGCAGGCCTTCGCGGTTGGAGGCCGGCAGTTCCGGCGCCAGCGGTGGCGCGGCGACAAGCTGCCGTCCTGGCGCCGCGGGGGCCGTCCCGTCGGCCCGTTCGGCTGGTTCCGCCTCTCTGATGCCGGGTTCCGCAATCATACGGAAATCCTGTCAGACAGAGCTTATCGAAGGTTGTGGTTGATCGCTCGAATTTTACCGGTCGCGCTCTTTTTTTTCCCTTGGGGGCTCACATATCCACCACCACGCGGCCGCGGATCTTACCCTCGACGATGTCATGCGCGGCGCCGATGATGCCGTCGAAGCCGATACTCGTCGACAGGCTGGCAAGCTTTGCGTGGTCGAGATCGGCGCTGATGCGGCGCCAGGCCTCGAGTCGGACCGCCTTCGGCGCCATGACCGAATCGATGCCGAGCAGCGAGACGCCGCGCAGGATGAAGGGGGCGACGCTTGCCGGCAGGTCCATGCCGCCGGCGAGGCCGCAAGCGGCGACGGCGCCGCCATAGGAGGTCATCGACAGAACGTTGGCCAGCGTGTGACTGCCGACCGCATCGACGCCGCCGGCCCAGCGTTCCTTGGCGAGCGGTTTTGCCGGCTGGGTGAGCTCGTCGCGTGAAATCACTTCCGCGGCGCCGAGGTCGATCAGATAGGGGCTTTCGGCAGCGCGGCCAGTCGAGGCGATGACATGATAGCCGAGGCTGGACAGGATCGAGACCGCGACCGAGCCGACGCCACCGGCAGCGCCGGTCACCACCACCGGGCCGCGATCGGGCACGATGCCGTGGCGCTCCAGCGCGATGACGCAAAGCATGGCGGTGTAGCCGGCGGTGCCGACCGCCATCGCATCATGCGGGCTCATGCCGTCCGGCAACGGCACCAGCCAGTCGCCCTTGACGCGGGCGCGCCCTGCAAAGGCGCCGAAATGCGTCTCGCCGACGCCCCAGCCGTTCAATATGACCTTGTCACCCTTGCGCCAGTCAGGATTGGAAGACGAGATGACGGTGCCGGCGAAATCGATGCCCGGCACCAGCGGCCAGCGGCGGATCACCGGCGCCTTGCCGGTAATTGCAAGACCGTCCTTGTAGTTCACCGTCGTCGCCTCGACCGCGACGGTGACGTCGCCCTCCATCAGGTCTGCCTCGGTAAGCTCGGTCACCGCGACCGACTGGTTTTTCTCCGCGTCACGCGAAACGAGGATGGCTTTGAAGGTTTCGGGCATTTTTTCTCCTCGGGCTTGCAGATCAGAATGTGCGGCGCCAGGCGAGTGAGGTCAATCGCTCGACGCTCCGCGCCGCCAGCCAATGAGTTCGTCGAAGACGACCAGCACCGCACCAACCGAAATGAAGGCGTCGGCGAGGTTGAAGATCGCGAAGGACCAGACCGGCGTATGGAACAGGACATAGTCGATGACATGACCGTAGATTGCGCGATCGATCAGGTTGCCGAGCGCGCCGCCGACGATCAGTGCAAAGCCGATGCGGGCAAGCAGGTGGCCGGGCGGCGTGCGGGCCGCAAGATAGAGCACGAAAGCGACCACCAGAACCGCGACGACCACCAGGCCGGTGTCGCCGAAGGACGAAAACAGCGAGAACGCGATGCCGGTGTTGTAAGTGCGGTACAGCGCCAGGAATGGAAGCAGGTCGAGCCGTTCCTGAAAGGCAAGACCGGTTTCGACTAGGTATTTCACCCACTGGTCGAGCGCTATCGCGGCGACGACCAGAAGAGCATACGGTCTCCAGGACTTCATGGTTTGCAGTTTCACGGTTTGAGATGTCACGTTCTGGCGTCCTCCGGGCCGAGCTTCAGCGCGCCGCGCCGGATCTCGAACAGCATGACGCCGGTGGCCACCGCAAGGTTGAGCGAATCGGCGCGGCCGGCCTGCGGTATCCGCAGCAGTTTGTCGCAGCTTGCGGCAAGCTCGTCAGGCAGGCCTTGCTGCTCGTTACCCATCATCAAAAGCACCGGGCCTTTTGAAAAATCGACCGAGCGGTAGTCGACCGCACCCTTCAGATGGGTGCCGGCGACGAGGCCGGGAAAGCTCGTTCGCCAGGCGAGAAAAGCTTCGGGCGACGCCTTGGCGACCGGCACGGCGAAAATCGAGCCCATGGTGGCGCGCACCGTTTCGACCGAAAAGGGATCGGTGGTCTCGCCGACCAGGATGACGCCACTGGCCCCGACAGCGTCGACCGTGCGGATGACGGTGCCGAGATTGCCGGGGTCGCGGACGCGGTCGAGCGCCACCCAGACGTCGCCGTCACGGGCGCGGATGTCCTTCAACGGCAGGAATTTCTGCGAGAACACACCGACGACCATTTGTGGATTGTCGCGGCGAGTGATGGCGACCAGCACTTTTTCCGAAACTTCAAGGACGGTGCCGCCGGCGGCGACCGTGCGCGCCGCGATCTTTTCAACCGCCGTATTGCCACGTCCGGCCTTGGCGAAGACCAATGTCCTGATCGACCAGCCGAGATCGAGCGCGTCGATGACCAGCTTCAGGCCTTCGGCCATGAAGGCATTCTGCTGGTCACGGAATTTCTTCAGCGCGAGCGCCTTGATGTCCTTAACCAGCGGATTGGCGAGGCTGGTGACTTCCTTCACCTGCCCTGGCGCGCCCGCGTGCCGTTCGTACGCACTCATTCAGGCCACCCAGCGCGAGAACAGCGAGGTCGAAAGCGCCCGACCGGCAGATTTCTCGCGGATGATCAATTCACCCGACTCGACCGTGCCGCCCATGCCGGCGAAGGTGTCGCGCATCAGGGCATGGATGGCGAAAAAAGAGGCGCGGATCGAATAGGCGGTCAGTACCACGGCGAGCGGCTTCGGCGTCAGGATCGTGCGGCAGATATCGGTCAGCGCCGGCAGGTCCTCGAACAGCTGCCAGACCTCGCCTTTCGGTCCGCGGCCATAGGCGGGCGGGTCGAACAGGATGATGTCGTAGCGGCTGCCGCGGCGCTCCTCGCGTTCGGCGAATTTCACGGCATCGTCGACGATCCAGCGGATCGGCTTTTGCGACAAGCCCGCCATTTGCTGGTTTTCGCGCGCCCAGCCGATCGCCTTCTTGGAAGCATCGACGTGGGTGACCTCGGCGCCGGCACGCGCCGCCACCAAGGAGGCAAGGCCGGTGTAACCGAACAGGTTCAACACCTTCACCGGCCGTTTTGCCGCCGCGATCAGTCCGGCCAGGTGGTCCCAGTGCGAGGCCTGCTCGGGAAAGACGCCGACATGGCGAAACGAAGTGAAGCGGCCGAGATAATCTATGCCGTCATGCTTCATCGGCCAGGTCTCGCCGAGCGGCGTCTTGGGGAAGCGCCAGCGGCCGATGCCTTCCTCGTCGGTATCGCCGGTGAAAATGGCGTCGGCGCGCTCCCAGTCCTTGGCCGGCAAAGCCTTTTGCCAGATCGCCTGGCCCTCCGGCCGAACGATGCGGTAGGGGCCGTATTGCTCGAGTTTTTCTCCGGCGCCGCTGTCGAGCAACGCGTAGTCCTGATTGGGGCCGACCTCGAGGATCAGCGGCAGATGTTCGGCAGGCAGCGCGCCATCGCGACGGGATAGAGGGCGCGGCGCGGCTTTCGGCTCGGACCGGTCCTGCAGTTTAGGCTCCGAACCGGCGGTCAGGCCGGCGTCGCGCCGCCGCGGCTGCTCCGCCCCGCCCTTCGGGGGCGGGCGGCTGTCGCGGCGTTTGTCGCGAAAAGGTTTCAAGAAGGCGCATCTCCGGACGGCGGCTCGCCGCTTCTGCCACAGCACATTGACCGGCGCAACAAAAGGGCTGCCGACGTGTGCAACCGGATCAGCCGCGCCTGATCGACAGCAGGCCGACTGCGAGCGCTATGAAACCAACGGCCTTGAAGCCGGTGACGACCATATGGCCGGTTTCCCAACTGCTCCGGATACTTTCGAAATTGTCCGGGATCGGTCCAGGCACCCAGGTGGCCAGGACATCGTTTGCCGGTTTGACCAGGGTAAACCACGCCACGAGGGCCATCAGATAAAGCACGGTGGCGGCCAAAATCCACCAGAATGCCGGGCGGTCGCTGCGCAGCATCCAGGCGAGAAGCCCCGGACAGGCGATCGCGGCCACGTCCAGCGGTGCGCCGACAATCGCGAAGAATTGGAACTGAGCGTTGAAGACAGTGGTTTCACGCCAGAGCGAAGGCGGCCAACTGGTCAGCCGCGGCACCGATTCCAGCACATGGGCGAAGGATGGTCCGAGGCTGAGCGCAGCGACGATGGCGGTCAAAACCGACCAGAACAACAGGAACCCGCGCATATCCATAGTGGCCAGACAACGGCGTCAGGACGCAGACGTTCCCGTCCGCCACCCATGTCGCTTGCCGCCGAAAGCGCTGGGGCTCTATCGTGATTGAAACCAGGTCATGATTCATGTCCCGTGCTGAACGCCTGCTCGACCTGATCCAGATCCTGCGCCGGCATCGCCGGCCAGTCAGCGGCCGCAGCCTTGCGGGCGAAATGGGTGTGTCGATCCGCACGCTCTATCGCGATATCGCCACGCTGCAGGGGCAGGGCGCGCCGATCGAGGGTGAGGCGGGGTTGGGTTACGTGCTCAGGCCCGGTTTCATGCTGCCGCCCTTGATGTTCACCGATGAGGAGATCGAGGCGATCGTGCTCGGTTCGCGCTGGGTGGCCAAGCAGCCGGACTGGCGGCTTGCGAACGCCGCCACCGACGCGCTGGCCAAGATCGCGGCGGTGCTGCCGAACGATTTGCGCGAAGAGCTCGACGCCTCGACGCTGCTGGTCGGGTCGCGCACCGAGGTCACCGAAGGCATCGATCTCGGCGTGGTGCGGCAGGCCATCCGCGAGGAGCGTAAGCTGAGCTTTGTCTATCGCGACGCCGGCGGCGCTGCCTCCGAGCGCACCGTCTGGCCGTTCGCACTCGGCTTCTTCGACAAGGTGCGCGTCGTCGCGGCCTGGTGCGAGATGCGCCAGGATTTCAGGCACTTTCGCGCCGACCGGATATCCGGCCTCAATGCCACCGAGATGCGCTATCCGCGCCGCCGTCAGGTGCTGCTCAAAGAATGGCGGGCGACGCTCGACACGCCAAGCTAAGGCTGCTGCTCAGTTGAGACTGCTGCCAGAATCTGGCAGTGGCGTACGGTATGCTCCTCCAGTCGAAACGATCTGGAGAGCAATTCATGACACCGCCCAATTTCGTCATCCTCTATGTCGACAAGCCTGAGCAAAGCGGCGCCTTCTATAGCGCGCTGCTTGGGCGGCAGCCGGTCGAGACCTCGCCGACCTTCGTGCTGTTCGTGCTCGACAACGGCTTCAAGCTCGGCCTCTGGTCGCGTCACACCGTGGAACCGGCCGCCGCGGCAGCAGGCGGTGGCGCCGAGATCGTCTTTGCGCTGGACACGCCGGAGGCGGTCGATGCCACCTACACCGATTGGGCCGGACGGGGTCTGAAAATCCTGCAGAGCCCGACCGACATGGATTTCGGCCGGACCTTCGTCGCGCTCGATCCCGACAATCATCGGCTGCGGGTTTATTGGCAAAGGGAGTAAGGCAGTAGGGCAGTAGGGGAGTACGTGACAGGAAATATAGCTGGCGCGGCGCCGCACGATCAGTGCGGTTTCCTACTGCCCTACTGCCCTACTGCCCTACTGCCCTACTGCCCTACGCTTGCGCGATACACGCCAATGCCGGCGGCGAGGTCCTCGAGGGCTGCGCCGACCGACTTGAACAGCGTGATCTCGTCGTCGTTCTGCCGGCCTTTTTTCTGGCCGCGCGTGAGTTCATAAAGGTCGGCGACGATGGCTTCCGGCTTCAACACGCCGGAGGCCAGCGGCTGGACGATGTCACCGGCTTCCTTGGTGGCGCCGGCGCGGGTGTCGACATAGACGCGGGCCCGCGCAACCGTGTCGTCGTCGCTTTCGCGCATCGCCGGAGTGAAGCCGCCGACGAGGTCGACATGCGTTCCGGGTCGCAACAAGGCGCCCTTGACCAGCGGCTCGGTGGTGATTGTCGCCGAGGAAATGATGTCGGCCTGGCCGAGTTCGGCGTCGAGATCGCCTGCGGCTTCGGCCGCAAAACCTTCCGCACGCAATCTTGCAGCGACCTTTTCGGCATTGGCCGGCGTGCGGTTCCAGATGCGGATGCTGGTGATCGGCCGCACAGCCGAATGCGCCTTCGCTAGGAACGGCGACAGCGCGCCGGCGCCTACCACGAGCAGCCGCGAGGCGTCCTCGCGGGCCAGGTAGGAGGCGGCCAGCGCCGAGGCGCAGGCCGTGCGCCACTGCGTCAGCCGCTGGCCGTCGATCATGGCCTGCGGCTCGCCGGTGGCGCCGTCGAGCAAGAGGTAAAGGCCCATCACCGCGGGTTTTCCGACAGCGTTGTTGTCGGGCGACACGGTGACGATCTTGATGCCGATGTGACCGCCGGCGGAGGTGCCAGCCGCGTTGAAGTCGGTCCAGGCCGGCATCAAAAGCAGCGTTGAAGCGGCGCCGTCGGGCCGCTCTATCGTATGATGGTGCCTGACCGGCTGTATGGCGCCATCGCGAAAGGCGGCGCGCAGCGTCTCGATCAGTCCGGGAAAGGTCAGCGCGCTGTCGACCTCGGCGGCCGAAATGGTCAGCATGAAAGGCTCCGCGAAAGATATGTCAGCGACGCTTCAGTTTGTCGCCTTCGGCAAAGCCTGGCCCCGAGGCGCGGCAGGCGCGCGGCTTACCGCCTGGCGCAGATTCTCGGCCTCGGCACCGCGCTGGCGCGCCAGCTTGCGATAGCGCCCTTGCTTGATCCAGGTCGCCAGGCTGCCGACGATCATGCCGATGGCAAGGGCAAGGAACAGGAATATGAACAGCGGCAAGGTCAGCGTCAGCGCCGGGTTGCCCGGATTGAACGGGTCGAGCGTGAAGGCGACCGGTTCGCGGTTGGCAACGGCCAGCGCGATCAGGATGATGGCCAGCGGCACGAAGACCACGATGAGGATTAAGCGATTGAACATGTTTTTCCGTAGGCACTGCTGTCGGAGCGGGACGGCGGGCGCCGCGCCTATTTGCCTCCGTTCAGCCTTTCACGCAATTCCTTGCCGGTCTTGAAGAACGGTACCCATTTCTCCTCGACCTCTACGGATTCGCCAGTGCGCGGGTTGCGGCCGGTGCGGGCAGGGCGATTTTTCACCGAAAACGCGCCGAAGCCGCGCAACTCGACCCGGTTGCCCTCGGCAAGCGCGTCGGTGATTTCATCGAAGATGGCGCTGACAATGTTTTCGACGTCGCGCAGGAAAAGATGCGGATTACGCGTGGCGATGATCTGCACAAGTTCGGATTTGATCATGAAAAGGCTCCCCGTAAAAGCAGTGCCGCCGAAATTATCAGAATGATTTTATTTGGTTTTTCACTCGTCCCAAGCGGTTCCTCAAGGGTGCCAGACGGAAACGAGACCGTCAAGAAACAAGCGGTCCGCTCCAATTTCGTGAAGGACGTCGCCGTCATGGCCGGCCAGGCCAAGCGCAGCACCGACGGTCTGCGCCATCGCTTTGGAGAACAGGAAACCGCCGCGTTTTTCCGTGTCCTTCCATTCCACCACCTTGAGCTTGGCATCGACACCCTTGCCTGCAAGCCAGTCGATTGCTTCGGCCTCGCCGCCGACCGCGTCGATCAATCTGTTGGTGACCGCCTGCCGGCCGGTGAAGATCGACCCGTCTGCGAGCGCCAGCACCTCCGGCTTGGTCATGTTGCGGCGCTCGGCGACGATGCCGACGAACCAGTCGTAGCTGTCGAGGATGAGCTTGCGGACCATGGCGCGCTCATCGTCATTGGTCGGCTTGAAGGGAGAAGGCGAGGCCTTCAAGGGCGAGGATTTCACCTCCTCCAGCTTGACGCCGAGCTTGTCCATGAGGCCGCTGACGTCCGGGTACTGAATCAGCACGCCGATCGAGCCGACGATCGAGGATTTGCGTGCGACAATATGGTCGGCCGCGGTGGCGATCATATAGCCCGCCGAAGCCGCGAGCGTGCCGACCTCGGCCACCACCGGCTTTTCGGCGGCAAGCTTGCGCACTGCCTCATAGATCGATTCGCCACCGACGGTGGTGCCGCCGGGTGAATCGATCGACAGGATCACAGCCTTGACGCGCGGCGACTGACGGATTGCCTCCAGCCGCTTGATCAGTTCTTCGTCTTCGGTGATGGTACCTTCGATCTTGACCTTGGCGATGTGGTCGACAGCCGCGCCGGTGAAGTCGTCACCATAGATCCATGCCGAGAAGGCGATCAGTCCGGCTGCCGCGACGATAATCGCCGCAACACGCCAGAATGTCAGCTTGCGGCGCAAGCGGCGGCGGTCGATCAGGTCGTCGGCTCTCAATACCATGGTCAGCCTCGTAGTCGGTGGGAGCAGATGCTTTTAAAGCAACCATTCGCGCCCGGCTACCGTTTCCTGACGGCCTTGCGCCAAAGGCCGTTAGGCATTCGCGGCAAGCCTCAACCTGTCTCGTTCCACAGGCCCTAACACTGTGCGCCCATATCTGGTATGAGGTACAGGCTGCGCTGGGGCCGTTTTCATTGTACAGGGGCGGCTGTCACATTTTTGCGGTTTTCCTCGGCTTGTGCTTGCTTGAGGGCGCCGGCACCCCACCTATAGGGCGGCCTGGCGGGCAGGGGTTTAGAAGAAGCAGTCATGTTAGCGGGACCAATCGAACCGACCAACACCGAGACGGAGTTGGCTCCCAAGGCCGCAGGCCGGGCGCGGGTCGACGCGTTTGACGTTGCGCAGCGTCATTCGCGCCGGGTCCGTATCCTCAAGCTGGCCGTGCCGCTGGTCGCTGCCGTGATTGCGGTCGCGTTTCCCGTCTATTCCTATCTCATGGCTCCCGCTGCAATCGAGGTGCAGGCCGACGGCGGCGCCTTTGCCGATGGCAAGCTGGTGATGGCCAACCCCAAGCTCAACGGCTTCACCAAACAGAACCTGCCCTATTCGATGACAGCCCTGCGCGCCATACAGGATGTCAGCAAACAAGGCATCATCGATCTGGAAGGCATCAAGGCCAAGCTGCCGATTGCGGCCGACAACACGGCCGCCATCGATGCCACGCACGGCACCTATGATCGCGACGGCAACACGCTCAGCCTGACCAGCGATGTGACCGTGTCGACCACGGATGGTGTGGTGGCAAAATTCAAATCAGTCTATCTCGACATGGGCGAAGGCACTATGAAGACAAGCGAGCCCGTCGATGTCAGCCGCGGCGGGTCGCGGATCAGGGCGGATTCGATGTCGGTCCAGGACAATGGCAAGGTCCTGGTTTTCGAGAACAAGGTGCGCGTCGACATCGATCCCGCCAGTTTGAAGGCGGCAGAGGCAAAGAGCGGAGAGACCAATGCGGTTCAGTAGTTCGGCACGGCGCCTCGCCGCGATTTCGGCGTTGACGCTCGGGTTGCCCTTGGGGCTGACCTTCGGGACGGCGCCGTCGCTGGCGCAATCCAGTGCCACCAGCCAAATGTCCGGCCTCAGGCTGTCGGGCGACAAGCCTATCCAGATCGAAAGCGACAAGCTCGAGGTGCGCCAGGCGGAAAGCGTCGCCATCTTCACCGGCAACGTCAACGTCGTCCAGGGTCCAACCGTGCTCAAGGCCGGCAAAATGACGGTCTATTACGTCAGGGATGCAGGCGCCGCTAAAGGCGCCCAGCCCGCGGGTGCCGCGGCAATGACCGGATCCGCCAACATCGACCATCTCGAGGTCGACGATAAGGTCTACATCAAATCGGACAATCAGGTTGCCACCGGCGACCGCGGCACCTTCGACATGAAGACCGAAGTGCTGGTGCTTTCGGGCAGCAAGGTCGTGCTCTCGCAAGGCGATAACGTGCTTGTCGGCTGCAAGCTTACCGTGCAGATGAAGAGCGGCCTTGCCCAGGTCGACGCTTGCGGCGGCCGCGTCATGATGTCGATCACGCCGCCGGCGAAGTCTGGAGCAGCGAAACCCTGATGACCGGCATATCGTCGCTGCTGGCGCGTCTTCCAGGGCGCGCCGCCAGCAAACTTGCGGCACCGGCCAGGGTCACCGTCGAAGCGGCAAAGTTCAAGGGAACCTTGATCGCCAAGGGGCTGACCAAAAGCTACAAGGGCCGCAAAGTCGTCAGCGGCGTGACGCTGGGCGTGCGCGCCGGCGAGGCGGTTGGGCTGCTCGGCCCCAACGGCGCCGGCAAGACGACCTGTTTCTACATGGTAACCGGCCTGGTGCCGGTCGATGAAGGCACGATCGAAATCGACGGTTTCGACGTCACGTCGATGCCGATGTATCGCCGCGCCCGTCTCGGCATCGGCTATCTGCCGCAGGAAGCGTCGATTTTTCGCGGCCTGAATGTCGAGCAAAACATCCGGGCCGTGCTCGAGGTCGTCGAAAAGAGCCGCAAGGAGCGTGAGCGCCTGCTCGACGAATTGCTCGAGGAATTTCACATCAGCCATCTGCGCAAGGCTCCGTCGCTGTCGCTCTCCGGCGGTGAGCGGCGACGCCTCGAAATTGCCCGCGCCTTGGCAACCCGCCCCGCCTATATGCTGCTCGACGAACCTTTCGCCGGCATCGATCCGATCGCCGTCGCCGACATCCAGCAACTCGTGCGCCACTTGACGGCACGTGGCATCGGCGTTCTGATCACCGACCACAATGTCCGCGAGACACTTGGCCTGATCGACCGCGCCTACATCATCCATGCCGGCCAGGTGCTGACCCATGGTCGAGCCGACGAAGTGGTCGCAAATGCCGACGTGCGGCGGCTTTATCTCGGCGAGGGATTTACACTCTAAATGCGAAATTCCGGTTCGAACGGGATTTCCGGCGTAGTCCAACAGCTTTTTCTTCAATTTTCTGCCTGAAAACGCGTCGGCAGGCGAGTTTTACCGCTCCTCGCCTTGACAAGCAAAAGCCGGGCCAGTTTCTATGCTGGCCTGGAAAATTCCTTCCAGCAGTGCGGGTGCGTAGACGGGGCGTTTGAAACCGAACCATGGCGTTGGCGGCAAAACTACAGCTACGACAGTCGCAGTCGCTGGTGATGACGCCGCAGCTGATGCAGTCGATCCGCCTGCTGCAGTTCACCCATCTCGAGTTGGAACGCTTCATCGACGACGAGATCGAACGCAATCCCTTGCTGGAACGCGCCGAACCGCAGGAGGACGCCGCCAGCGACCAGGCGCAGAAGGGCGACGCCGCATCGGAACCGGCTGCCGACGGCGACTGGTTCGAGGCGGAAACGGCATGGAGCGCCGAGGCGATCTCGGAAAAGCTCGATACGTCGCTGGAAAACCTGTTTCCTGACGATCCTGGTACGAGCGAGCGGCTCGGGCCCGACCTGACGGCACAATGGAAATCGGCGTCCGGCAATGGTTCCACCTCTTCCTCCGACGGCTTCGACGTCGCGGATATGGCGGCGGCGGCCATCACGCTGCGCGACCATGTCGGCGAGCAGGTGGCGCTCGCCTTTGCCGATCCGGCGGCGCGCCTGATCGCCGGCGAGCTTGCCGACGGCCTCGACGAGGCCGGCTACATGCGTGCCGATATGGCCGAGATCGCCGCCCGCCTCGGCGCGGACGCCACGGCGATGGCAACGGTCCTGGCGGTCTGCCAGACATTCGAGCCCGCCGGCATATTCGCCCGCGACCTCGCCGAATGCCTGTTGCTGCAGCTGGCCGTGCGCGACCGGCTCGATCCGGCGATGAAGGCGCTGATCGCCAATCTCGAACTCCTGGCACGGCGCGATTTCCAGACGCTGAAGCGGATTTGCGGCGTCGACGAAGAGGATCTGCTCGACATGCTGGCCGAGATCCGGGCGCTCGACCCACGGCCGGGAATGGCGTTTTCGCGCGGTGCCAGCGATGCGATCGTGGCCGACATCGAGGTGCGTGCAGCCAATGACGGCAGCTGGACGGTCGAGCTCAATGCCGAGACGCTGCCGCGCGTGCTGGTCGATCACATCTATTTCGCCCAGGTCACGCCACATGCGAAAAACCAGGCGGAAAAGGATTTCCTTGCCGAATGCCTGCAGAACGCCAACTGGCTCACGCGCAGCCTCGACCAGCGGGCGAAGACCATTCTCAAGGTGGCCTCTGAGATCGTGCGCCAGCAGGACGCTTTTCTCGTCCACGGCGTGCGGCACCTGAAGCCGCTCAACCTGCGCACGGTGGCGGACGCCATCGGCATGCACGAATCAACGGTCAGCCGGGTCACGGCAAACAAATACATGCTGACGCCGCGCGGCGTGTTCGAGCTGCGCTATTTCTTCACCGCCTCGATCGCTTCGTCAGGTGGCGGCGATGCGCATTCGTCGGAAGCGGTGCGCGACCGCATAAAGCAGCTGATCGACGAGGAGAAAGCCATCGATGTGCTTTCCGACGATGCCATCGTGGACATGCTGCGGGAAAGCGGCGTCGACATCGCCAGGCGCACGGTGGCCAAATACCGGGAAGGCATGAACATACCCTCTTCGGTGCAGCGGCGGCGTGAAAAACGCGCTTTGGCCAGCGCCGGCCGTTGATCTCCGGCGGAATTTCCACAGCTTTCGCCCTTCATTGACAAGCGGCGACGAAGTGGCTAGAAGCCCGCCCGCATGGGACGGGCTGGCGAGTGGATTTGAGTTCGCCGATGCCCGCACGAGAGATGGTCCGTCACGATGTAGGCCACGGGACGGCCAAGAAGGCGGCTTGTGATCAACCGGAAAGTTCGGATCTAAAATCGGCGCAAGTGACGCCGCAAAAGCTTGTGCGCGCGGACCACGAGTATAAACTCGGGACAGTTTGAAGCCTGAGCAAGGAAGGTCAGTTTTCAGATGACACTGCGCATATCGGGAAAACACATGGATATCGGCGATGCGTTCCGTACGCGCATCAACGACCGTGTCGGGGAAGTGATCGGGAAATATTTCGATCGGGGCTTTTCAGGGCAAATCGTAGTCGTCAAATCGGGGTCGCGCTACACGGCCGATTGCATGATCCGGCTGGACTCCGGTGCTTCGCTGCAGGCGACCGGCGATGCCCAGGATCCAACGCTTGCCTTCGATACCGCGGCGGACCGTCTGGAAACACGCCTCAGGCGCTACAAGCGCCGGCTGAAGTCGCACAATTCAGGCAATAGCAACGGCGAGCTCACCGACGTCGCCTATACGGTGATGGCGCCGCTTGCCGACGACGAGGAGGACATACCGGAGAATTTCGCGCCGGCCATCGTCGCCGAATCGACCATGACGCTGCGGACCATGTCGGTGGCGTCAGCGGTGATCGAACTCGACACCAAGGACAGCCCGGTCCTGGTCTTCCGCAATGCCGGAAACGACCATCTCAACATCGTCTATCGCCGGCCGGACGGGAATATTGGCTGGATCGACCCGTCCACGGCCAAGGTCGCGCAGGGGTAAAAACCAGCCGCACGCGAGCGTGGGGACTGGCGACGGCAGGCGAACAAGGGATTTCAAGCATGGATCTGAGCGATCTCGTCAGCGTTCCGGCAATCATGCCGGCGTTGAAGGCGAACTCCAAAAAGCAGCTGCTGCAATTGCTGTCCGAAAGGGCGGCGGCGATTTCCGGCATTCCGGAGCGAGAGGTGTTCGACACCATCCTGCAGCGCGAGCGGCTCGGCTCCACCGGCGTCGGCAACGGCATCGCCATTCCGCACGGCAAGCTGGCCGGGGTGAAGCGGATCGCCGGCGTTTTTGCCCGGCTGGAGACACCGGTGGACTTCGAGGCCCTCGATGATCAGCCGGTCGACCTGGTGTTTCTGCTTTTGGCTCCCGAAGGCGCCGGCGCCGACCACCTCAAGGCGCTGTCGCGCATTGCGCGGGTGCTGCGCGACGCCGACACGGTTGCCAAGATCAGGGGCACGCGCGACGCCGTAGCCATCCACGCGCTGCTGTCGGACACACAGGCCTCGCACGCCGCCTGAGGTTTTGATTAAATCCGTTGAAGGGCCGCCGTGAGCGGCCCTGTCCGTTTCCAACCAGATCGCTGCGCCGTATTTGTCAGTGGATAACGACGTCAGTGGATAGCGACCGGGGTCAGATCGTTTTCCAGCGCGCCAGCCAGTGCCCGGTCGCGAGCGTCCGAAAGCAGGATCGGCTGGCCATTGGCGGCAAACAGGGCCCACAGTTCCAGCCCGGGCGCGATTTCGGCGAGGCCCGGGAAACGGCCGCGCAGATCGTCGCTCGACACTTTCCTGAGATAGGCGACAGAACCTTCGCCGAGATGGGCGAATTCGCCGCTGGTCATGATGATATTTTCGTTAGTTCTGGTCATTTCAAGCCTCCTTGCCGCGAGATGCCGCTCAAGGCCATCCCGCATGAGAGCTATCGGCAAAAATCAGTCTTTCACCGATATGTTTATTTTTCGTACCAGCCGTTCGGATTCCGGCCGATCGAGATCGATCGACAGAAGGCCGTTCTTCAATTCCGCCGCAATCACCCGCATGCCGTCGGCCAGCACGAAACAGCGCTGAAACTGGCGCGCGGCGATGCCGCGGTGGAGGAATTCGCGCTCGGTGTCGTCGTTCTGACGGCCGCGCACGACCAACTGGTTCTCCTCCGTTGTGACATCGAGATCGCTTTCCGCGAAACCGGCGACGGCGAGCGTGATACGCAGCCTTTCGGTTTTGCCGTCGGCACCGCTGAGGCGCTCGATGTTGTAGGGAGGATAGCTGTCACCGGACTTTGCCAAGCGCTCCAGCGTCTTTTCCATGGAATCGAAACCGAGGAGAAGCGGGCTGGAAAAAGGCGTCATTCGGCTCATGTTACAGTGTCCTCTCAAGAGCGACATAAAGTGGAAAAACCCGGATGGCATTTTTCCCGATGGTCTTGATATGGTCCGCCGCCCGGCAGACTTCAAGCCGTCACACGTCCCGCCCAAAAAGACTTGCCAAAACAAGGAATTGAAATGCCCCAATCCCGCAGGATCATCATCGACACTGACCCCGGCCAGGACGATGCCGTCGCCATATTGCTGGCGCTGGGCAGCGCCGAGCTGGAGATCGTCGGCATCACCGCGGTGGCCGGCAACGTGCCGCTGAAACTTACCGAAAAAAACGCCCGCAAGATCTGCGAGCTGGCCGGCCGGCCGGACGTCAAGGTCTATGCAGGCGCCATCCGGCCGCTGGCGCGCGAACTCGTCACCGCCGAGGAAGTGCATGGCAAGACCGGCCTCAACGGGCCGCAACTGCCCGAACCAAAGATGAAACTGCAGGACGAGTATGCGGTTGATTTCATCGTTGAGACGCTGATGAACGAGGAGAGCGGCACGATCACGCTGTGCGCGCTCGGGCCGCTCACCAACGTTGCGCTGGCGCTGATCCGCGAGCCGAAAATCGCGCCGCGCATCAAGGAAATCGTGCTGATGGGCGGCGGCTTCTTCGAGGGCGGCAACGTCACGCCGACCGCCGAGTTCAACATCTATGTCGATCCGCATGCTGCCGATGTCGTGTTCAAATCCGGCATTCCGATCGTGATGATGCCGCTCGACGTCACCCACAAGGCGCTGACCACCGCCAAGCGTACGAAGGCCTTCCGCAAGCTCGGCACCAGGGTCGGCACGGCCACCGCGGACATGCTGGAATTCTTCGAACGTTTCGACGAGGAGAAATACGGTACCGACGGCGGCCCGCTGCACGATCCTTGCGTGATCGCGTATCTGCTGAAGCCGAAGCTGTTCAAGGGGCGCAACTGCAATGTCAGCGTGGAAACCGCCTCGGAGCTCACCATGGGCATGACGGTGATCGACTGGTGGGGGGTGACCAAGCGGCCGAAGAACGCCATGGTGATGCGCGACATCGACCATGATGCGTTTTTCGCGCTGTTGCTGGAACGGCTGGGGCGGCTTTAGGGCTGCTCAGTAGTTGAGCAGGCGGTAGGTGGTGGTACCGTCCTGGCGTTGTTGTTCTTCGATCGAGACTTCCGATCCAATCATGTGGGGTGTTTCCACCTCACCATCGACAAATATCCGAGCGTTGCCCTCATAGAGGCGGACTTCATATCTATAATAAAGTCCATGTCCGACGGAACCCCTCGGATTTAGAGGCATCGTCGCAACATCTTCGACGGTGCCTCCTACGAGTTGTGTGCCAGTGATCGGACTGTTCTGCCTGGTTACAATCGGCACAGCGATCGCGAGAGCGAGCGCACACAAGATTGTGATGCCAACAACTCTGTCGCGAAACTCTTCCCGAAGCAAAAGAATGCGGGTTCTAAGAGAAAGATTTGCCGGCCCCATACCTTAGAGTTGAGTAGCACAGGGGCTTTGTTCAAGAGCGATTCCCCGAAAAGCCATGTCACTCGCGTCACCTTTGAAAACAGCTTATCGATCGATCGTCGTTCAATTTGCAAACCGGTAAAAGACGAAGCCATTGTCGCGCGTGACGCGCTCGATGCCTACGCGCGAGCCGATCAGATGCGGGAGGTCGTCGTAAACGAGGACCGTCGAACCGTTCTCAAGGACCAGCAGATATTGGATATTGCGCCCTTTACCCTGTCCACTTTTGATCGTCGCATCGACCGGGTCGACCGATCGGATCGGACTTGCGTCATTCGCCCATTTGTTCAGAGCCGACGGAACCATCGCCGCGAACAAAGCGATGAACAGGATCACGCCAAACGCGTTCCTTTTCAAATCCGCGTAAGTCCACGGCATAGACATGAATCCCCAACTGTTGATCCATGTGGTGGCCTGAAGGCCGACTTTCAATCGGCTTTCCTATTCCAGGATGTTGCTGTTGGCGTCGCCGGGCTCGCGGCCGTTACTTCGCCTTGGAAAAGGCCAGCCACAGGCCGCCGCCGACCAGGAAGCTGCCGCTGATCCTCGACAAGAGCTTGACGCGGCCGGCCGACAGCAGGCGTCCGGCGCGGCCGGCGGCCAGCGCGTAGGTCGAATCCGAGACTGCGGCGAAGATCATCGCGGTGAGACCCATGACGCCGATCTGTAGTGCGTAATTGCCTTCGGGAGCGATGAACTGCGGAAAGAAGGCGCCGAAGAACACTAGCGTCTTTGGATTGCTGATCGCCACCAGCAGGCCCTGCAGGAAGAAGCCGCCACGTGGCCTTTTTGCCGTTCCGTCGGCGTTCAGCTTGCCTTTCGAGCGGAACATCTGCACGCCCATCCAGATCAGGTAGGCGGCGCCGATCAGCCGGACCCAATCGAACCAGTGGCCCATGCCCGCGATCAGCGAAGTCAATCCGATGCCGACGATGGCGATCATGATGGCTAGCCCGGCCTGGGTGCCGGCGACATTGGCGAGCCCTGCGCGCGAGCCGTGGCGGATGCTGTTGGCAATGATCAGCGTCACCGTCGGCCCCGGCACCAGGATGATGACGATGCAGGCGACGACATAGGTGGCGTAGAGTTCCAACGACATTTTTTCCCTCCACAGATGCCGCCCGTGCGGCGCGCTGTCGCGATCAATGCATGGCGATGAGTTGCGTGCAAGCCGGCGAGGCGCCGACAATGCGGAGTTGATTTCAGCAGGCGCCGGCCTGCCATGGCAGCGTTGTCTCATAGGCGGCAGCCGCCCTCAGCACGGAGAGGTCACCGCGCGGCCGCCCGATCAATTGCATGCCCATTGGCCTGCCCCTGGCGTCGAAGCCCGCCGGCACATTGATCGCCGGGCAGCCGCCCAGCGTGGCGAACGCTGAAACCTGCATCCAGCGATGATAGCTGTCCATGGCACGCCCGGCCACTTGCCTTGGCCAGTGGGTGACGACATCGAAGGGAAAGACCTGTGCGGCTGGCAGCGCAATCAGGTCGAAACGCTCGAAGAGCGATAGCAGCATTCGGTGCCAGGACGAGCGCCTCACCGTGGCGGCGTGGATCTGCGGCGCGGTGAGGCGCAGTGCATGTTCCACCTCCCACACGGCCTCCGGCTTCAGCAGGCTGCGTTTCGAGGGATCGTCGTAATGCGCCTTGAGCGCACAACCGCTGCTCGCCTGGCGAAGCGTTACAAAGGCTTGCCACAGCGCTTCGAAGTCGAATTTCGGCATCAGCGGCTCGGCCTCGAAGGATACATCCGCGAACCGGCCGAGTGCTGCCTCGCAAAGCTGTAGAATGCCTGCTTCAACCGGCAGATGGCCTTCGAGATCGCCGAGCCAGGCGATGCGCCCGCCGGCCGCCGGTGCGTCCAGCCCTTCGAGGAACGAGCCTGGCTTATCATGCGACAGCGGCGCGCGAGGATGATAGCCGGCCTGAACGTCGAGCAGCAACGCCATGTCACGCACGTTACGCCCCATCGGCCCTTCGACGCCCATTTGCGCAAGAAACACATCAAGGTCTGGGCCGGCCGGCACCAATCCCTGCGATGGACGGAAGCCATAGACATTGTTGTAGGCAGCGGGATTGCGCAGGGAACCGCCAAAATCGCTGCCATCGGCAACGGGAACCATGTCGAGCGCCAGCGCGACCGCCGCACCGCCGCTCGAGCCGCCGGCGGTCAGCGCCGGGTCAAATGCGTTGAGCGTCTGTCCGAACACGGTGTTGTAGGTGTTGGAGCCGAGCCCGAATTCGGGAACATTGGTCTTGCCGATGATGATCGCGCCGGCCTTGCGGACGCGCTCGACGAAGAAGTCGTCTTCCTCAGGCACAAAATCGGCGAAGATCGGCGAGCCGAAGGCGGTTCTCAGGCCTTTTGTCAGCGCAAGATCCTTGATCGCGATCGGCAGGCCGAACAGCGATCCGGTATCTCCACCTCGCGCCAGATGAGCGTCAGCGCTGTCGGCCTCGCGCAGGATGTCGGCACGCTCACGCAATGAAACGATAGCGTTGACCAGCGGGTTCACCGCCTCGATCCTGTCGAGGAATGCCGCGACCACTTCGCGCACCGAAAGCTGCCGGCGCCTGATCTTCCCGGCAAGCGCCACGGCAGACAGGCGGCAGATGTCGCCGGCGGGCGGCACCGCGTGCTTCGTCGTCGGGCGCATGGCTGTCATCCCGCTTTAGCCTGCAGATTTCTGCAGGGCGGCATCGACGTCCCTGGCCAGCGGGATGGCCGGCTGTGCACCGGCTTTCAGGCAGGCCAGCGAACCGGCTGCGGCAGCGCGGGCTAGCGCCTGGTCGAGCGGCAGGCCGGCTGCCAGCCCGGCTGCAAAATAGCCGCAGAACGTGTCGCCGGCACCGACCGTGTCGAGCGGGGTGATCTTCAGCGCCGGAACCATCAGGAGATCGTCCGGCGTTGCCGCCAGAACGCCGTCCGAGCCAAGCGTGACGACGATGGTGCGGCCGGTTCTCGCGGCATAGTCGCGCATCCGTGCCGGGCGGTCGCGGCCATTCAACGACAGCGCCTCGCCATAGAGGTCGAACTCGGTTTCGTTGGCGACGAGATAGTCGGCCTTGCCGAGGAAGCCGGCCGCGTCGCCATGGAAAGGTGCGGTGTTGAGCACGGTGATCGCGGCGGCCGTGCTTGCCGCGTCGAGTGCTGCCTCGACGGTCTGCAGCGGGATCTCCAGTTGCAGCAGCACGACGTCGCCGTTTTTTACGAAAGCCTTGGAAAGGTCACCCGGCACGACCGAATCATTGGCGCCCGGCACAACGGCGATCACGTTCTCGCCGTCGGCGCCGACCATGATCAACGCGGTACCGGTCGAGGCAAAGGTCTCGCCGACGCCGGACAGGTCGATCTTGCCGTCGCGCAGCAGCGCCAGAGCGTCGCTGGCGAAGCTGTCCTTGCCGACCGCGCCGACCATGCGCACCTTGGCGCCGGCGCGGGCGGCGGCCAGCGCCTGGTTGGCGCCCTTGCCGCCGGGGGCAGTAGCGAAACCGGAGCCGCGCACGGTCTCGCCGGGACCGGGCAAGCGGTCGACACTGGCGATGAGATCGAGATTGATGGAGCCGATGACGACGATCAAGTAGTGCCTCCCGCTAGCGCATACCACTCTAATTGCGCGGGAAGCTACTCCGTAAGATCGCTGCTTGTCACCCTAGCGGTCCTTGCATCGCTCCAATCGTTCCATTCGTTGGCTATTCAAGAAGAGACCTGTCCCGCCTCCCAGCCGAGGATGGCGCGTTTGCGGGTCAGACCCCAATGGTAGCCGGTGAGTGCGCCGGACTTGCCGAGAGCCCGGTGGCACGGCACGACGAAGGACATCGGATTGGCACCGACCGCGGCACCGACAGCCCGGCTGGCACTCGGTGCGCCGATGCGCGCGGCGATCGAGGAATAGGTGCAGGCCTGGCCCATCGGAATGCGCAGCAAGGCCTCCCAGACACGGACCTGGAAGTCTGTGCCGATCATGACAACGCGCAGCGGCTGGTCGGCGCGCCACAGCGACGGATCGAAGATGCGCGCGGCATAGGGTGCCGTCGCCGCCATGTCCTCGACATAGGTCGCATTCGGCCAGCGGCTGGACATGTCGGCAAAGGCCGCACGCTCGCCGCCGGGGTCGTTGAAGGCGAGGCCGGCAAGGCCGCGGTCCGTCACCATGATCAGCGCGATGCCGAAAGGCGAGATATGATAGCCGTAGCGGATGGTGAGCCCTGCGCCGCGGGTCTTGTAATCGCCCGGCGACATCGCTTCGTGGGTGACGAACAGATCGTGCAGCCGGCCTGGGCCGGACATGCCGAGTTCGAACGAGGTTTCAAGCAGCGGCATGCCGGCATCGAGCAGCTTGCGCGCATGATCGAGGGTGACGGCCTGCAGAAAAGCCTTGGGCGACAGGCCGGCCCAGCGGGTGAACAGCTTCTGCAGCCCGGTCGGCGTCTCGCCGACCTCCTCGGCCAACACTTCCAACGAAGGCTGGTCGCGATAGTCGAGGCTGATCTTTTCGATGGCACGACGGACGATTTCGTAGTCTCCACCTTCAGGCGTGATGTCTTTCTGAAGGATTGCTGTCGTTTTGAGAGGCATTTGGGCGTTCATGGCAGTATCTCCTTGAGTGCGAATATCGTCCTTCGCGGCGCCGATCACCACCCGAAACTTGCTTTCCCGCGGCATGTACCCAGATAGAGCTGGGCTTTGAATGGGGAGGACGGTCGTGGCTGGTGAAAAAGTAAACCTGACCGGGGCAAAGGAGACTTTGCTTTTGACACTTTACGGCAAGGCGCTGGAGAGCCGGCTGCCCAATTCGCTGCTCAGGGACTACTTTGCCGACGAGGCGGTGCGCAACATCGACTATGATTTTTCACGGCTCAAGGTCGACAACAATCTCGGCATCGGTCTAGCAATCAGGGCAAAGACGCTGGACGTCTGCGTTCAGGACTTTCTCGCCCGAAATCCTGACGCCATCGTACTGCATCTCGGGTGTGGGCTCGATACGCGCATATTCCGTATCGACCCGCCAGCCGGCGTGGACTGGTTCGACGTCGACTATCCCGAAGTCATCGACCTCAGGCGCAAGCTCTATCCAGTGCGGGATCACTACCACCTGATCGCTTCGTCGGTTATCGAACCGGGATGGCTGAACGAAGTACCTCGGAATCGCCCGGCCATAGTCGTGGCGGAAGGCCTGACTCCCTACCTGGGCGCCGAAGAGGGGCAGCAACTGTTTTCTCGTTTGGTGGGACATCTTTCGAGCGGCGAACTGGTGTTCGATGCCTATAGTCGCCTGGGCCTGAAGATCATTCGCCTCAATTCCTCCTTCCGCGCCACCGGTGCCGAGGTCCATTGGAGCATCGAGAACCCGCATGAATTGGAGCGAGCCGTTCCGAAGCTGCGGTTCGTCGAGGACATCCCTGCCTATAAGCCGGAACATGCCGCTCGCATGCGCTGGTTCGCGAAACTGTTTGTTCGCCTTTGGAAACACATTCCAGCATTGCGCAAGATCGGCAGGCTGTTGCGCTATCGGTTCTGAAACACTGGCTCAGCGCGCCTTGGCGGCTGCCAGAGCGCGCGAAAATGCGGTGGCAAAACTCTCGCGGTCGGCGGGGTTGAGGAAGCCGCCGATCGAGACGGTTTTTCCTTGCGCCTCGACCGCCATTCTGGTGATGCCGATCTCGGCGTGGCGGGCGATCGAAAAGCGCGCCCAGAACGGATTGAAGCGGTGTGCTTCCGATTTGCCTGACGGGGCAGTCTTGCGGATGTCGAGGCTGGTGCGCGACACCGAAACCTCCTCGCGAGCCCGGGCGGCACGATAATTGGCGCGGAAGGCGATGTAGACGGCGATCACGTCGAGGCCGAAGAAGCCGAACACCGGCCAGGCGCCGCGCGACAGAAAAAAAGCTCCGGTCACCAGCCAGCCTAACAGCAGGGCGCCCATCAGTATGGCAAAGCCGGTCTTGCCCAGCGACCGGTGCGGTGTCAGCAGCGCCTGGAAAAATGGCTCGTCGGCCTGAAATGAGGCGTTTGTGTCGCTCATTGGGGAATATTATAGGAAGGCAATGACAAGCCCCAAGCCCAAAAACTCTTCTGCGCTAAAAAAAGACCTGTTGCCCGGCCGCCGCGAGGGCTCGAACGTCAAGCCGCGTCCGCGGCCGGCGAGATCGCGGGCGCTTTACAGCGCGGCCGAGGTGCATGAGATTTTCCGGCGCTTTTCCGTTCAGCGGCCGGAACCGAGGGGCGAGCTCGAACATATCAACGCCTTCACGCTGTTGGTGGCGGTGTTGCTTTCGGCTCAGGCGACGGACGCCGGCGTCAACAAGGCGACGCGGGGGCTGTTCAAAATTGCCGACACGCCGCAAAAGATGCTGGCGCTGGGCGAGGCCAAGCTCGGCGACCATATCCGCACCATCGGGCTGTGGCGCAACAAGGCCAAGAACGTCATCGCGCTGTCGGAGGCGCTGATCCGCGACCATGGCGGCGAGGTGCCTGAGGATCGCGATCAACTGGTCGAGCTGCCGGGTGTCGGCCGCAAGACCGCCAACGTCGTGCTCAACGTGGCATTCGGCCAGCATACGATGGCGGTCGACACGCACATCTTCCGCATCGGTAACAGGCTCGGCCTGGCGCCGGGCAAGACGCCGGAACAGGTCGAGCAAGGTTTCCTGAAGATCATTCCGGATGAATATATGCGGCACGCGCATCATTGGCTGATCCTGCACGGCCGCTATGTCTGCAAGGCGCGCAAGCCGGATTGCCCGGCCTGCGTCATCGCCGATATCTGCAAGGCCAAGGAAAAGACGACCAGCGTGCCTGCACCGCTGGTCGAGATCGCGCCGCTCGGGCCAGTAGAAGCGGCTACTGAGTCAGTGCCCGCCAAGTGACTGTGAAGTTCCTCCTATGTGGCGCCGTCCACATTCAGGAACTCTCCTCGACGAACACCTCCTCGCGCCTCTTCCTGACCGCGGGGAGAAACACGATGACGAGCACGGCAAGCGCGATGAGGAGCAGGCTGGCGCTGATCGGCCGCGTCACGAAGGTACTCGGATCGCCGCGCGAGAGGATCATGGCGCGGCGTAGGTTTTCCTCGAGCAGCGGGCCGAGCACGAAGCCGAGCAGCAGCGGCGCAGGTTCGCAGCGCAGCTTGGTCAGGAGGTAGCCAAGCAAGCCAAAGAAGGCGACGGCATAGAGGTCGTAGACGTTGGTGTTGACGCTGTAAACGCCGATCGAGCAGAACGCCATGATGATCGGGAAGAGCACGTAATACGGGATCGTAAGCAGTTTCACCCAAAGCCCGATCAGCGGCAGGTTCAAGATGATCAGCATCAGATTGCCGATCCACATCGAGGTGATGATACCCCAAAACAGTGCAGGCTGTTCGATGGCGACATTGGGGCCGGGCACGATGCCCTGGATGATCATCGCGCCGATCATCAGCGCCATTACCGGGTTGGCCGGAATGCCGAGCGTCAGCATCGGGATGAAGGAGGTTTGGGCGCCGGCATTGTTGGCCGATTCCGGTCCGGCGACGCCTTCGATGGCGCCCTTGCCGAATTCCCCGGGATTTTTCGAGACACGTTTTTCGACGGTGTAGGAGGCAAAGGCGGCAAGGATCGCGCCGCCTCCCGGCAGGATGCCGAGCGCCGAACCGATGATCGTTCCGCGCACGATGGGAGCCGCCATGCGCCGAAAATCTTCGCGGGTCGGCATAAGGCCGGAGATCTTTCGGATCAGCACGGAACGCTCATGCTCGTTTTCGAGGTTGCGCAGTATCTCGGCGACGCCGAAGACACCGACCGCCACTGCGACGAAATTCAGCCCGTCGGCATATTCGCGGATGCCGAGCGTGAAACGGGGTGTACCGGTGTAGATATCGGTGCCGACAAGGCCGAGCAGCAGGCCGAGCACGACCATGGCCAGCGCCTTGACGATCGAGCCGTGGGCGAGCGCGACGGACGAGACCAGACCGACAATCATCAGCGAAAAATACTCGGCAGCACCGAATTTCAACGCTATCGCCGTCAGCGGCGGGGCAAAGATGGCGACGAGGAAGGTCGACACCGTGCCGGCAAAGAACGAGCCTATCGCCGCGGTCGCCAGTGCCGCCCCGGCGCGGCCGTTCCTGGCCATCTGGTAGCCGTCGATGGCGGTGACGGCCGACGAGGATTCGCCAGGCATGTTGATGAGAATAGCGGTAGTCGAGCCGCCATACTGCGCGCCGTAATAGATGCCGGCGAGCATGATCAGGGAGGAAACCGGATCGCCGATCTGGAAGGTGATCGGCAACAGCATGGCAATGGTTGCGGTGGCGCCGATACCGGGCAGGACACCAATCAGCGTGCCGAGAAGGACACCGATCAGGCAGAAACCGAGGTTTGCCAAAGATGTGGCCGTCGAAAAGCCGAGTGCGAGATTGTTGAGGAGTTCCATTTCATCTCCTCACAACGACAGTGGCAACCACGGGCCGAAACGCCGGAACGGCAGGCCGAGTGCGTAGCTGAAGATGGCGAACGCGAACAGCGTCAGGCCGGCCGACAGCACGAGCGCGGTCAGCGGCTTCATGCGGCCGCTGGCAAACGATGCGATCAGCGCCGCCAGGAAGATCGATGGGATGAAGCCGAGGCCGCGCACCGTCAGGCCGAAGAAGATCGGAGCAGGCAGGATGAACAGCATGCCGCGCCACGCAATGTAACCGATCGGCTCGCTCTCGAAGCGCACTGCCTCGACTAGGATGACGGCGCCGAGCAGAATGAGCACGATCGCCAGAACCAGGGGGAAATAGCCCGGCCCCATGCGAAAGGCGGTGCCGATTTCGAGGCCCAGCGACTGCAGCGCGAAAAAGACGCCAATAAAGATCAACAGCGCGGCGCATATGCCGTTGGCTCTGTCGATTGCGAAAGGTTCCATGACGTCCTCCCGGCCCGCCTCACGGGCGTGCCGATGCCGGTGTAAAAACGGGGCGCCGGCGGCGCCCCGTTAAAAACCTTTAGTCGGCGTACTGGCCGGCCGCTTCGATGATCGGCTTCCAGCGCGCAATCTCACTTTCCAGCTTGG
Source organism: Mesorhizobium sp. M0768 (assembly GCF_040320195.1). Taxonomy (NCBI): domain Bacteria; kingdom Pseudomonadati; phylum Pseudomonadota; class Alphaproteobacteria; order Hyphomicrobiales; family Phyllobacteriaceae; genus Mesorhizobium; species Mesorhizobium sp. M0768. The sequence continues at coordinate 319,832 of NZ_JAMYPD010000003.1, read as the reverse complement.
CCTTGAGCGCGGCCGGCGTGGCATCGGCCTCGGGCGACGGCTTGGTGCCGAGTTCGGCAAATCGGGCGACGACGTTCTGGTCCTTCAGCGCCACCTGCAGAGATTTCGACAGGCGTTCGGTGATCTCGGCCGGCGTGCCCTTGGGTGCATAGATGCCGTGCCAGATGCCGACCTGCACCTGGGGAAGACCGGCCTCTATCGTCGTCGGCACGTCCGGCAGCACGTCTAGCCGTTGCGGCGAGGTTACGGCATAAGCCTTGATCGTGCCGCCCTGGATCTGCTTGGTGGTATTGGTCGTCTGGTCGCACATGATGTCGACCTGGCCGCCGAGAAGATCGGTCATGGCCGGGCCGGTGCCCTTATATGGTACGGTGACCAGCGGCGTGCCGATGGCGCTCATAAACAGCATGCCGCACAGATGCGAGGCGGCACCGATCCCGGCATTGGCAACGGTGATGCTGTCCTTGTTAGCCTTGGCGTAGTCGACCAGCCCCTTCAGATCGGTCGGCTCGAGGTCCTTGCGGCCGACGATGGTCATCGGCACCTCGGTGACGAGGCCGACATATTCGAATGCGTTCAGCGTGTCGTAGGCGAGCTTTCTGTAGAGCGTAGCACTTGTCGCCATGCCGATGTGATGGAGGAGCAGCGTGTAGCCGTCAGGCTCGGCATTTGCGACGCGGCCCGCGCCCAGTGTGCCGCCGGCGCCGCCGACATTCTCGACGATGACCTGCTGGCCGAGGTCCTTCGACATGGCTTCCGCGACAAGACGCGTGACGGTGTCAGTAGGGCCGCCGGCCGAAAACGGCACGACAATGGTGATGGTGCGTTCGGGGTAGGTCTGCGCGCCAGCGGCCGGTGGGTAAAGCATGGCGGCCGCAACGGCAGCCAGCGCGGCGACGAATTTTCTCATCGTGATTTCCTCCCAGGATACGAATTACCAACCGCTGCGCGGAGTTCCTCTCAAAACCGAATGTAGATGGAGCAATAACTAGCGCAACCCGACAAATGACAATCAGCCTCGAACGGCAAACTGCACGTTTGTCCGCGCAAATGAGTGGAAAGGTTGGGCCGCGCGATGCCCTTCCTCCGACCTATCTTAATAACCGTAGCCGCGCGCCATCGCCGCCGCGAACACCGGGATCAAGAGGAAGATGAAGGCCTCGGTGCGGACATAGCTGCGAACGGACGCTAGCTCCGCCGCAGGCACCTGGAAGCCGGGACTGGCGCTCGCCTGCCTATTCCAGGACAGGAATTGGACGGTCGGGATAATCGACAACAGGCCGACAATTGCGAAGGCGGCCATCTTTGCCCAGAACATCCAGTTGTAGACGTAGAATTCCCAGCCCTTGAGACCATAGATGACGCGGCCGATGCCGGCGACGATGATCAGCATGGCGATGATGCCGTAGTGGCGATCGATGCCGACAAGCCGCTTCAGCGTCGCGGCGGACAAGTCGCTGCGGATCAGGACGAACTCGGCGCCGATGATGCCTGCCAGCGAAAACACCAGCAGATGATGGAAGATGGCAAGCACAAGGTCGGTCGTGTCCATGCTGTTTTCCCTCTGTCGGACGGCAGCGCCGAAACCCAACGCGCCTGAACCAGTACTGGAGAAAAACTAACACCGCCTGGCAGGATTCACATCAGCCTGGAAGATGATCTACACAGCCTTGGCTCTTGTTTTTCGCAACGGATTTGGATTTCCCGTCTCGGGCGTGTCGCTGTCCCCACTTTTGGAAGACCTGCACGGGCAACAACCGAGACATGACCATGGCCAGTCCGCATACAATTGTCGCCCCAGTAATTGAGACCTCGCGCACGGTCCTGCGGCCGCACCGGCTTGACGATTTCGACGCCTATGTCGCGATGTGGGCCGATCCCGCCGTCACCCGCTTTATCGGCGGCAAGCCGCGCACGCGGGAGGAAAGCTGGATGCGCTTCCTGCGCCACGCCGGCCTGTGGTCGCTTCTGGGCTACGGCTTCTGGGCGATCGAGGAAAAAGCGACCGGCCGCTTCATCGGCGAGGCCGGCTTTCACGATCTGAAACGCGACATGACGCCGTCGATCGAGGGCATTCCGGAGGCCGGCTGGGCTCTGGTTTTGGGCGCGCATGGCCACGGGTTGGCCAGCGAAGTCGTCGCACGGGTGCTTGCCTGGGGCGACGAGACGTTCGGCGCCGCGAAGACCGTCTGCATCATCGATCCGGAAAACACCGGATCGCTGAACGTCGCGGCAAAATGTGGTTATGGCGAAGTGCTGCGAACCGTCTACCAAGGCAAGCCGACCATCCTGCTGGAGCGGCAACCCTGACGGATGTTGTTTGGCACTGCCTGCCACGTCGTCTTCGGGCGTCCGGTTCGCCAGCCTGAAAATCGCGCAGGCCGATTGTGCCGCATGCGGCGTGTTCTGTCTTTGACAGGAAGACGCAAACTCTGCATGAATTTTATCGAGCGGGTCTGAAGTCAGGCCACGTTTCTGGCAGGCACCGGAGGAGGTGTCGCGATTTGGAGGAATCCCATGCTGAACAGACGCCGATTCTTGATGAGCACCGCGGCAGCAGGTGCTGCCGGACTCGCGGCATCGCATTTTATTCCCGCCTTCGCGCAGGACGCGCCGCAGCTGCAGATTTTCGTGCCAGCGGCGCCGGGCGGCGGCTGGGACCAGACGGCGCGCGCCATGGACCAGGTGCTGCGCAGCGAAAAACTGATCTCCGGCTCGCAGATCACCAATGTCGGCGGCGCCGGCGGTACTGTCGGCCTGCCGCAATTCGTCAACCAGTGGAAGGGCAAGGCCAATGCGCTGATGGTGGCTGGCATGGTCATGGTCGGCGCGATCATCGCCAACAAGGCGGCTAACAACCTTACCGAGGTCACGCCAATCGCCCGCCTTACTGGCGAGTTCGAGGCGCTTGTGGTGCCGGCCGCCTCGCCATTCAAGACTGCGGCCGACTTTGTTGCCGCCCTCAAAGCCGACCCGACGCAGGTTCCGGTCGCCGGCGGTTCGGCTGGCGGCTCGGACCACATCTTGTTCGGCCTCATCGCCAAGACCGTCGGTGTTCCGGCCACCAATCTCTCCTATGTGCCGTTTGCCGGCGGCGGCGAGGCGCTGTCGGCGCTGCTCGGCAACCAGGTCGCGGCCGGCATCTCCGGCTATGGCGAGTTCGCCGAACAGGTCAAGGCGGGTGCGCTGCGGCTGCTGGCCATCTCCGCGGATAAACGCCAGGAGGGAATTGATGCGCCGACGATGAAGGAAGCCGGCATCGATGTCGAGCTGTTCAACTGGCGCGGCGTCTTCGCACCGCCCGGCGTCTCGGACGCCGACAAGGCAGCAATGATCAAGCTGATCGAGACCATGGCCAAGAGCGACGCCTGGGCCACCGAATGCAAGAACCGTAACTGGACGCAGATCCTGCTCACCGGTGACGATTATGCGAAATTCGTCGCCGAAGACACGGCCCGCATCGGGACGATCCTCAAGGACCTCGGCCTGGCGTGATGCTCTCGGCAAGGGGCGGCCTGCGCCAACCCTTGCCGACTTTCGCCAGCCGTATGGACATACGCGGCGCCGGAGGTGAAACTAGGCCGAGATCGGCCGAGTGAGACCGGTCCAGGGAGAACCGGCCCTCGGGGCTGGCATTGGGAGGACGATGATGAGCACCAGCGACCAGCAGGCGCCGCCGCGCCTTGCAGTGCCCGAACTGCTGATCGGCGTTGGGCTCCTCGCCTGTGCGGGTGCGGTTGCCTGGCAGACGCTGGCAATCCCGGTCTCGCCGCTCTATTCCAAGGTCGGTCCGACCGTCTTTCCCTACATCACCATGACCGGGATGATGATCCTGTCGCTGCTGCTCATCATTGCCGCCTTGCGGGGCGGATGGCAGCCGGAGGACGAAAAGGAGACGCCGACCGACTGGAAGGCGATGGGCATCGTCGCCCTCGGACTGATCGCCAATCTGGTGCTGATCCAGCCGCTCGGCTTTACCGCGGCATCTGTCATCATGTTCGTTCTCATCTGCCACGGTTTCGGCAGCCGGCGTCCGCTGCGTGACGTGCTGCTCGGGCTGATCCTGGCGCTGGCCGCCTATTTCGGCTTTGCCAGGGCGCTTGGCGTCAATATCGGTGCCGGCTTCATCGAAAACCAGCTGAATGCGACCGTCGATTCGATCGTTGCCATGCTGAGGGGCTGACGCCATGGAAACGCTTGGCCATCTCGCGCACGGATTTTCGGTCGCCTTCTCGCCGATCAATCTCATATGGTGCCTGGTCGGCACCACGCTGGGGACTGCCATCGGCGTGCTGCCCGGCCTCGGGCCGGCACTGACCATCGCGCTGCTGTTGCCGATCACCTATCAGGTGGCGCCGGAGGCATCCTTCATCCTGTTTGCCGGCATCTACTACGGCGCCATGTATGGCGGCTCGACGACATCGATCCTGCTCAACACGCCTGGCGAAAGCGCCACCATCGTCACCGCGCTGGAAGGCAACCGGATGGCCCGCTCCGGCCGTGGCGGTGCGGCCCTGGCGACCTCGGCGATCGGCTCCTTCGTCGCCGGCACGCTGGGCACGATCGGCGTTGCCTTCCTGGCGCCGATCGTCGTCAAATTCGCGCTGGCCTTCGGCCCGGCCGAATATTTCTCGCTGATGGTGCTGGCCTTCATCACGGTTTCGGCGGTGCTCGGCTCGTCTTCGGTGCGCGGCCTGACCAGTCTGTTCGTCGGCTTCGTCGTCGGCATGATTGGCGTCGACCTGCAGACGGGGCAGCCGCGCTTCACCTTCGGCATGAGCGAATTGTTGGACGGCGTCGACGTCATCGTCGTCGCCGTTGGCCTGTTCGCCGTTGGCGAGACGCTTTACATGGCCTCGCGCCGCTATGCCGGCAAGGACGATATCGTGCCGTTGAAGGGCTCGCTCTACATGACCGCGGCCGAATGGGCGCGCTCGTGGAAGCCATGGCTGCGCGGTGCCCTGATCGGCTTCCCGATCGGTGCCATGCCGGCCGGCGGCGCCGAAATCCCGACCTTCCTCTCCTATGCGATCGAGAAGAAACTCTCCAGACACAAGGAGGAGTTCGGCACCGTCGGCGCCATCGAGGGCGTTGCCGGGCCGGAGGCCGCCAACAATGCATCCGCGGCCGGCGTGCTGGTGCCGATGCTGACGCTCGGCCTGCCGACCTCGGCGACGGCCGCGATCATGCTGTCGGCGTTCCAGAGCTACGGTATCAATCCGGGGCCGCTGCTGCTGACGACGCAGGCCGACCTGGTGTGGGGGCTGATCGCCAGCCTGTTCATCGCCAATGTCATCCTCGTCGTCCTCAACCTGCCGCTGATCGGGCTCTGGGTGCGATTGCTGAAGATCCCGGCGCCGCAGCTCTATGCCGGCATCCTCGTGTTCGCCACGGTCGGCACCTACGGTATCTCGCAATCGCCGATCGACCTCGTCATCCTCTATCTGCTCGGTGCCGCCGGCTTCCTGATGAGGCGTTTCGATTTCCCGACCGCGCCGGTCATCATCGGCATGATTCTCGGGCCGCTTGCGGAAACGCAGTTCCGCCGCGCGATGACCATCTCGAACGGCGATTGGACGGTGTTCTACAAGCATCCGCTGTCGCTGACGCTGCTGACGCTGGCCTTCATCGGCCTGGTTGGACCGCATATCTGGGCCTACATCGAGCACAGGCGCTTGCGCGGGCCGGAGCACGTGCCGGGCGATGCCTGAGCTGTTCGTGACGTCATGACCGACCTGCTTTCCGGCATCCGCGTTCTCGACCTGACCAATGTGCTGGCCGGCCCCTATTGCACCTATCAGCTGGCGTTGCTCGGGGCCGACGTCATCAAGGTCGAGACGCCGCAAGGCGGCGATCTGGCGCGCCAGCTCGGCGCCTCTCCGGAGCTCAACCGGGCGGGCATGGGCGCTTCGTTCCTGGCGCAGAATGCCGGCAAACGCTCGGTGGCGCTCGATCTCAAGCAGGAGGCTGACCGCGAACGCTTCCTCGATCTGGTCGCTTCGGCCGACGCGCTGGTCGAGAATTTCCGCCCCGGCGTAATGGACCGGCTGGGGCTTGGCCACGCCAGGCTGAAAGAGGTCCGGCCAAGTCTTGTCTATTGTGCGATATCGGGCTTCGGCCAGACCGGGCCGATGCGCGACAATCCAGCCTACGACCAGATCATCCAGGGTCTTTCCGGCATTATGAGCATCACCGGTACACCGGAAACGGCGCCGCTGCGTGTCGGCTATCCCGTCGCCGATACGCTTGGCGGGCTGGTAGGGGCGTTCGCCATTACCGCCGCACTGGTCAAGCAGAAGACGACAGGCGAGGGCGCGTTCCTCGACGTGTCGATGCTCGAATGCACGCTTTCTGCGCTCGGCTGGCCGGTGTCGAACTATCTGACGGCGGATATCGAGCCGCAGCCGATGGGCAATGAAAACATGACGGCCGCACCGTCTGGCGCGTTTCGCACCGGCGACGGCTTGCTCAACATCGCCGCCAACAAGCAAGAGCAGTTCGTCACACTGTGCCGGTTGATCGGTCGGCCGGAGTTGGCGTCGGATGTCCGCTTTGCCGAGCGCGAAACGCGCAAGCAGAACCGCATTGCATTGAAAGCGCTGATCGAGGATGCCTTGGCGAGCGGCTCGGCCGCCGCCTGGGAGGAGACGTTCAATCGCGCCGGCGTGCCGGCAGGCCGGGTGCTGACAATCCCGCAGGTACTGCAAGAGAGACAAGTGATCGAGCGCGGCATGACGGTACGCTTCCAGGCCGTGTCCGGGATGGCTAGGCCGCTGACCGTGGTGCGCGGCGGCTTCATGGTCGATGGCGAGGCACCTTTGCCGAGCAGGCCGCCGCCGGAGCTGGGCGAGCATATGGACGAAGTTTTTGCCAACCTGCCGCCACGCGCCAAGAAAAGAGCGAAGGCATGAGCGGCACGGAAAAGAAGCCATGAGCGACACGGAAAACAAGGCTGGCCGCGCGCGCGGCGAGGAATGGTGGCAGACCGGCATCATCGAGATGCGCCCCGGCGTCATCCGGCTGCGCGGCTATGAAATCCAGGATCTGATCGGTCGCGTCAGCTTTCCGGCAATGATCTGGCTCATGCTGCGCGGCGAACTGCCGAGCGAGGAGCAGGCGGCGCTGCTCGGCATCGCGCTGGGTGCTGCCGTCGACCATGGGCCGCAGGCGCCGTCGATCGCCATCGCCCGCATGGCGATCACGTGCGGCGTCGGCATCAACAGCGCCATGGCATCTGCCATCAACGTGCTTGGCGATGTGCATGGCGGCGCCGGCGAACAGGCGCTTTCCTTCTACGGCGACATCGCCGCTGAGGTGGACGCCGGCGTGCCGCTTGCGGACGCCGTGTCGGCGCGGCTCGATCGTTTCCTTGCCGGGGAAAACGGCTATGTGCCCGGGCTCGGCCATCGTTTCCATCCGGTCGACCCGCGGGCGCCCCGCCTCATCGAGCTGACCCGTGACTTTGCCGCGCGCGGCGTCGTCAGCGGGCGCTTCGCCGATGTCGCCGAGGCGATCGAGGCCGAGGTGGCGCGGCGCAAGGGCAAAAAAATCCCCCTCAATATCGACGGCGCCACGGCCGTCATCTACGGCGAGCTCGGCTTTCCGCCGCCGCTGACGCGCGGCCTTTTCGTGCTGTCGCGCTCGGTCGGCATCCTCGCACATGCGTGGGAACAGTCGCAGGAAAGCGACCGCAACAAGGGGCCGCTGCCGCGCGAATGGCTGTGGGCCTATACCGGCACGCCGGCGCGGCCTCTGCCCGAGGAAGACGATGGCAGTCAGTGAGGCATCGGTTCAAGAGACGGCGGCGGCGGGCGCTGGAACCAATTCCATCCCGACACAGTCGGGGCAGGCCTCCATCTTCTATTGAGCGGGATCTTTTCCGAACGCCGGACTCTGCTTTTTGGGATTATGCTCCAGTTCGGCAATCCTGATGTTTCTCACCAGCGTCGAAAGATCCGGCTCGTCGATGAGCAACGCCGCGTCAGCTGGTGCCAGCCATGCCCGCTGCCGCCTCCTGGCTTCCTGCCAGTCGGCAAGTTCCTCGGTTACTTCCAGCAAATAGACGACGACGTCGACACGGACGAAGCGGTTTGCCAGCCGCTTCCAGTAGGAATAGGTGCCGGCCGGTTGTTTCAGTGTCTTGCCGAGAACGCCGGCTTCTTCCTGTGCTTCGATAGTGGCCGCCTTGCGGCCGCTCTTGCCCTTCATCGGCCAGCCCTTCGGCACGATGAAGCGCCTCGTCGTTCGCGATGTGACCAGCATCACCTCGACATCGCCATGCTCGTTCAGCCGAAAGGGAATCGCCGCGACCTGGCGAACCCCGTCGCCCTTCCTTGCCTTGCGTACAACCTTCTTCTTGCTGGCTGCCATTCGATAATCCAGTCGAATCGGTGCCCAGACGGCAAGGGCAGCGTTGCAAACTCGCCCGCTTTCAATGGGGCGCAGGCGGAGCGGTTTCCCCAGTGTATAAGTCGGCTAAATAAATGAAAGGGACCGGTCGTCAGCGGCAAGTGCTGACAAAGCCGCTCCCGGACGGCAGCAACTGACAAGTCGGCCTCATCTGCGGCACCTCCTGCCGTTGCGGTATTGGGATTTGGCGATCCTGGGCACGGTACTGCTGTTGCTGCTGCTGATATTGCTGCCGCCGCAGCCTGTTCTCCAACATCTGCAACTGGTCCTGCTGGATCAACACGTTGCGATCGGCGGGACTGCCGACCTGTGCCGATGCAGCAGGATTTACGCCCGACAGCATCGCCGCAGTCAGCATGGCCGACCCTAAAAACGTCAATAGACGAAGCCGTGGCATTCGTTCATTCCCGCACAAAACCAATCTTCCGTTAATATAGGGCTAATATAGGGCTTTTGTCCGGCGACGCCATGGCCGCCGCTGATTTGAAGCGGATTGGAAGAGGCATTTCGGCTTCGGATGCTCGTCCCGTCAATCGACTTCGCGCAGCCGGTATCCGACGCCGGTCTCGGTCGTGATATAGCGGGGCTGGTCGGGCGTCTTCTCAATCTTTAGCCTGAGTTGCCGGACATAGACTCTGAGATATTGAACGTCGGTGGAATCGCCCCAGACCTGCTTCAGCAGGAACTGGTGGGTGAGAACCTTGCCGGCGTGCTGCACCAAGGTGCGAAGAATGTCGTATTCCTTCGGCGAGAGCTTTATCTCCTTGTCCTCGATCTTGACGACGCGCTTCACCAGATCGACGGAGAGGTCGCCGGTCTGGAACACCGGTCTCTCACCCTGCTGCTGGAACTTGTGGCGAAGCGCGACGCGGATGCGTGCGACAAGCTCGTTCATACCGAATGGCTTGGTGACATAATCGTCGGCGCCGAGTTCGAGGGCCGAGACGATGCCGGCCTCGTCGGTGCGGCTGGAAAGAATAACCACGGGAATGTCCAGGCCATCATCCCGCCATTTGCGGAGCAGCTCATGCCCGCTCATGCCGGGCAGGCCGAGATCGAGCAGCACAAGGTCCGGCTTTTCCGTCGCGATGTGTTCAATCGCCGCCCTGGCGTTCGGCGCCTGGCTGATCGCATAGCCTTGGCTGCCAAGCCCGACGCGAAGCAGTTTCCGGATCGGCGGTTCGTCGTCGACCACCAATATCCTGACGTCCAGGCTCGTCATGCCAGATCGTCCATATTTTGATGGCCCGTCTCGGGTTCGCCGAGATTGGGCAGTTCCGCCGGCACCAGTTGCATCCTGATGGTGAAAACCGCCCCCGAGCGGTCGGACCTGTTTGCCGCCAAGAGCGTCCCGCCCATCGCTTCGATGAAGCCGCGGCAAATCGACAGGCCGAGCCCCGTGCCGGCACGCACCTGGTCACCCTTGCGCACACGGTAGAAAGTGTCGAAAACGCGCTCTAGATCCGCTGGCGGAATGCCTGGTCCCTCATCCATGATCTGCAGGATGACGAAGCCGTTGTCGGCCCAGGCTTGCAGGCGGATCGTCGAACCTGGCGGCGCGTATTTTGCAGCATTGTCGAGGAGGTTGAACAGCACCTGTTCGAACAGAACGGGGTCGACCCGCAACATCGGCAGATCCGATGGAATGTCGATCTCGGTCTTATGCTCGCCGACGATTTTGCGGGCCCGATACAGAGCTGAACCGACAATGTCGCCGAGATAGTGAAACGCATAGTTCGGCTCCATCGTGCCGGATTCGATCTTGGTCATATCGAGCAGATTGGCGATGAAGCGGTTAAGCCTCTCCGCTTCATCGAGCACGGTCGACAGCAGTTCCGCCCGGTCCTGCTCGGGAAGCGCGGCCTCGAAGTCCCTGAGTGTTCCGGCCGCGCCCATGATGGCGGCAAGCGGCGTTTTCAAATCGTGGGAAATGGAGGTGAGCAAGGCCGAGCGCAGACGGTCTGCCTCGGCCGCAAGCTTGGCCCGGTCAACATCGGCGACGAGCTGGATGCGCTCGATGGCGACCGCCGCCTGGTCGGCGAGCGCATCGAGCAGACGCTGCTGCTCGGGTGTCAGCAGCGGACCTTGCTTGTCGTTGTCGAGGCCGACAACGCCTACCGCCGTGCGTCCGGTCCGCAAGGGCAGATAGAGGCGCTTTGCTCCGGGCAGCGTGTCGGCGCCGCGCCCGGCGGCGCGGTTATGCTCCCAGGCCCAGCGGGCTGCTGCGATGTCGGCCTCGGCCAGCGTGTCGTCGGGTGGGTAGCCGGCTTTGACCGCAATCGTGCCGTTCTCCGGCAGAAGCAGCACCACGCGCAGCTTCAGCATCGAGGCGATCTGGAAGGCAGTCGCCCAGAGAACGTCATCAAGCGTCCCAGCGCCGGCGAGCTTCTTTGAGAAGAGATAAATATCTTCTGTGGCGCGTGCCCGCGAGCGCGCGGCGACCGCCTGACGCTGCACGCGCGCTGTTAGATTGCTGCCAATGACCGCAACAACCAGGAAGACAGCCAGCGCAACGATGCTCTCCGGATCCTCGATCGTCAGCGTGTAGCGTGGTTCTAGGAAGAAATAGTTGAAGGCAATGGCGCTGATGAGGCAGGCATACAAAGCCGGCCAGAGACCGCCGGTCACCGCCGACGTCAGGACCCCAATGAGAAAGATGATCGCCAGATTGCGGACGTCGAGAAACTGGTCGAGAAGGACGGCGAAGGCGAGCGAGCCAACAACATAGGCCGTGGCCCTGAGATAGGGCCAGATCTCGAACTGCCACTGCTCGTCCGCCGCCTTGACGGTCCTCGAAGTCGCCTCGGCGTTGCGTTCGTTTCCCGAAATGACATGGACGCTGATGTCGCCGGCATTGCGGATGAGATCGTAAGTGAGCGAGCCTTCGATCAATTCCCGCCAACGCGATCGGGTCGGCCTGCCGATCACGATATGGGTGAAGTTGTTCGCCGTCGCATGCCGAACGATGTCTTGCGCGACGTTCTGACCCGGAATGGTCGTCACCTCGGCACCGAGCTGCTCGGCAAGGCGCAGCTGCGTCGCCAGCCGATCCTTGTCCTCCTCGGGCATGGCCGCTGAATGAGGGGTATCGACATGAAGCGCCGTCCAAGGGGCGCGGAGCCGGTCGGCCAACCTCCGCGCATAGCGTACACGGGCCGCCCCGCCCGGACGCGCATCGACGCAGACGAGAACCCTTTCCCCCGCCGCCCAAGGCCCGGGTATCGCGTGGGCCCGCATGTGGGTCAGCAACTGCTCGTCGACCCGCTGGGCAGTGCGGCGGAGCGCCAATTCCCGGAGCGCCGTCAGATTGCCCGGCGAGAAATAGTTCTCGATGGCGCGCTGGGCGGTGCTGGGGATGTAGACCTTGCCTTCCTCAAGCCGTTTGATCAGATCGTCGGGGGTGAGGTCGATGATCTCGATGTCGTCGGCCTGGTCGATTATGGAGTCGGGGACAGTTTCCCGCACCCTGACGCGGGTGATCTGCGCCACGACATCGTTCAGGCTCTCGACGTGCTGGATATTCAGCGTCGTGTAGACATCGATGCCGTGCGTCAGGATTTCCTGGACGTCGAGATAGCGCTTGGGGTGACGGCTGCCGGCGACGTTGGTGTGGGCGAGTTCGTCGACCAGAACTAGCGCCGGGTGCCGGGCGAGGATGGCGTCGAGATTCATCTCCTCAAGGATCCGCCCCTTGTAATCGATCTCAAGGCGAGGAATGACCTCGTAGCCTTCGACCAGCGTCTGGGTTTCCTTGCGGCCGTGCGTCTCGACGATGCCGATCACCACGTCGACCCCGTCGGCCAGCCTGGCGCGGCCCGACATCAGCATCTCGTAGGTCTTGCCGACACCGGGGGCGGCGCCGAGAAATATCCTCAGGCGGCCGCGCTCCTCCCGCTCGGCATGCTCGAGCAGCGCGTCGGGAGAGGGCCTGGTTTCGGCGGTGCGTCTGTCGTCTGGCATACGGGTCAATCATGAACGGCGCCGGCTTCGGTGTCGATCCCGGCGCCGGTCCTTCACTGTTTCATGGCATCGTCCAGCGCAAGGTTGAGGGCCAGCACATTGACTACCGCCTCGCCGATGAATCCCAATTCGCGATCTTCGACATGGCTGTCGACAAGCGATTTGATCCTGGATTCATCGACGCCCCTGGCCTTGGCCACCCTGGCAACCTGAAAATAGGCCGCATCGGGGCTGATATGCGGATCGAGGCCGCTGCCGGACGTGGTGACCAGATTCATCGGTACCGGCTGGCTCGGGTTTTCGGCTCTCAGCTTTTCGGCGTCGCTCTTGATCCTGTCGATGAGCTTCGGGTTGGTCGGGCCGAGATTCGAGCCGCCCGAGGCGGCGGCATTGTAGCCGTCGCCGGCAGCCGACGGGCGGCCATGGAAGTAGCGGTCGCTTTCGAAAGCCTGGCCGATCAGTTCGGAACCGACGAGCTTGCCGTCCTTCTCGATCAGGCTGCCATTGGCCTGGCGCGAAAACAGCGCCTGGGCAATGCCGGTCATGCCGATCGGATAGACCAAACCCGTCAGAATGGTGAAGAAGACGATCATGACGATCGCGGGCCTGATTTGATTGAGCATCGACGTGGTTCCTTAGGCGAGACCGAGAGCGGTGATGGCCATGTCGATCATCTTGATGCCAACGAAGGGCACTACGACGCCGCCAAGGCCATAGACAATGAGATTGCGGCTGAGCAGCGCACCGGCGCCGACCGCGCGGTATTTGACGCCCCTCAGCGACAGCGGGATCAGCGCAATGATGATCAGCGCGTTGAAGATGATGGCCGAGAGGATAGCGCTCTGCGGCGTCGCCAGATGCATGACATTTAGCGCTTGCAGCGGCCCGGCGGTCTGGCCCGGGGCGATGTAGAAGACGGCGAATATTGCCGGGATGATGGCAAAATACTTGGCCACGTCATTGGCGATGGAGAAGGTGGTCAGCGAGCCACGCGTCATCAGCAGCGCCTTGCCGATTTCGACGATCTCGATCAGCTTGGTCGGATCGCTGTCGAGATCGACCATGTTGCCGGCCTCGCGCGCCGCGACCGTGCCGGTGTTCATGGCAACGCCGACATCGGCCTGCGCAAGGGCCGGCGCATCGTTGGTGCCATCGCCGCACATCGCGACCAGTTTGCCTTTGGCCTGCTCGTCGCGGATCAGCTTCAACTTGTCCTCGGGCGTCGCCTGGGCAAGGAAGTCGTCGACGCCGGCTTCCGCCGCGATCGCCGCCGCGGTCATCGGATTATCGCCGGTGATCATCACCGTGCGGATGCCCATGCGGCGCAATTCGGCAAAGCGTTCTGCGATGCCGCCCTTGACGATGTCCTTCAGATGGACGACGCCGAGCAGGCGCCCGTCGCGCTCGACCGCGAGTGGAGTGCCACCCGATTTGGCGATCTCGTCGGCGATCGCCTGAAGGTCGCGGACGGTGTCGCTGCCGGGGCGCATACTGCCTGTGGCAACGGTCGAGAGGTTGACGTGGGCAAGTACCGCATCGACTGCGCCCTTGCGGACCGAGGAGCCTTCCAGATCGACACCGCTCATGCGGGTTTGCGCGGTGAAGGGCACGAAAGTCGCGTGCAGGCTTGCCATGTCGCGGGCGCGGATAGCGTATTTTTCCTTCGCCAGGACGACGATCGAGCGGCCTTCCGGCGTTTCGTCGGCAAGCGAGGCAAGCTGAGCCGCGTCGGCCAGTTCCTGTTCGGTGACGCCCTTGATCGGACGAAATGCCGTCGCCTGACGGTTGCCCAGCGTGATGGTTCCGGTCTTGTCGAGCAGCAGCGTGTCGACATCGCCGGCCGCCTCGACGGCGCGGCCCGACATGGCGAGCACGTTGAAGCGCACCAAGCGGTCCATGCCGGCAATGCCGATAGCCGACAGCAGGGCGCCAATTGTGGTCGGGATCAGGGTAACGAACAGGGCGACCAGCACGGTCACCGAGATATAGCCGCCCGAATACGAGGCGAAGCTCGGGATCGTCGCCGTCGCCAGCACGAAGATCAGCGTCATGCCGACGAGCAGGATGTTGAGCGCGATCTCGTTGGGTGTCTTCTGGCGCTCGGCGCCCTCGACCAGCGAGATCATGCGGTCGAGGAACGTATGACCGGCAGCCGCAGTGATGCGCACGCGGATCCAGTCGGACAAGACCTGCGTGCCGCCGGTCACCGCCGAACGATCGCCTCCGGATTCGCGGATGACCGGTGCGGATTCGCCGGTGATGGCCGCCTCGTTGACCGACGCCACGCCTTCGACCACCTCGCCGTCCGAGGGGATGATGTCGCCGGCTTCGACAAGCACGATGTCGCCGACCTTCAGGCTGGTGCCGGGCACCAGTTTGAACTTGCTGCGGTCGCCACCGTTCAACAGCTTGGCCTGCGTCTCGGTTCGCGCCCGACGCAGCGAGTCAGCTTGCGCCTTGCCGCGGCCTTCGGCCACCGCTTCGGCGAAATTGGCGAAGAGCACGGTGAACCACAGCCAGATGATGATCTGCAGCATGAAGCCAAGATCGCCGCCGCTGGTAACGAGATCCTTGACGAACAGCACGGTGGTGAGCGCCGAGACGACGGCGACGACAAACATCACCGGGTTTCGCATCAAGGTGCGCGGGTTCAGTTTTCTGAAGGAACCGCCGATAGCGGGCCACAGAATGCGGGTATCCATGATGCTCACGGATTTCGACGGGCTCATTTGGTAGCTCCAGTGTCGATGTTGTTGACCGGTCGATCGTGTGCCGAACGAAGGTGCGGCGGCCCGTAAGCCAGCAGCCAGATCATGATCAAGGCTGCCGCAATAGCGAGGAATGTGGACAGCGTCGGGAAAGGAGGGGGCGTTTTCTCCCCCTCCGGCTCGGGGCGATGCCGGACCTTTCGAGGTATGATCTTGAACCAGGGCATCGCCGTTTCAGAATGTCTGACCGTGAATCATCGCCAGGTGCTCGACGATCGGTCCGACCGCCAGGGCCGGGAAGAAGGTCAGGCCGCCGACGATCAGGATGACACCGGCCAGCAGCCCGACGAACAGCGGACCGTCGGTCGGGAAGGTGCCGGCGGAGGCAGGGACGGTCTTCTTCGCAACCAGCGAGCCAGCAATCGCCAACGCCGGAATAATGACCAGGAACCGGCCCATCAGCATGCCGATGCCGAGCGTTACGTTGTACCAGGGCGTGTTGCCGCTGAGGCCGCCAAAGGCGGAGCCATTGTTCGCCGCGGCCGAGGTGTAGGCATAGAGAACCTCGGAGAAGCCGTGCGGGCCGGCATTGGCGATGGAAGCAACGCCGGTCGGCAGCACCACCGCGATAGCGGTGAAGATCAGCATTGCAAGCGGCAGGCAGAGCACGGCCAGCATAGCCATCTTGACCTCCTTGGCCTCGATCTTCTTGCCGAGATATTCGGGCGTGCGTCCGACCATCAGCCCGGCGACGAAAACGGCAATGACGATGAACATCAGGATACCGTAGAAGCCGGCGCCGACGCCGCCGACAATGACCTCGCCGAGTTGCATGTTGATGATGGGGATCATGCCGCCGAGTGCGGTGAAGCTGTCATGCATGGCGTTGACCGCGCCGCAGGATGCGGCCGTGGTGATGACGGCAAACAGTGCCGACAGGGCGATGCCGAAGCGGCT
This sequence comes from Mesorhizobium sp. M0768, assembly GCF_040320195.1. NCBI lineage: Bacteria > Pseudomonadati > Pseudomonadota > Alphaproteobacteria > Hyphomicrobiales > Phyllobacteriaceae > Mesorhizobium > Mesorhizobium sp. M0768. The sequence continues at coordinate 303,798 of NZ_JAMYPD010000003.1, read as the reverse complement.
CTCCTTGCCCTCCATGTTGCCGCCGTCGACGCCCAGCGCATGGACGAGCGGATTGCCGGCGGCTTCTGCCCAGTAGCAGACGGCAACGCCGGCGATGAACAGCACGCCCATCGCCGACAGAATTGCCCAGCCCTGGCGCTGGTTGCCTACCATGCGGCCGAAGACATTGGTCAGCGCCGCGCCGAGGGCAAAGATCGTCACCATCTGGATCAGGTTGGAGATTGCATCGGGATTTTCGAACGGGTGCGCGGCATTGGCGTTGAAGAAACCGCCGCCGTTGGTGCCGAGCATCTTGATGGCAACCTGGGAAGCGACCGGCCCGACCGCGATAGTCTGTTGCGCGCCTTCGAGCGTCGTCGCGTTGACGTAGGCAGCGAACGTTTGCGGCATGCCGAGATAGACATAGACAAGAGTCAACACGATGCAAAAGGGCAAAAGCAGGTAGAGCGTGCCGCGGGTCATATCGACCCAGAAATTGCCGATCGATTTGCCTGAGGCTCTAGCAAAGCCGCGGATCAATGCGACCGCAATGGCGACGCCAGTCGCCGCCGACAGAAAATTCTGTACGGTCAAGCCGGCCATCTGCACGAGATAGGTCATCGTGCTTTCGCCGCCGTAGTTCTGCCAGTTGGTGTTGGTCATGAAGCTGGCGGCGGTGTTGAAGGCCAGCCCAGGTTCGACGGCGGTCATGCCGGCCGGATTGTAGGGCAGGCCGCCTTGCAGCCGTTGCAGCAAATAGAGCACCAGGAAGCCGGCCAGGTTAAAGAACAGCAGGGCCGCCGCATAGGAGGTCCAGTGCTGCTCCTCGCGCTCGCTGGTCCCTGATATGCGGTAGAGCCCGCGCTCGAGCGGGGCCAGAATTGACGACAGGAATGTGCGCTCGCCGCTGAAAACGCGATGCATGTAGCCGCCGAGCGGCTTGGCCAGCAAAACGACGATCCCGCAATAGACGAGGATCTGCAGCCATCCGTTGATTGTCATGGGGTTGGCTCCTTGCCAGTGGAGATCAGAAGCGTTCCGGGCGAAAGAGGGCGTATGTCAGGTAGGCGAGAAGAAACAAGGTCACGGCGCCGCCGAGGATATAGTCGAATAGCATGTTACGATCCCCTAAACTTACAGCTTGTCGCAGGCTTTGATGTAGCCGAAGCATAGAGCAAAGAACGCGATTCCAATCGCGACAACAACTATGTCCATCATGAAATTTTCCTATATTGTGTTTGTTATTTGGAAAAAACTGTCCAAGCCCGTTCACCGCATCATGTCGGCGGCTGGATACATCGCTGCGGCGAATATGGATCAAAGTGCCATAAAGGTTCGAGACGGGACGCGGAGCAAAGAAATCAAAATCCCATAAGGATTTCGCCGCCTCGGCGCTGGCCACAGCTTCAGGAGGGAGGTGCGCACCGGCGCGCGAAGCTGCCGGGGCTCAGTCCGCGCGGGTGTAGATCACCGCGTAATCGTCCGCATAGGCCCGCTTCCAGCCCAGTTCGTCGAAGAACGGAATGCGGCTGTCGTCGGCGGTCAACAACGCCCAGCCTATCGTATATTTGTCGAGTTGGGCTTTCAGGATCGGCTTGCCCCGGCTGTGCCCAGTCCGCTCATCCGTTTCCGTAAAGCCGTTCAGGAAGAGCTGATCCGCGCGGCCGTCGATAAACGTCTTGACGCCGTGGAAAATCAGCGTGCCACCGAAATCGTAGGAGTTCAGCAGATTGCCCGACAGATTATGGGTTTGGGCAAAGGCCAGTGCGTCCCTCGCCGAGGTCTTCTGGCTCGGCGCGACCGGATAGGTCGTGAAGGCGGCAGCCGCCAAAACCAGCAAAACGGCAAGTCCAGCACAAATCCTGGAAAATTGCCGTGCGAAAAATTGTTCAAGTCCGTCACGCTTTTCCGCCGCCCATTTCTCGGCTGAAAGCGCTGGATATTGTTGCGCGACCTCGACGGCAAGGACCACCGGCACGAGAAGAAAGAATAGGTACATGAACCGTATGTGGGTGAGATAGACGTGCAACGTGAAGACAAGGAACAGCGCCTTGGCCCAGCCAATGCGCAATCTCGACACGAGCAGCCCGAAAAACGCCACCAGCAGGGCCACCTCCTGGAGGGTGTGCCGCGCGGCGTCGAAGGGCTGCCACTCCGCAATGTAAGGCACCGCCTCATTGCCATAGGCCACGGTGAATGTGGCGAGTATGGCCTTGACGCCATAGGGATTGAGCAGGCTGACCAGTGGGCAAAGCAGCCCGAAAAGGATCCACTTGGCCAGCAGCCGGGGGTTCGACAAGCGTGTGCGCATGACGAGATCGAGGCCGGCGAAGGCGGCGATGACGAAACCGAAGGTGAAGGTGGCATGGAGATTGGCCCACAGGCAAAGCAGCGCCAGCAGCCATAAGGGCGGCGCTTTCTCGTTGCGTGCGGCCTGGAAAAGACCGGCGGTCCAGACGACGATGATGGGCAAGGTAAAGATGTGCGGCCGGGCGACATAGATTGGCCCGATCAAGAGCGCGAGAACCAGCGTCAGTCCTATCGCCAGCGTCGGCTTCAACCACGCGCTGAGATACCACGACGTCAAGAAGACCGTCAGCGCGATTACTGCAGTCGCCAGCAGCACCACGCCGTTCCAGCCGCCGGCTTCAAAGGCAATTGCAAGGAGAACCTGGCTAAGCCATTCCTTGGCGATCCATGGCTGGCCGGCAAAAGTGTAGGAATAGATGTCGACGGTGGGGAATGTGCGGCTTGCCAGCATATCCATGCCGACCTTGATGTGCCACCAGCTATCGGGATCCTGCAGGAGGGAGGTGGCAAAGGCGAGGAGCGCCGCCGCCATCACGACCGCCGCCACCAGGCAAAACATCAGCCTCACATGCCGTATGTCGTCTATCGACGGCCTCGCCTCACCAGATATCCCGCGCATATGGCATCCCTGAGCCGCGATAGCGGAAGGGATAGGCCGAACTTGTTAGAAAACCGATAAGCCGCAGGATAGCGGCCTCTATGCCGCGCGTCCAACCGGCTGGGCGGCTCAGCCCTCGGCCTTGAAGTTCTTGGCTTCCTTCTCGACCTTCGGGCTGTCCTTGCCGTGCTTGCGCATCAGATCCTTCGCCTGCTTCGGCGAAACGTCGGTGGTTTCGGCCAGGCGCAGAGCCTCCTTTTCGTCCAGATCGCGCGTCTTGCGGTCGGCCATTGCGGTTTTCTTGTCAGCCATTACGACGCTCTTATGCTCTCGGCGATTTCGTTCAGCACCTTGCGGTCGGTGCCGTGGCGCTTGATCAGCGTGCGTGCCTGCTCAGGGGTAATGCCCGCTTCCTCGGCGAAGTGACGTACCTCGTAGTCTTCGCCGCCCGCCATTCGTGAGCGGTCGCGACTGTCGGTCTTGGTTTTGTCGTCGGCCATGGCAGCTCTCCTCATCTCAACGAGAGCATAACGGGCAAGATTTCAGCGAGTTCCTTCGAGCGTGTCGCCCAACTACCGGCTTCGGGCATGACCCGGCATGAGCAGCGGTTTTGCTCAAAGCAAGGGCTTGGTGCCAGGCCGACCTTCACGCACAAACAGGCCGGCCTCTTTGGCGGCGCTGCCACCGCCCGCCACTGCTCCTGGGCGCAGCCTGATGTTCGTTCCAGATTGTTTTAATGGGAGCGATGGTCGAACACGACGCCCATGGTCCTACCAACCGCCGTCATGACGATAAGCTCGACCAGATCGTCGTCACTGTTGCCGCAGGCCGGAGCCGTCCTGCGAACGATGTCCAGCATCGCCCTCGTCGATATGGTGTCGCCGGCACCAAACCGTGAAAGCGCAGATGAAACAAGCTCTTGGGCTGTCAAGTCGGCGACCGTCACCCGCTTCACCACGTTCATTGGCTTCCTCCCACCATGAACCCTCTCCCGGGAGAATGATACGCCGAACGTCGCGTTTCGCCAGCAAAATGGTGGTCCTACCAGCGCGTGGGCAGCGACCGAAATCGTCGGTTTTGCGGGAGGCAATCCGGGCGCGAGGCGGCAGCGCTTTGTGCCATGCGACTTCCCATGGACCCAATCCCGGCGGCCGGGATCGGTCTCAGTTTTATCTAATGGCAGTCTGATGCTTGGCAGTGTGGTCTGCTCGGTTGCGGCCGAAGCCGGCGCAGCAAGAACCACGGTGCGGGCAGAACCGGTCTGTCTTTTTCGTTTGACGCAATTCCGCACGGAAAACCGTTCACACGTTTTCCTGGAATTGCTTGTCTTGTGACTCTAGGCGGCCAGGTCGCTCGGAAGCTTGCCGCCGTTCTCGGCCAGCTTTTTCATCAGTGCGTCGTGCAGCCACAGATTCATCGTTACAGTGTCGTTCATATCGCCGGTGTAGTTCAGCTCGTGGGCAAGCTCCTTGCGGGCGCCGAGGCTGCTGTCGATATTCAGAGCCTTCATCAGGTCGACGATCGAATTCTTCCAGTTGAGTTTCTGCCCCCTCGCGGCCACCGCCTTGTCGAGAATGGCAGCGATGTCCGGGGCAGAGGACGGCGCGGCCGGCGCGGCCGGAGCCGGGGTTGCAGCCGGGGCGGATCGGGTAGGCGCCGTCGGCTGGGGGGCCGTGCTCGAAGCAGGCGCGGGAGACGGTTGCGCCGGCGGCGCTTCGCCCGCAACCGCGTTTCCGAAAATCGCACCTTTGATACTGTCGAAAATGCCCATTGCTATCTCCTGTATTGGCTCGACGGTGTGTTGCCCTGACGGTCGGTGAGGCGACCGTTGCCGAATGCCGCATTGAGCGCCCTGGTTGTACCGGACCACGAACGCAACGCAGGGGCAACTCAAAACTGACTAAAAGGTAAAGGCTTGGTTGCATTGGGGTATCGGCTCAGTGATCCGGCCCGAGAGTAGAATAGGTCGGATCGCGGCCCGACAAATCGTCACGCGCAATGCACGAGGGAACGGTCAGCAGCCAGTTTTGCTGACGCAGACCAGAAAAATCATCTAGATTCGTGTTCGCAATTCGCTGAGAGGAACGAAGCCATGACAGCAGTCGTCGCATCCGACAGGCTCGAACGTTCGCTGGTTTGGGCAGAGGACGATCCGTCGGTCAAATGGGCCGGCGCTTTCGCGGTTTACGGCGGGCACGGCACCACCCAGTCCTCGGTCATTGTCTACGAGATCGAGCCCGGCAAGCGGCTCGGCTGGCACAGCGACGCCACCGAAGAGACGCAATACATCATCGCCGGCACCGGCGAGCTACACATTGAGGGCGGCACCACCCACCCGGTCGGGCCGGGCAGCGTCCTGGTACTTCCGACGCCGGTCAGGCACGACCTCGTCAACACCGGCACCGAAACCCTGCGCGCCGTCGCTTTCTTTGCGGCGGCGATGTTCACGCAGACATTCGACAACGTCATGCTGCCGCCGAAATCCCATGTCCTCGGAACGCCCAATCGTGCGGGCTGAATGCGTGCCGGCGAGAATCACCAGGCCTGCGGATTGCGGACTCGGAGCTGAGGTGAGCGCGCGCGCGGCCGGCAAGCGGTTTGGCGTCGTTACGCGCTCGCGTCATGGGCGGACCGGCTGATGGCGCCCGTCAAGGTCGACCCCGCCAAGGTGCGCGAGTTCAGGGATGCCGAAAGCTTCCATGCCTGGCTTGGCGAGCATCACGACAGCGAGGACGAAGTCTGGATCAAGATCCATAAGCTCGATTCGGGACTGCCGTCGATCACGCCGAAGCAAGCCATCGACGCGGCGTTGTGCTGGGGCTGGATCGATGCAGTGCGCAAGGCCTTGGACGGCAAAAGCTACCTGCAGCGCTACACCCCGCGCGGCAGGAAGAGCACCTGGAGCCAGATCAATGTCGACAATGTCGCCCGGCTGATCGAGGAGGGCCGGATGACCGAGCACGGGCTGAGGCAGGTCGATGCGGCCAAGGCCGACGGCCGCTGGGCGCGCGCCTACAAGAGCGGCAAGGAGATGAAGATCCCCGACGACCTCCAGGCGGCAATAGACGCCGAGCCCACGGCGAAAGAGATGCTGGCAAAGCTCAGCGGGCAAAACCGCTTCGCACTCGCCTTCCGCATCCACAACATGAAAACCGAAGCCGGACGCAAGAAGAAGATCGCGGCGTTCGTGGAGATGCTGAAGCGCGCGAGACGATCTATCCGCAGGGCAGAAAGTAACATCTGACGAGGCCTGCCGGCGCTGCGTCTTGTGCTTGTCCCTGTCGGCGAGCCCCGAATGCGGCCGGATCACTGCTCAGGCCCACCTTCGATCCGGGCGATGTCGCCGACGATTTGTTTTCGACGAGCGTCGCCCGGCACTTCGACACCAGCTCTCATTCGTTTAGTTGATGCAGGAAAAAGTCTCGTCCTCACAGTCGGCATAGTATATTAGCAGGCGCTGTTATGAGGTTTTTGCCCGTTCAGGAGCCGACTGGCACGTGGGCCGTGTTTGATGCGGCCGTGGATGTGCCTGCGGATTTCGCTGGCAGTTGCCTTATCGGCTTGCCGCGGGAGCGGGCGGAGTGGCTCGCAGCAAGAGCCAATCGAGATGCTGCAAAAGGCACTTCGATTTGCCGGTTGTCAGCTGCCGGACCGGCACAAGCCGCGGTTCCTAGACTTAGACCGATAGGAGAGATTTCGATGATGCAAGAAAGGGTAATGGCGGCTGCGTTGGCAGCCAGGAATCAGGAAGCGGATATTCGTGGTGTCTTCGATATCACCAACAAAACCGATGCGCCAATTGGCCCCCGCCGATTGGGCGAGGCTATCCACTTTGTCGCCAATGCACCTATCGTTGGCTATGATGTTCACGCCGCCGTCATCAGATATGGCCCAGTCGGAACCCCCAGCCTCAGAGCAACAGATTGCGCACAGCTGTGGGAGAAGTTCGGCGAGGCCTTGCTGCAACACTGACGGGCAGATCTTTGGCGCGTATGGCACCACCATCGTGCAGGACACTTCCCTGGCGAGAACGACATGCAAGCCTGGCCGGTAATGTTGCAATTAAATTAGCGTGAGTGCATATTTTTTGCTGGCTGGACTCGCAACCGGCCAGGCCCGGCGGCCGGCCGCCAACGGGCTGTCAGGCCGGCGACAAATGGCTCCGCAGGCCCGACGGTCCCTTGGCAAGATCGCCGGAACCACAGCATGATGCGGCGGCAAAACGGGTTTGGGAGAATGATATGCCTAAGGTTTCGGAACTCTTTTTCAAGACAGCCATCATCTTTCTTATTCTGGGAATTGCAGCTGGCCTGCAGATGGCAATTTCAGGCGATCACGGCGCGTTTCCGGCTCACGCGCACATCAACCTGCTGGGGTGGGTCACCAGTGCAATATTCGGCGGCTATTATGCGCTGAACCCGGCGAAGGCTGCCCGCAGGAGCGCGATGATCCACTACGGAGTCTACAATCTCGGCCTGGTCGTGATGCTGCCGGCCCTTTACCTGATGCTGCAGGGAAATCCGGCGCTCGAGCCGATCGTCGCCACCGGCTCAATGATTGTCGCTGCCGCCGTGCTGATCTTTGCCTTCGTGGTTTTCTCCGCCGAAACAGAGCGCTCAGTCTCGGAAATACAAGCGGTCCCGCGCTAGACGGGGCGGCGACAGTGCCGTGTCGACTAAGCCCGTGCTTCTGGTGAAGCGCGGGCCGATCGGTTGTGGGCTGATCTGAGGTAAGGGTGCGGCGAAGCTGAAAGCCGCTCAGTAGCCTTCGCGCCCCCTCGCCTGCCTCAAGATACTGCATCGCAGCGGCAGTCGCCGTCCAGTGTCCCTTCAGACTCGGCGAGCCGGTGAGATTTAACTGGCGGAGAGAGCGGGATTCGAACCCGCGTTACGGTTTCCCGTAAACACACTTTCCAGGCGTGCGCCTTCAACCACTCGGCCACCTCTCCGTCTCTTTAGCATTTTCGACGCGGCCGGTTTCGCCGCGCGGGTTGGGGAGATGCATCTCCTTTGGGATTCCGGTGCCGGAATTCCGGCCGTGGGCGCCGTCAACCAGCGGATACCCTTTCCCCGCACCTGAGCCGTCAAAGCAACAGGCGCGGGGCTCATCTAGTCGATCCGGTGCCGAATGCCAAGACATAACGGCAGTCTATTCGCTTTGCCGGATACGGATGCTCAGCCCATGCCGCTGGGGCACCCGTTGGGAGCCTATCGAAAGGAGCGGCGGAGGTGTGCTTGCCGTCCCCGGCGCGCCACCGGTCCCGGCGAACCGGCGGCCGCAGGTTCAACTTCGCGTGTCGCGATTGCGGATAAAGCACGCAGATCCTATTTAACAGTCCACACGACATTCTGATAAACTCCTGGGGAGGAAGGGTCCGGATGTTCCGCTTTATCTTCCGTCTTGCCGCAATGATCGCGCTTTCGGTTTCGGTCATCATGGCCGTGCTCGATGCGACCCGCTCGGTGGCGGCTTCGGCGCTGGTGATGACTCCGCTCAACACCAGCTGGCTCGCGGTTTCGCCGGATACGCGCAGCGCCTTCGAAAGCTTCGTCCGCGACAAGGTCAACCCGCTGCTGTGGGACGGTGCCATCGCCTGGGTGCTCAGCCAGCCCGGCTTTGCCGTGTTCGCGGTGCTGGCGTTCATTCTTTATGCCATCGGTTACAGGCGGCAGCGCCCCAGCGGGCGGTTCGCCGCAACCTGACATTTCCAGCCTGACCCGGTGATCCCGTACCAGGAAGGCTCAACCAAGAAGAAAAGGAAGCCACACATGTTTCTCAGCGACATGCTGAACAAGAAGCTCAACCTGCCGAAACCCTCCGAGGCGTTGCCCGGCCGCGACCGGCCGATCCCGACGGCATCGAAGCACTTTGTCTCGAACAGGCCGCTCAAGGGTCCTTATCCCGAAGGGATGGAAATGGCGATGTTCGGGCTGGGCTGCTTCTGGGGCGCCGAGCGCCTGTTCTGGCAAGTCGAGGGCGTATGGGTCACGGCGGCCGGCTATGCCGGCGGCGTCACGCCCAACCCGACCTATCAGGAAACCTGCACGGGCCTGACAGGCCATGCCGAAGTCGTGCTCGTCATCTACGATCCCAAGATCGTGTCCTATGCCGAGCTCTTGAAGCTGTTCTGGGAAAGCCACGACCCGACGCAAGGCATGCGCCAGGGCAATGATGTCGGCACCACCTACCGTTCGGCGATCTATACGTTCAACGACGCGCAGTACCAGGCGGCGCTCGCCTCGCGCGATGCCTACGAGGCTTCGCTGCGCGGTGCCGGACGCGGCAAGATCACCACCGAGATCGCGCCGGCGCCGGAATTCTACTTCGCCGAGGAAGACCACCAGCAATATCTGGCGAAGAACCCTTACGGCTATTGCGGCCTGCAGGGAACCGGCGTCACCTGCGCCATTCCGGCCGCCGTCTCCGCCTGATTTTATGCCCCTGACGCAAGGAATATGCTGTGGCGCCGCGATGCGGCGCCATGCTTTTCCAAAGGGTCAAAATTCCACGTGAATTTTGTTTCGGGCCGTGCCAGATTGACCCGAAGCGGGAGGAAGACACTCCTGCCCGACACCGTATGCCTGCCGGAGAACCGGGCCGGCATGCGGTGCATAATGGACAAATAACCGACAGGGGTGTGGATCACATGAAACGTATCGTTCTCGGCCTCATGGCCGCAGCTGCAATGGTTCTTCCGGCCTTCGCCGCGGACATTCAACCCGCGATCCTCTATGATCTCGGCGGCAAGTTTGACAAGTCGTTCAACGAGGCGTCCTTCCACGGCGCTGAAAAGTTCAAGACCGAGACCGGCATCCCCTATGTGGAATTCGAGGTCAGCAACGCCACCCAGCGCGAGCAGGCGCTGCGCCGTTTCGCCGAGGACGGCCGCAACCCGATCGTCATGGCGGGCTTCTCGTGGGCTGACGCGCTTGACAAGATCGCCACCGAGTTCCCCGACACCAAATTCGCCATCATCGACATGGTCGTCGACAAGCCCAATGTCCGCTCCCTGGTCTATAAGGAGCAGGAAGGCTCGTACCTCGTCGGCGTGATGGCGGCGATGGCTTCCAAGACCAAGAAGGTCGGCTTCGTCGGCGGCATGGATATTCCGCTGATCCGCAGGTTCGGCTGCGGCTATGTCGGCGGCGCCAAGGCGGCCGGGGCCACCGACGTCATCCAGAACATGACCGGCGATACGCCGGCAGCCTGGAACGATCCGGCCAAGGGCGGCGAGATCGCCAAGACGCAAATCGACCAGGGCGCCGACGTAATCTACGCAGCGGCGGGCGGCACCGGTGTCGGTGTGCTGCAGGCAGCGGCCGACGCCGGCAAGCTCGGCATCGGCGTTGATTCCAACCAGAACGGCCTGCAGCCCGGCAAGGTGCTGACCTCGATGGTCAAGCGCGTCGACGTTGCCGTCTACAACACCTTCATGGATGCCAAGAACGACAAGTTCACGGCGGGCGTCAACGATCTCGGCCTCAAGGAAGGCGGGGTCGACTACGCCATGGACGACAACAACAAGGCGCTTGTCGACGATGCGATGAAAGCGGCGGTCGAAAAAGCCAAGGCCGACATCATCGCCGGCACCATCAAGGTGCACGACTACATGTCGGACAATGCCTGCCCGTATTGATCCGCCGGCACTGATTGCGAACCGCCGGGCGTGGTCCCGGCGGTTTTGTTTTGGCAAACGCCGGTGAACCATCAACCCCCCCGGGGACGCAGATGCAGCCGACAGTCGAACCGATGCGCGAGCGCGATGTTGAGGCAGTCGCGCAATTGCGCCTTGCCGCCTTTTTTGATGGCACCGCAAGGACGCTCGAAGATGACATCGCCGGCCTTCGCAAGCTGCTGGCTGGTGACGGATTCGAGACTTCCCTGGTTGCCCGGATCGGTGATATCCCAGTCGGTACGTGTTTGCTGGTCCGCCGTGAACTGGAGCTGGCGCATGAACTGACGCCATGGCTAGCCGGGCTGGCTGTCGCTCCGAAGCACCAGCACCAAGGGATCGGCACGGCACTGGTTAGGGCGACCGAAGCGCGCGCAGCATCGGCCGGCGTTGTCGAATTCTATCTTTATACCTGGCAGGCGCGCGATTTCTATGCGGCGCTCGGCTGGATGACGGTCGAAACGTTCGAACAAGATTGCGCACCCATGTTGCTGATGTCGCGAAGGCCCAGCCTATAACCGTTGCTCGCCTCACCAGTGCGGCGGCTTGGTCACCGGCACGTCGGGCGCGGCCTGTTCCTCCAGCGCCAGGAAGCGCTCGGCCAGCGCGTCCAGCTTGCGCTGCATGCGCTCGATCACCTTCCACTGCTCGGCGATCTGGCCGGACAGTTCCTCGATGATCTTCTCCTGCTCGGCGGCGCGGATTTCCAGCGTCGTCAGCCGGTCCTCGGGCATGGTCATTTGAAATCCTCGATCAGGCGATTGTGCAGGGTGCGGCCACGTTGGAAATTGACAAGCATGGCGGGATTTGTCGAGAGTGAACCCTGCTCCGGCCAATTGGTAGGGACCCAATTGGCACAGACTGGGCGTCATGCTAGGCGTTTGACCAAGCGGTAAAAAAATAACAGTGGGAACAGGCTGCATGGCGCAAGCCGCAATCGAGCTGATCGGCATCGACAAGAGCTTTGGCGCCGTGCGCGCCAACCGCGACATCAATCTGGAGATTATGCGCGGCACTATCCATGGCATCGTCGGCGAAAACGGCGCCGGCAAGTCGACGCTGATGTCGATCCTCTATGGTTTCTACCAGGCCGATTCCGGCGAGATCCGTGTCGGCGGCCAGCCGGCATCGATCAAGACGCCGAACGATGCGATCGCGCTCGGCATCGGCATGGTGCATCAGCATTTCATGCTGGTCGACAATTTCTCGGTGCTGGAAAACGTCATTCTCGGCGCCGAAAGCGATGCGCTGCTGAAGAAGAGCATTGCCAAGGCGCGTTCCGAGCTGGAGCGGCTCGAGCGCGAATACGGGCTCGAAGTCGATCCCGACGCCATCATCGAGGAGTTGCCGGTCGGCCTGCAGCAACGCGTCGAAATCCTCAAGGCGCTCTATCGCGGCGCCGAGATCCTGATCCTCGATGAGCCGACAGGCGTGCTGACGCCGGCCGAGGCCGACCATCTGTTCCGCATCCTCAGGCAGCTGAAGGAGCAGGGCAAGACGATCGTGCTGATCACCCACAAGCTGCGCGAGATCATGGCGATCACCGACACGGTGTCGGTGATGCGCCAGGGCACGATGGTGGCGACACGCGAAACCAGGAAGACCACGGTCGAGGAGCTGGCCGAGCTGATGGTCGGCCGGCGCGTGCTGCTGCGCGTCGAAAAGGGCGAGGCGAAGGCCGGCGGCGTCAAGCTTGCGGTCAAGAACCTGACGGTCAAGGATGCCCGCGGCGTCACCATGGTCGACGACGTCTCCTTCGACGTCCATGCCGGCGAGATCGTCGGCATTGCCGGCGTCGCCGGCAACGGGCAGTCCGAATTGCTCGAGGCGATTTCCGGCATCAGGCATGCCGTTTCGGGCTCGGTCATGCTCGACGGCAAGCCGATCGACCTCACCGGCGCCGCCGACCCTGGCGAGTTGCGCGAGCGCGGCCTTGCCCATGTGCCGGAGGACCGCCATCATGTCGGGCTCGTGCTGGCCTTCGAGGAGAACGAGAATTCGATCCTCGGTTATCAGGACGACGCGCGCTATCTGAAGGGGCCGTTCCTCGACATCGATGCCATCCGTAACGATGCCAGGGACAAGATCGTCAAATATGACATCCGCCCGGCGGACTGCCGCCTCAAGACCGCCAATTTCTCCGGCGGCAACCAGCAGAAGATCGTGCTGGCGCGGGAAATGGAACAAGATCCCGGCGTGTTGATCGTCGGCCAGCCGACACGCGGCGTCGATGTCGGCGCCATCGAATTCATCCACAAGCGCCTCATAGCCATGCGCGACCAGGGCAAGGCGGTGCTGGTGGTTTCGGTCGAGCTCGACGAGATCCGCTCGCTGTCCGACCGCATCCTGGTGATGTTTGCCGGCCGCGTCGTCGGCGAACGCGGCCCCGACGCGACCGAGGGCGAGCTCGGCCTGCTGATGGCCGGCGTCGAGCACCGGGAGGCCGCCGAGTGAGCACCCCCTATGCCAAGCTGCCGGCCTGGGCCGATTACGTGCTGATCCCGCTGATCAATCTGTTCGTCGCATTCGTCGTCGCCGGCTTCGTCGTCATATTGGTCGGCGAGAACCCGCTGCGTGCAGCCGTCATCCTGGTCGAGGGTGCCTTCGGCCGCGGCCAAGGCATCGCGTTCACGCTTTTCTATGCCACCACCTTCATCTTCAGTGGGCTTTCGGTGGCGGTTGCGGCGCATTGCGGCCTGTTCAACATCGGTGGCGAGGGCCAGGGCTACATCGCCGGTCTCGGCATAGGCATCGTTTGCCTGGCCTTCGACAGCCTGCTCCCTTGGTGGCTGACCTTCCCGATCGCCATTATCGCCGCCGCGGCGATGGGCGCGCTGTGGGCGCTGATCCCGGCCTATCTGCAGGCCAAGCGCGGCTCGCATATCGTCATCACCACCATCATGTTCAACTTCATCGCCGCCAGCGTCATGGTCTATGCGCTGGTGGGGATGCTGAAGCCGCCCGGCTCGATGGCGCCGCAGACGCGCACCTTCCTCGAAGGCGCGCAATTGCCGAAGCTCAACTGGGTCATCGAATTGTTCGGCGCCAAAATCCGTTCGGCGCCATTCAACGTCAGTTCCCTGCTGGCGCTAGCCATGGCCTTTCTGGTGTGGGTGCTGATCTGGCGCACGAAGCTCGGCTACGAGATGCGCACCTATGGCCACAGCCCGAAAGCGGCGCGTTATGCCGGCATTTCGGAGATCCGCATCATCATCATTGCGATGATGATCTCGGGCGCGCTGGCCGGCATGATGGCGCTCAACCCGACGATGGGCGACCAGCACAATGTCGCGCTCGAATTCGTTTCGGGCGCCGGTTTCGTCGGCATCGCGGTGGCCCTGATGGGACGCCTGCACCCGATCGGCATCGTGCTGGCGGCGGTCCTGTTCGGCATGCTCTACCAGGGCGGCGCCGAGCTCGCCTTCGAGATGCCGGCGATCAGCCGCGACATGATCGTCATCATCCAGGGCCTCGTGATCCTGTTCGCCGGCGCGCTCGAGCATATGTTCCGGCCCTACGTCCAGGCGTTGTTCGCCTCGCTCAGCCCGAAATCGGTCGGCATGGAAGCGGTCAAGGGGAAGGGCGCCTGAGATGGATTTCTTCAACGCCATCGTACAGGTCCTGGACTCGACCATCCGCCTGTCTGTGCCCTTGCTGCTCGCCTGTCTCGCCGGCCTCTATTCGGAGCGGGCCGGCGTCTTCGACATCGGGCTCGAGGGCAAGATGCTTGTCGGCGCCTTCGCCGGTGCGGCCGCCGCCTCGGTCTTCCACTCGGCCTATCTCGGCCTCGGCATGGCCATCCTCATCTCGGTTGCCTTCGCGCTGATCCACGGCTTTGCCTCGATCACCCATCGCGGCAACCAGATCGTTTCCGGCGTCGCGATCAATTTCATTGCCGCCGGATCGACGATCATGCTCGGCCAGGCCTGGTTCCAGCAAGGCGGGCGCACGCCGGCGCTGGCCGCCGGCGAGCGCTTCGAGGCAATCATCTGGCCGGGCGCAGAGGCGCTCAGGAGCGTGCCGATCCTCGGGCCGATCTATTCGGAACTCATCTCCGGCCACTCCGTGCTGGTCTATCTCGCCTTCCTGGCCGTGCCGTTCACCTGGTGGGTGCTGTTCCGCACCCGCTTCGGCTTGCGCCTGCGCGCCGTCGGCGAGAACCCAGCCGCGGTCGACACCGCCGGCATATCAGTCGCCTGGCTGCGCTACCGGGCGCTGATCTGCACCGGCGTGCTCACCGGCATTGCCGGCGCCTATCTGTCGATGGTGCAGAATGGCGGCTTCGTGAAGGACATGACCGCCGGCAAGGGCTATATCGCGCTGGCCGCGCTGATCTTCGCCAAATGGAAACCGGTCAACGCCATGTTCGCCTGCCTGCTGTTCGGCTTCCTCGACGCCGCCTCGATCCGCCTGCAAGGCACGCCGCTGCCGCTGATCGGCAAGGTGCCGGTGCAATTCATGCAGGCGCTGCCCTATGTGCTGACCGTCATCCTGCTCGCCGGCTTCATCGGCAAGGCAATCCCGCCGCGCGCCGGCGGCGTGCCTTATGTCAAGGAACGCTGATCTATCATGGCTCATGATCTGTTCGAAGCGGCGAAAGCCGCCATGGCCAAGGCCTATGCGCCCTATTCGAAATTTCCGGTCGGCGCGGCGTTGCGCACCGAGGACGGCCGTGTCTTCACCGGCGCCAATGTCGAGATCGCGTCCTATCCGGAGGGCTGGTGCGCCGAAACCACCGCGCTCGGCCACTACGTCATGGGCGGCGGCGGCAAAATCACGGAAATCGCCGTGATCGCCGAACGCGTGGCAAAATGCTCGCCCTGCGGCGGCTGCCGGCAGCGGCTGGCGGAATTCTGCCGGCCGGAGACGAAGTTCTATCTCTGCGATGATAGCGGCGTGGTTGAGACCGTGACCATGGGCGAGTTGCTGCCATACGGGTTTGAAGGCGATGTGCTGAAATGAAGGAAGCGCTCGATCACCTCGTCGAAAGGCTGGACGGGCTGGCGCCGACCACCGCCTTGGTGCTGGGGTCAGGGCTTGGCGGGCTTGTCGACCAGGTCGAGGATGCGGTGCGCATCTCCTACGCCGACTTGCCGGGGTTTCCCCGAAGCGGCGTCAGCGGCCATGCCGGCGAGGTGGTGGCGGGGCTCTTTGCCGGCACGCCGGTGCTGATGCTGTCCGGCCGGGCGCATTATTACGAGCACGGCAACGCGGCGGCGATGCGGCCGGCACTCGAGGTGCTCGCCGGCCTCGGCATCTCCAGGCTGATCCTCACCAACGCCGCCGGTTCGGTCGATCCCGGGATGGGCCCGGGCTCGGTGATGCTGATCACCGATCACATCAATTTCTCGGGCTCCAACCCGCTGATCGGCGAACCGAGCGACCGCCGTTTCGTCGGCCTGACCGAAGCCTACGACGCCGGTCTCCGCTCCGCCATCGAGCAGGCGGCGAAGGCCACCGGTACCACGCTGCACAAGGGCGTCTATATGTGGTTCTCCGGCCCATGCTTCGAGACGCCCGCCGAGATCCGCATGGCGCGCGTCATGGGCGCCAACGCGGTCGGCATGTCGACGGTGCCGGAGGTCATTCTCGCCCGCTTCCTTGGGCTGCGCGTCGCCGCGTGTTCGGTCGTGACCAACCTTGCCGCCGGCATGACCGGAGCCGAGCTGTCGCACCAGGAGACCAAGGACATGGCGCCGGTCGGCGGCGCGCGGCTGGCGACCATTCTGCAGCGTGTTTTTCAGGACGGGCTTCCGGAGCACAGGGTCGACGCCTGATGCTTCCACAGGAAATCATCCGCCGCAAGCGCGATGGCCAGAAGCTCTCGGCTGAGGAGACAGCGTTCTTCATCGAGGGTCTGACCGCCGGCACAGTCACCGACGCGCAGGTCGGCGCCTTTGCCATGGCGGTGTTCTTCAACGGCATGAGCCGCGACGAGGCGGTGGCGCTGACTATGGCGATGCGCGATTCCGGCGATGTGCTCGACTGGTCGGATCTGCCCGGCCCGGTCACCGACAAGCATTCGACGGGCGGCGTCGGCGACAACGTCTCCTTGATGCTGGCGCCGATCGTCGCTGCCTGCGGCGCCTATGTGCCGATGATTTCCGGCAGGGGTCTCGGCCATACCGGCGGCACGCTGGACAAGATGGATGCCATCCCCGGCTATATCAGCCAGCCGGATGTTGCGCGCTTCCGCAAGACCGTGCTCGAAACCGGCTGCGCCATCATCGGCCAGACCGCCGATCTGGCACCCGCCGACGCCAGGCTCTACGCGATCCGCGATGTGACGGGAACGGTGGAATCGGTGCCGCTGATCACCGCCTCGATCCTGTCGAAGAAGCTGGCGGCCGGCCTTGGTTCGCTGGTGCTCGATGTCAAGGTCGGCAACGGCGCCTTCATGGAGAAATCGCGCGACGCAACCGCACTGGCCAACAGCCTGGTCGACGTCGCCAATGGCGCCGGCCTTAAGGCCTCGGCGCTGGTCACCGGCATGAACGAGCCGCTGGCGTCCGCCGCCGGCAACGCGGTCGAGGTGCGCAACGCCGTCGATTTTCTCACCGGCCGCTTTCGCGACCGGCGGCTGGAGGACGTGACGCTGGCGCTGGCCGCCGAGATGCTGCAATCGGCAGGCCTGGTGTCGTCCAACCAGGACGGCCTGCGCCGCGCCGCCGAAACGCTGGCCGGCGGCCGCGCCGCTGCCGTCTTCGCGCGCATGGTGGCGGCACTGGGTGGTCCCGTCGACTTTGTCGACAATCCGGAAAAATATTTGCCGAAAGCGGCAACGGAATTCGCGGTCAAGGCGAGCGCGAACGGCTTTGTCACCGGCATCGCGACCCGCGAGATCGGGCTTGCCGTGGTCGGGCTTGGCGGCGGGCGGACGCGGCCCGACGACAGGATCGATCACGCCGTTGGCATCACCAGGCTGTTGCCGGTCGGTGCTGAAGTGCGGGCCGGCGAAGCGCTGGCGCTGGTCCATGCCCGTAATACCGGGGATGCCGAAGCGGCCGCGGCCGCCGTGCTTTCGGCCTATATGATCGGCACTTCCAGACCGGCCACGGAGAAAACCGTCATCCGGCGGATCCTGCCGCGCGGGTAATCACTGAACCAGCAGCAGCTTGCCGTCTTCGACCTGGTATTTTTCGAGCCGCTGCAGAAAGCTCATGCCGATCAGGTTGGTGTGCAGCGCCCTGTCGTCGAGCAGGACGGCCTCGACGCCCTCGACGGTGATCTTGCCGATCTGCAGGCGATCAATCGTCACCACGGCGGCCTTGATCGCACCATTGGCGGTGTTGACCTGATGGCTGAAGTCCGTCGAATTGAGCGAGATGCCGATCCTGCGCGCAGTCGAGGTGTTGATGGCGACGAGCGTGGCGCCGGTATCGATCATGCCGTCGATCTGGTGGCCGTTCAACTTGAAGGCCGACATGAAATGCCCGCGCGCGTCCGCGGTGACGACGACCTTGCGGCCGAGCGGCTGCGGCGTCGCCGGCCTGTCCCGAACGGCGGCGAGATTCAGGTCGGTTTGTGTGTCGGCCGGCCTGGCTCCGATGGCGGATTTCAACAGCCGCTCGATTACCTGTGAATTGGACTGATATACGATCGGCAGCGATGCCGACGTTCCGGCAAACACGCCAAGGATGAGAAGCTTGCGCAGCATGGACCGGCCTTCCTGGTTGCCGATCCTTAGCCCGACAAGGTGATTGCCGCTTTAACGAGTGCGGAAACCAGCCGTTTGCGTAAACAATCGGTAAACGGGTCTATTTGGTGCCGTACATGCGGTCGCCGGCATCGCCGAGACCCGGCATGATGTAGCCCTTTTCGTTGAGCTGGCGGTCGATGGAAGCGGTGAAGACCGGAACATCGGGATGCGCCTGGGTAAACCGCTCGAGGCCCTCTGGTGCCGCCAGCAGGCAGAGGAAGCGGATGTTGGTGGCACCGCGGCCTTTCAGCTTGTCGATCGCCGCGATCGCCGAATTGGCGGTCGCCAGCATCGGATCGACGACGATCACCAGCCGGTCGGCGAGGTCGCCTGGCGCCTTGAAGAAATACTCGACCGCTTCCAGCGTCTCATGGTCGCGATAGAGGCCGATATGGGCGACACGCGCCGCCGGCACCAGATCGAGCAGGCCTTCGAGCAAGCCGTTGCCGGCGCGCAGCACCGAGGCGAAGACCAGTTTTTTGCCCTCCAGCGTCGGCGCCTCCATCGTTTCGATCGGCGTCTCGATGGTCGTCGTCGTCAGTTCCAGGTTGCGGGTGACCTCGTAGCCGAGCAGCAGCGAGATCTCGCGCAGCAGCCGCCGGAAGCCGGCCGTCGAGGTTTCCTTCTTGCGCATGATGGTCAGCTTGTGCTGGACAAGCGGATGGTCGACGACGGTGACGCCCTTCATGGTGTTCTCCAACTGCGCAAATGAATGGTGAATGGTGAATAGTGAATAGTGAACTGGTTTGCGAGTCCTTGGTTGCGCGGAAAAACTCGCGGTTGACGGACCAAAGCGCCGGGTGAACCATTCACCATTCACCTGCCCTTGGCGCCGAGCCTGCCCAGCAGCGCCGCCCTGGTCTTCCTGTCGACGAAGGCTGCCTCGATGGCCGTCCTGGTGACGGCGGTGAGCGCCTTGTCGTCCATCGCAAAATGCTCGGCAGCGATGTCGTATTCGCGTTTCAGCGAGGTCCAGAAATAGGGTGGGTCATCGGAGTTGAGCGTCACCTTGCAGCCCGCTGCCCGCAAGGCGGGGAAGGGATGGTCGGCGAAGCTGTCGAAGATTTTCAGGGCGATGTTGGAGCCAGGGCAGCATTCGAGCACGACGCCTTCGTCGGCGATGCGCCGCACAAGCTCGGGGTTCTCGATGGCGCGCACGCCATGGCCGATGCGAGACGGGCGGATGTGGTCGAGTGCCGCCTCGACGCTCTCCCAGCCCATCAATTCGCCGGCATGGACGGTGATGCCGAGGCCGGCCTCGCGGGCGATCTCGAAGGCCCTGACATAATCTTCCAGGTCGCCTATCCGCTCGTCGCCGGCGACGCCGAAACCGGTGACCAGCGGATGCCCGCAGCGCGCGGCGAAACGCGCCGCTCGCTCGATCGATTCGACACCGAAATTGCGCACGCCGGTGACGATCATGCGGCCTTCGATGCCGGTCTTCGCCTTGGCGCGGGCCATGCCTTCGCCGAGCGCGTCGGTATAGGCCTTCGGCGACAGCCCGGCCTTGCTGGCATGGTCGGGCGAGGTGAAAACCTCGGAATAGATGGCGCCGTCGCGGGCGAGGCTGGTCAGGTAATGATCGGCCAGCCGCGCATAGTCTTCTTCGGTGCGGAACAGGTCCGACGAGAAGTCGTAGGCGGCGAGGAAAGAGGTGAAGTCGTGCCAGACGAAGGAGCCGTCCTGGATGTAGGGCGAGGCATCCTTGCCGTATTTCTCAGCCTGGCGGAGGACGAGTTCAGGCGCCGCTGCCCCTTCGATGTGGCAGTGCAGTTCTGCTTTCAAAGGCATTCAATTATCCCGTCAGGCTTTTTCTTATGACGCAAGTTCCTGTCGGAAAACCGTGTGACACTTTTCCGGAACCTGCTTCGAAGCGCGGCCGAACACCGCGCCTTAAACAATAGCGCCCGCACCATCGATCGGCTATGGTCCCGCCGATTTTATGGCGGATCAAAACGATGTCGGTTGAAAGAACCACTGCTGCGGGCGGCATGGAAACCTCCTATGGTTTCAAGCGGGTAGGGCCAGGCGACAAGCAGTCCCTGGTCAATGATGTTTTCCACAAGGTGGCGAACCGCTACGACCTGATGAACGACCTGATGTCGGCCGGCTTGCATCGGTTGTGGAAGGACGCCATGGTCGCCTGGCTCAATCCACCGAAGCGGCCGGGCTGGAGCGTTCTCGACGTTGCCGGCGGCACCGGCGACGTCGCCTTCCGCATCGTCGAGGCGAGCGGCAGGCACTCTCATGCAACGGTTCTCGATATCAACGGCTCGATGCTCGCCGTCGGCCGCGACCGGGCCGAGAAAAAAGGCCTGTCGGCAAATACCGATTTCGTCGAAGCCAATGCCGAGGAACTGCCTTTTGCCGACGCTACTTTCGACGCCTACACCATCGCTTTCGGCATCCGCAACGTGCCGCGCATCGATGTGGCGCTTGCCGAAGCCTATCGCGTGCTGAAGCCTGGCGGGCGCTTTCTCTGCCTTGAATTCTCCGAGGTCGAGATGCCGCTGCTCGACAAGGTCTATGAAGCATGGTCGTTCAACGCCATTCCGCGGATCGGCAAGGTGGTGACCGGCGATGACGAGCCCTATTCCTATCTGGTCGAATCGATCCGCAAGTTTCCCAATCAGCAGAATTTCGCGGCGATGATTTCGCGCGCAGGCTTCGAGCGCGCCTCATTCCGCAATTATTCCGGCGGCATCGCCGCGCTTCATTCGGGCTGGAAGCTTTGAGGCTGGCCCGCATTTTCCGACGTGCCTTGCGCCAGTTCAGGAAACCGGCAGGGCAAAGCCAGCCATGAGCAGCATCGGCGCTGGTTTCAGGCTCGTGCGGGCCGGCTGGGTGCTTGTGCGCGAGGGCGTCATCGCGGCTTTGCCCGGTGACGAGCTCTTCGGCTTGCCGAAATTCGGCTGGCGCATGGCCCGGCTATTCACCCGCCGTCGGGCGCTTGCCTATGAGCGCGGCGACAGGCTGGCCAAGGCGGTCGTGCGGCTCGGCCCATCCTACGTCAAGCTCGGCCAGTTCCTGGCGACACGGCCGGATGTCGTCGGCAACGATATCGCGCTTGATCTTGCCATGCTGCAGGACAAGATGCAGACCTTTCCCAAGGCCGAGGCCATAGCGGCGATAGAAGCATCGCTCGGACGCAAGGTCGGTGAGCTCTATGCCAGTTTTGGCGAGGCCGTCGCCGCCGCCTCGATCGCCCAGGTCCATACCGCTGAAACCCTGCAGGACGGCGTCGTTAGGCGAGTGGCGGTGAAGGTCATCCGGCCGGGCGTGCGCCGCCGCTTCTTTCGCGATCTCGAAAGCTATTTCCTCGCCGCCCGGCTGCAGGAAAAGTACATCCCGTCGTCGCGCCGGCTGCGGCCGGTCGAGGTGACGGAGACGCTGGCCCAGACTACCAAGATCGAAATGGATTTGAGGCTGGAGGCAGCGGCTTTTTCGGAGCTCGGCGAGAATACCAAGGACGATCCGGGCTTCCGTGTGCCGTCGGTCGACTGGGAGCGCACCGGTCGTGACGTGCTGACCATGGAATGGGTCGACGGCATCAAGATGAACGATATTGCCGGCCTGACCGCCGCCGGCCACGACCTGAAAGCGATTGCCGCCAACCTCGTTCAGTCGTTTCTGCGCCATACGCTGCGTGACGGTTTCTTCCACGCCGACATGCACCCGGGCAACCTGTTTATAGAAGCCGACGGCACCATCGTCGCCGTCGATCTCGGCATTGCCGGCCGGCTCGGCAAAAAGGAGCGCCGCTTCCTCGCCGAAATCCTCTATGGCTTCATCACGCGCGATTACCAGCGCGTCGCCGAGGTGCATTTCGAGGCCGGCTACGTGCCGCGCCAGCACAATGTCGCCGCCTTCGCCCAGGCGATCCGGGCGATCGGCGAACCGATCCACGGCCAGCCTGCCGAGACCATCTCGATGGCCAAGCTGCTGACGCTGCTGTTCGAAGTGACCGACCTCTTCGACATGGCGACGCGGTCCGAGCTGGTGCTGCTGCAGAAGACCATGGTCGTCGTCGAAGGCGTCGCCCGCACCCTCGACCCGGCCTTCAACATGTGGAAGACGTCGGAGCCGGTGGTGAGCGGCTGGATTGCCCGCAACCTCGGCCCGCGCGCCCTGCTGGCCGATGCGCGCGACGGTGCCAACGCGCTGCTGGCGCTGGCCCGCCAGGCACCGGACCTCGCCGCCCGCACCGAGCGGCTGTCGCGTGAGATCGACCTGATGGCCGAACACGGCCTGCGCTTCGACGAAAGGACCGCACGCGCGATCGGCAAGGCCGAGGCGCGCTACACCCGCTCCGGCCGGCTGGCGCTGTGGGTGATCGCATTGACGCTCGTGTATATCGCCTGGCGTATTTTCTAGCGCTTGTTGCAAAGTGATTGCATTGCTATCATTGCACTCAGCAATTCCGGGCAAGGTGCAATCAGATGGCCAGCATCACGATCCGCAACCTTGATGACGAGGTCAAGGACCTGCTGCGCCGACTGGCGGCGGAGAATGGCCGGTCGATGGAAGACCAGGCGCGGGTGATGATCCGCGCAGCGGTCGAAGGTCAGTTCGGTTCGGCCGGTCGCATCGACCAGATCGAGAAAACACTGCGCGAACTGACGAGTTCGCAGAGTCCAGCAGCGCCGGTGGTCGCCGTCTCCAGCCCGCGAGGCATCCTCTCCGGCAAGCGCATCCTGCTGATCATCGGCGGCGGCATCGCCGCCTACAAGGCGCTCGACCTGATCCGCCGGCTGCGCGAGCGCGGCGCGGCAGTGCGGGTGGTGATGACCGCGGCGGCGCAGGAGTTCGTCACTACGCTGTCGGCCGGGGCGCTGTCGGCCGACCATGTTTTCACCGAATTGTTCGACCGGCAGGACGAGCACGACATCGGCCATATCAGGCTGTCGCGCGAGGCCGACCTTTTGGTCGTGGCGCCGGCCACCGCCGACCTGATGGCAAAGCTCGCCAATGGCCATGCCAACGACCTTGCCTCGACCGTGCTCATCGCCACCGACAAGCGAGTTTTGATGGCGCCGGCGATGAACCCGAAAATGTGGGCGCATCCGGCGGCCCGCCGCAACCGCGCGACGCTGAGCAAGGACGGCGTCGCATTCGTCGGCCCGGCGAAGGGCGAGATGGCCGAGAGCAACGAGGTGGGCGAGGGCCGCATGGCCGAGCCGCTGGAGATCGTCGCCGCGATCGAGGCGCTGCTCGACAGCCGGCCAAAGCCGCTGGCGGGCAGGAAGATCATTGTCACCTCCGGGCCGACGCATGAACCGATCGACCCGGTCCGCTACATCGCCAACCGGTCGTCGGGCAAGCAGGGCCACGCCATTGCGGCGGCGCTGGCCAGGCTCGGTGCCGACGTGCGTCTCGTCTCCGGCCCGGTCGGCATTGCCGATCCGGCCGGCGTCGCCACGCTGCACGTCGAAACGGCCGTCGAGATGAAGGACGCCGTCGAGCAACTGCTGCCGGCCGACGCGGCAGTGTTCGTCGCGGCTGTCGCCGACTGGCGCACTCAAAGTTCGGCCGGGGAAAAGATCAAGAAGGTGGCGGGCGAGGGGCCACCGGCGCTGCAGATGGTGGAAAATCCCGATATTCTCGCCGGTGTCGGGCATCACAAAAAGCGGCCGATGCTGGTGGTCGGTTTCGCCGCCGAGACGCAGGACCTGGTCAGGAATGCCCAGGCCAAGCTTGCAAAAAAGGGCGCCGATCTTATCGTTGCCAATGATGTCTCCCATGAAGATGGTTCCCCGGGCGTGATGGGCGGCGACCGCAACAAGGTGCGGATCGTCTCGAAGGCCGGCGTCGAGGAATGGCCGGAGATGAGCAAGGACGAGGTGGCGACGCGGCTCGCGGCGCTGATCGCCGACCGGATGAAGACGGTCGTTGTCTAGTCAATCTCCCCCACGGAGATTGACAGCTTCGCCGGCTTCGTGTCGGTCGCCCCCGAAATCCGCAAGGCGGCAAGGCATCCCAGGATTCCGAGCGGGATAAACGCCAGGAACAGCCAGGCGGCGACACTTGCCGCGGCCTCACGGTTCAGGCCTTCGGAAAAGCCGCTGGCGTTGGCGACGATGCCGGTCAGTGCCGCACCCACGGCATAACCGATGCGCTGCATGGTCGGCACAGCGGCCGAGGCGATCGTCTGCTCGCCTTCCTTGGCCGATGCCACGATGACACGCGTGACGAACGGCCAGGCGATGCCGAAACCGCCGCCTTGCAGCAAGGCACAAAGCAGGATCAACGGGATAGAGCCGGCCGGCACCGTATAGGCGAAACCGGCGACGCCCGTGGCGATCATCAGCGCCCCGCCGACGATGATGTAGCCGGTGGTCAGGATCGGAATGCCGTGCAGGCTGGTCAGAAGCAGCGGACCGTAGACGGTAAAGGAGCAGGTCGCCACCGAGAACGCGGCGACCATGGTCATGCCCGCGCCAACCGGCGAGCGCCATGAGAACAGCCGCGACGGGAACAGGCGCGAGCGCGGCTTCAGTGCGTCGATGTAGATAAACAGCGCCAGGCCGACCAGGCCGAGGGTGAGCAGCAGCGACGAGCGCAGCAGGGCGATGTCGACGCCGGCGGTGGCAATCAGCACGACGCTGACGGCGAGGCAGCCAAGTGCCGCAAAGGGAAAGGGCGGCGCCGAGCCGCCCGTCGCCTGCGGCCTTGTTGCTTCCGGTGTGTCGAGCACGATGAAGCTTGCCAGCGCCATCGCCGTGCCGCCGAGGGTGAAGACGCCGAAGGCCCAGCGCCAGGACAGCAATTCGGTCATGACCGCGCCGAGCACGGGGCCGCTGAAGGCGGCGACGCCCCAGATCGCCGACATGACGCCGAAAAGCTGCGGCCAGATCGCGCGGGCAAACAGCCGCTCGACCGAGACGAAGGCCAGCGACACCAGCGCGCCGCCCCCGAGCCCCTCGATCAGGCGGCCGCAGAGGAACAGCGGCATCGAAGGCGCGGTGGCGCAGACCAGCGCGCCGGCGGCATAGAGCATTGCGGCGACCATCATGTTGGTACGCAGCGCGACATAGCTCACCAGCCGTCCGGCGGCCGCACCGGCAACGATGGCGCCGAGCTCGTAGATCGCCAGCGACCAGCCGACCAGTTGCACGCCGGCGAGTTCGCCGACCATGGCCGGCATGACCGTTGCCACCATGGTTTCGTTGGTGGCGTGCAGCAGGATGCCGAGGCTGATGAAGCAGAAGCGCGCCAGGTCGCCGCTCGCCCACAGCGCGCGCCAGTCGACCCTGTTTGTGCTTGTCTTGGTCATCCGGTCCCCCAGGCTTTGCTGGTCTGAAGTATTGGAGCGTTCTTCACGTCCAAATGAGTACATGCCGCAGTATGGGAGGACTTCTAGAACCTCAACCGTAGTTGAGATCAAGCGGTCTTGATCGCCGTTGACGTGGCGGATTTCAAAATTGTGCGATGGGGGACGATCACGAGGCGTTGAGATTCTGGTCAGACCGAAGACAAGCAATATTGGATCGCCGCAATCTTCGGTCACGGTAACGGCATGAACACAGTTGCCATGCCGTGATCTTCGAGCGCCGCAACTTTGAACATCAGGGCGGCCCGTCCTCTGCGGAGTGGGCCTGCCGGAATCTATGAGCCTTCGGCAGCCATTCGCAGGCCGACACCTACGCTCCCCGCCGCTCGGGAGCCATGCTGCGCCGTTATTTGAACGAGTGGATCAGGTCGAGCGAGGTGACGGCGACCGCCAGGTTGACGCCGGTCTGTGCCTGGACACTGAGCGGCTGCAGCGAAAAGGCGCTGTCGAGGCCGCCGACCAGGAGATTGGCGCCGCCACCGGTGACCACGCTGGCCTCGGCGTTCACGCCATAGTAGCTGCCGGCAAGGTCGCCTTCATCGTGGTTGCGGGTCGCCGCCAGAACCGCCCATACCAGCTGGCCCTGATGCGTCCGGCCGACATCGACGCCGAGCTTGGAAATCACACCGGTATAGACTTCAGAGGGGCCGCCACGATGCGGACGAAAGACACAGGAAACACCCTTGTTGGAAGTGACGAGATAGGCCGTGCCGCCGTCGATGGTGCAGTCGAGCACGCCGAGCTGGAGTTTGCTGGCGCTGGCGGGAGCGGCAACGACGGTCGTGGCGAGAACAGCGGCACAAGCGAGTTTCTTGATCATGGCAGGGTCCTTTCGAAATTGCCTTGTACAAACGGCTGAGCACGCCGAGCGTTCCGCCGAAAACTTGGCGCCAGCAAGGCGAAGCTAAACGCAGGGTTGTCGGAGTGCGGAAACGGAGGCCCGATTAACCGGCCGCTCAGCCGGCACTGGTGCGGGCCAGGCCGTCCTTGGCCGGCTGGTAGGTCGGATTGAGGTGCACGGCCTCGCGGTAGGATTTCGCGGCCCTGACCTTGTCGCCGCGCCGCTCGTAGATCAACGCCTGGTTGGACCAGGCCTCAGCATTCTTGCCGTCGAGCTTGATCGCCATGTTGAAGTCGGCGAAGGCATTGTCCTCGTCGTTCATGGCAAGGTAGGAGAGGCCGCGCCCGTTGTAAGGCTCGGAGGCGTCCGGCGCCAACGAAATGGCGGTCGAGAAATCCTCGATGGCAAAGGCGTGCTGGCCCTGACTCTGGTAGATCAGGCCGCGATTGTGATAGGCGCGCGCATCGGTCGTGTCGAGCTGGATGGCTTTCTGGAAATCGTTGAAGGCTTCCTGGACCCGGCCCGCCCTGCGGTAGAGATTGCCGCGGCCGATATAGGCGGCGTCATAGTTGGAATTGATCTGGATCGAGCGATTGTAGTCGGCGAGCGCGCTCGCCTGATCGCCGAGGAAGCGCTGGATGAGCGCACGGTTCGAATAGGCCTGGTAAAAATTCGGATTGAGCTGGATGGCGGTGTTGAAGTCCTTCAGCGCCGCCTGGTACTGGCCGCCGCGGCCATAGGCCGAGCCGCGCACATTGTAGGCTTCCGGATCCTGGGGGTTGCGCTGGATCACCGCCGACAGCGAGGAGATGTTCTCGCTCGAGCCTTGCGCCTTGTCGATGTTGTTGAACTCGCCGGTCGGAACACTCTGGCAGCTGGCAAGCGCCATCCCGGAAAGCAGGGCTGCCGTCAGGGCGAGGCCGCGCCACGCGGTTCTGCGCTCTACGGTGATTGCGTCCATGTCTGCCCTGTCCTTACTGCGCCGTCTGGTCCGTTCCCCCTCCGAACCGGCATCTCTCCCAACCGGTCCTCTCGGACCGGGTCGAACTCACAACAAAAAGGTGGCGGCGATTCCGCATCGCGCCACCTTGGATATCCTTGGAAAAGGACGAAAAATTGACGTCAGAACCGCGGCGGACGCGGAGCACCGGCACCGGCAGCACCGGCCGCGACCGGACGCGGCGTCATCGGCAGCAGGCCTTCGCGCTGGGCGCGCTTGCGGGCCAGCTTGCGGGCACGGCGCACGGCTTCCGCCTTTTCACGGGCGCGCTTCTCGGAGGGCTTTTCGTAATGTCCGCGCATCTTCATTTCGCGGAAGATGCCTTCGCGCTGCATCTTTTTCTTGAGCGCGCGAAGCGCCTGATCAACATTGTTGTCGCGGACGAGTACCTGCACGTGCAATCCTGTCTTTCGGGTTTGAAATCAACAGGCAAGCGGCCATAGCCGCAAGCCTCCGCGGCGCGTTACACCACGAATTGGGGCGGCTGATAGCAGAATCAAGGGGCTCTGTCCACAGCCGATTGAGAGGCGGTGCCGTCCGGGCGGGCACGACAGTCCCACATGGCGGCTTGATTTTTTCAATCTGTGAACTATAGTTCACGAGTGACCATCGTTGAGCAAACCGCCGAGTTCCGGGACTGGCTCAAGGGTCTAAACGATATGCGGGCGGCCGAGCGGATTGCGATCCGCGTGGCACGTATCCAGTCCGGACTGATGGGAGACGTGAAGTTCTTCGATGGCATCGGCGAGCTTCGGATAGACTACGGTCCCGGTTACCGACTGTACTTCGTCAAGCGCGGCAGCGCGCTCGTTATCCTGCTCTGCGGCGGCGACAAGTCCTCGCAGAAGCGCGATATCAGGAAGGCCATTGAAATGGCCAAGGAGATCTGAAATGCCCCACGAGACCTTGCCTTTTGATCCTGCCGAACATCTCGGCCGCGCGGAGGCCCAGGCCGAACTTCTTGCCGACGCCTTTGCCACGGGCGATACCGGCTATATCGCGAATGCTCTCGGCATAGTTGCCCGCGCGCGTGGCATGTCCAAGGTGGCGAAAGATGCCGGCGTCACCCGGGAGGCCCTGTACAAGGCACTGAGCCCCGATGGCGACCCGCGCCTCTCGACATTGCTTGGCGTGGTGAAGGCCTTAGGGGTGAAACTCACCGCCGAAAAGACCGAAGCCTGAGGCCGCCGAATCCCGAAACGAAAAAACCCGCCTCGGCGGCGGGTCGCTGGTGTGAATCAGCACCGTAGAGAAATTAATAGCATAGCTGCCGGCACAAAGCAAGAACAAAATTCGCCTTGGGCCAGATAGGCGCCGCTACGCCGTGGCCAGGTGGAGCTGCTCGAAACCCTCGAAGAACTCGCCGTAGTCGCAGGTTATTTCCTCGCCGGCGGCGATGTCGCGGGTCGCGGTGGCCCCGCCATATTGCGAAAAGTCGGTGTTCGGCTTGTCGGCGTGGTTCATGAAGCGGCCATTGTCGACCTCATACACCATGAAGCCCGGCCGGTCCGGACTGGGATAGGCATATCTGTCGAGCAATTCCTTGAGGTGCGGCGGCGCCGTCTCGTATCTTTCCATCGGGATCAGCCGGTCGAAGTCCGGATCGAGCCGCCAGATCTGCGCCCCTTTCCGGATCGGCTCGGCGGCGAACACGCCGACGCCTTCGATTGCGCTTGCAGCGATATAGGTCCTGATCAGCAGCATGTTTCCAACCCGTTTTCGAGGAGAAGACGGAATCGTCAAATCGCCGGGAAAAGCAAGACCGGTTTTTCCGGCATTGCGGCTGGCGGCCGACATTGCGGCTGGCGGGCCGACGCCAACCGCGAAACGCTTCACGTGCGGGTGATCGAGACACCGCCGTCGGCGAACAGTGCCGTGCCGGTGGTGAAGCTCGATGCATCGGAAGCCAGGTAAAGCGCCGAGCGGGCGATCTCCTCTGGCTCGGCGACGCGCTTCAAGGCATGCAGGTTTTCGACGAACGCCCGCGATTCAGGTGTGTTGAATGTCGCCAAAGGCGTGTCGGTGCCGCCCGGCAGCAGCGCGTTGACCCGGACGCCCTTGGCGCCAAATTCGGCGGCCAGCACCTGCGTCAATCCGATCAGTCCGGCCTTGCTCGCGGCATAGCTGGTCATGCCGGGCATGCCGACCGTGTAGCCGACGAAGGTTGAGGTGAAGATCAGCGAGCCGCCGCCGCGTTCGACCATCGCCGGCACCTGGTATTTCGCGCCGAGAAAGGCGCTGGTCAGATTGGTATCGAGTGTCTCGCGCCAGCCCTCCAGCGACAGCTCAGAAACCGGCCCCATCCTGCCGACGGAGCCGGCATTGTTGAAGGCGATGTCGAGCCCGCCGAATTTCTCGACCGCCAGGTCGACCAGGACTTTCGCGTAGGCCTCGTCACGGACATCGCCGGCAAGAGCGATAGCCGTGCCGTCGGCGTCTTCGATTTCGGCAACCAGCGCATCGAGTTCCGCCTGGCGGCGGGCGGCGACGACGAGCCTGGCGCCTTCCTCGGCAAAGAGCTTTGCCGTGGCGCGGCCGATGCCGGAACTGGCGCCGGTGACGATGGCGACTTTGTTGGTGAGTGTGAACATTTTCTGCATCCTTTTTTCGCGCCGGTTCTGGCCGGCAATTGGATGCTTGGTCGCAAATCGGGGCGGTGCGGACCACCCGATACTTGCGCTGTTTTCAACAGCGCTCCTTGACGTCCGTTGGCCACCAAGTTACGGATCGTCATCCAAAACTCGCGGGTGGACGCGCCACCCATTCCAATGACCCCCCAAGACATAATGATCAAGTTGTTGGCCCCCGGCTTCGAGGGCGACAGCGAGTTGACGATCGCCCTTCAATCGGAATTTGGCAAAGGCTTTCCCCTTGAAAACCTCCGGCCGCTGCTGACGTCCGGCAACCTTCATACACAGGCCGCTGCCGCGTACTTGGTGGCCGAAGCCAATTCCAAAATGAGTTACAAGATGAATTGCGTCGTCGCGGAGATCGCCGATCTGCTCGACAGTGAATCTTCGGGTATCCGGTTCGACGCGATCGAGGCGCTTCTGGGATGCACGACGCCGGCCGATGGAGCCGTTCTCGGTCGCCTCATGCTGCGGCTGGATGACGAACATGCCGGTGTGCGGTGGAGGGTCGTCCAGTTCATCTGCCTTGCGGAGCGCTGGCAGCTAAGGCTTGCGGTGGAAAATGCCGCTACCCTGCGTCCGGACTCGGCTTTCAAGACACTGGTCAATGCTTATGGTCAATATAACATGCCGAGCGCCAAGGACCTGCCACGGTTGCTCGCGCATCCGGATGCCGTGTTGAGGCGCTTTGCTGCGGCAGTGGCTATTAGGCCGCGCCAGGTGATCGTCGAGCGCTTCGTGGCCATGGTGGAGCAGTCAGACGATGCGGAAATTCGTAAAATCGCCGCCGATTGCCGTGAGGGTTATTTGCGGCCGATCTATGCAATCGGGCCGTGCATCCTGAAGCGTGCTCCGGCTGACCCGTCAAAAGGCGAAGCTCAGAACAGCGATCAGTGAAAGCACGGCGCAAAACGGCAAGCGCCGTCGCAAACGGTGCAAGGCGACTATTGCCTGAGCAGCCAGCCGAGCCGATCGAGCGAAAATGCGTAGCTGACGGCGATCAGCAGGGCGACGGCAATGCCGGCTGTCGTGTAACCGGCCAGGTGGAATCCGGCAGCGCCGCCGAACAGGACGGCGAGTTCGAGCACCAGCCGCAAACCGCCCGGCACCGGAACCGGCGCCCGCCCCGACCGGCTCGGATCGTTCGGCACCGCGAAGATTCCCCAGAGCGCGGCGGCAACGAACGGCAATGCCACGGCAAGGATCCAGCGCCACATGCCCGCTGAGAGGCTCCAGCCCGCCATGCCGAGGCCGAGCAAAGCGGCGAGCTCCAGCAAGAAGCGCAACGTCAGATTCCACCAGACGTTACCCACCGCCATAATCCTCCGATCGTCAGGCGACGGATAGCGGTGGAAGGCAATTGCATCAACCTGCCCGGATGCGGCTTTTTCGCCACGGCGCAAAACGGCAAGCGCCGTCGCAAATAGTGCAAGGCTGGCAGCACGGTTTCGCTAGTGATACAAGCTCGCGCGCCGGGGTTGGCTGATCTGCCCGGCCGCCATTTGCGAGGCCTGCGACGTTGAAGAAATACTCGGTATTCGCCATTGCCCGCGAGGCCATGCGCGGCCATAGAGGCTGGGAGGAACAGTGGTCCTCGCCGGAACCGAAGAAGGAATACGACGTCGTCATCGTCGGCGCCGGCGGCCACGGCCTGGCCACCGCCTATTATCTCGCCACCGTACACGGCATCACCAACGTCGCAGTATTGGAAAAAGGCTGGCTCGGCGGCGGCAATACCGGCCGCAACACCACCATCATCCGCTCCAACTATCTCTACGACGAGAGCGCCGGCATCTACGACCATGCGCTGAAGCTGTGGGACGGGCTCAGCCAGGAGCTCAACTACAACGTCATGTATTCGCCGCGCGGCGTCATGATGCTCGCCCACAACATCCACGACATCCAGGTGCTGAAGCGGCACGTCCACGCCAACCGGCTGAACGGCATCGACAATGAATGGCTGACGCCGGAGCAGGCCAAGGAATTCTGCCCGCCGCTCAACATTTCGCGCAATGCGCGCTATCCGGTGATGGGCGCCTCCCTGCAGCGCCGTGGCGGCACGGCGCGCCACGATGCCGTCGCCTGGGGCTATGCGCGCGGCGCCTCGGCGCGCGGCGTCCACATCATCCAGAATTGCGAGGTCACCGGCGTCAAACGGGCGCCGAACGGCGCGGTCACCGGCGTCGAGACGACGCGCGGCTTCATCGGCGCCAGGAAGGTCGGCGTGGTTGCCGCCGGGCACTCATCGGTGATCATGAACATGGCCGGCGTGCGCATGCCGCTGGAAAGCTATCCGCTGCAGGCGCTGGTGTCGGAGCCGGTCAAGCCGGTGGTGCCTTGCGTGGTGATGTCGAACACCGTGCATGCCTATATCTCGCAGTCCGACAAGGGCGAGCTGGTCATCGGCGCCGGCACCGACCAATATGTCTCCTATTCGCAGACCGGCGGCCTGCACATTTTGCAGCATACGCTGGACGCCATCTGCGAGATGTTCCCGATCTTCACGCGCATGAAGATGCTGCGCTCATGGGGCGGCATCGTCGACGTGACGCCTGACCGTTCGCCGATCCTGGCCAAGACGCCGGTGCCCGGCCTGTATGTCAATTGCGGCTGGGGCACGGGCGGTTTCAAGGCGACGCCGGGTTCGGGCCATGTCTTTGCCCATACGATCGCCAGGGACGATCCGCACCCGATCAACGCGCCCTTCACCATCGAGCGCTTCCGCACCGGCCGCCTCATCGACGAGGCGGCGGCGGCGGCGGTGGCGCACTGAAGGCCGCAATGACGCGCAAGACTCACACCATGCTTTTCGGATTGGCCCTCGTGGGCGCCACGGTGCTCTTCATGCTGTTAGTGGTCAGGGAGATTTTGGTTCGAATAGTCGGGTATGAGGCCAACGGGGTCGATCCCGTCATGTTGGCCATGTTTGTAATTGTGGGCGTACCTACTTTTTTCTGCGTATGGGCGTTTGCCATACCGAAAATACTCGAAAACGCGTTTCTGGATATCGGTTCCCGAAGAACCTTCTCTGGACCACGAACGCAGGCTGATGTCGATCGAGCCAAAGTGAATTTGCGGGCGGTAGGATTGCTCGTCGAAGACCGCCCTGCCGAAGAAAATGTTGTGACCAATCGTGGCAGACATGACGGCTCTGCACATGATGGGTCGACTAAATCCAAGAAAGTCGATTGATGCTTCTCATCCGCTGCCCCTATTGCGAGGAAGAGCGTCCGGAGCTCGAATTCCGCAACGCCGGCGAGGCGCATATCGCGCGTTCCCCAAACATCGCCGGCGAGAGCGACGACGATTTTGAAAAGTTCTTTTTCATCCGCTCCAATCCTAAGGGGATCATCTATGAGCGCTGGCGGCACATGCATGGCTGCGCGCGGTTCTTCAATGCCGTGCGCGACACCCTCAGCGACAGGTTCCTGATGACCTACAAGGCCGGCGAGCCGAAGCCCGTAAAGCTGCCGGGAGCCGCCAAATGAGCGCCACGTTCCGCATTGCCGGCGCCGGGCGGCTCAAACAGGCAAAGATAGCTGGCTTCAGCTTCGACGGCCGCCCCTATACCGGCATCGAGGGCGATACGTTGGCCTCGGCGCTGCTTGCAAACGGCGTCCATCTCGTCGGCCGCTCGTTCAAGTACCACCGGCCGCGCGGTTTTCTGTCGGCTGGCGCCGAAGAGCCGAACGCGCTGGTCGAGATCAAGCGCGACGCGGCACGCAAGACGCCGAACGTGCGTGCCACGGTGCAGGAACTCTATGACGGATTGACCGCACAGTCGCAGAACCGCTGGCCGTCGCTCGCTTTCGACATTGGTGCCGTCAGCAGTATTGCCTCGCCGATGCTTTCGGCCGGCTTCTACTACAAGACCTTCATGTGGCCGAAGGCCGCGTGGAAAAACCTCTACGAACCCAAGATCCGCGCCGCCGCCGGTCTTGGCGTCGCTCCTGACCAGCCGGATCCCGACCAGTATTCGGCGCGCTTCGCCCATTGCGAGGTGCTGGTGCTTGGCGGCGGTGCCGCGGGCATCGCCGCGGCATTGGCCGCGGCCGAGACCGGCGCGCGCGTCATCCTTGCCGACGAGCAGGCGGAATTCGGCGGCAGCCTGCGCTTCGAGAGCGGCGCGAAGATCGAAGGCCAGGACGGTTTTTCCTGGGCGCAATCGGCTCTCGCCAAGTTGAGCGCGATGGACAATGTCCGCGTGCTGCCGCGTACCACGGCCTTCGGCTATTACGCGCAGAATTTCGTCGGGCTGGTCGAGCGCGTCAGCGACCATCTGCAGAACCCCGGCCGCGACCTGCCGCGCGAGCGGCTGTGGCAGGTTCGCGCTAAACGCGTGGTACTGGCGACCGGCGCCATCGAGCGCCACATGGTGTTTGCCGACAACGACCGGCCGGGCATCATGCTGGCGTCGGCGGCGCGCACCTATCTCAACCATTACGGCGTCGCCGTCGGCAGGAATATCGGCGTCTATACGGCGAACGATTCCGCCTATGCGGCGGCGATCGACCTGAAAAAGGCCGGCATCAACGTGGCGGCGATCGTCGACTTGCGCGACAACCCGACCGGGCCGGCGATCGACGAGGCGAGGGCGCTCGGCATCGAGGTCAATTTCGGCCGCGCGGTGATCCGCGCCGGCGGCAAATTGCGGGTGTCGTCGATGACCGTGCAGCCGAAGAATGGCGGCGGCGAGCGCACCATCCCGGTTGACGCGATTCTGATGTCGGCCGGCTGGACGCCATCGGTGCATCTGTTCTCGCAATCGCGCGGCAAGGTCGCCTTCAATGACGAGACCAAGCGCTTCGTGCCCGGAATTTATGCGCAGGACTGCGTCTCGGTCGGCGCCTGCAACGGTACCGACGGGCTGTCGGCGACGATCGACGAGGCCTATGCAGCGGGCGCCAAGGCGGCCAAGGACGCCGGCAGCAGGCCGGCCAAGGGCTCCAAGCCGAAGGTCGACGCCGGCGAGAGCTGGTCGCGCGGCATGCTGGGTGCAGCACCCGGTGCCGGATCGGATACGACGGTCAAGGCCTTTGTCGACTTCCAGAACGACGTCACCGCCAAGGACATCCGCCAGGCAGTGCATGAGGGCATGCGCTCGATCGAGCACGTCAAGCGCTTCACCACCAATGGCATGGCGACCGACCAGGGCAAGACCTCCAACATGCACGGCCTGGCGATTGCCGCCGAGACGTTGGGCAAGCCGATCCCGCAGGTCGGGCTGACGACGTTCCGCGCGCCCTATACGCCGGTGACATTCGGCTCGATCGTCGGCCACGCGCGGGGTCCCCTGTTCGACCCGACCCGCAAGACGGCGATCCATCCCTGGGCCGAGCGCCAGGGCGCTGTATTCGAGGATGTCGGCCAGTGGAAGCGCGCCTGGTATTTCCCGAAGCCGGGCGAGGACATACATGCGGCCGTCGACCGCGAATGCGTGACGGTGCGCAAGACGGCCGGCCTGTTCGACGCCTCGACGCTGGGCAAGATCGAGGTGGTCGGGCCGGATGCGGCCAAATTCATGGAACTGCTCTACACCAATCCATGGGAGAAGCTCGAGCCCGGCCGCTGCCGGTACGGCATCATGCTGCGCGAGGACGGCTTCATCTATGACGACGGTGTCGTCGGCAGGCTTGCACCCGACCGTTTCCATGTGACGACGACGACCGGCGGCGCGCCGCGCGTCATGAACCATATGGAAGACTATCTCCAGACCGAGTTCCCGCATCTCAACGTCTGGCCGACCTCGATCACCGAGCAGTGGGCGGTGATTGCCGTGCAGGGACCGAAGTCTCGCGACATCATTGCGCCGCTGGTCGAGGGCATCGACATGTCGGATGAGGCGCTGCCGCATATGTCGGTGCGCGAAGGCAGGATCTGCGGCGTGCCGACAAGGCTGTTTCGCATGTCGTTCAGCGGTGAGCGCGGCTTCGAGGTCAA
The DNA here is from genome assembly GCF_040320195.1 of Mesorhizobium sp. M0768. Classification (NCBI taxonomy): domain Bacteria; kingdom Pseudomonadati; phylum Pseudomonadota; class Alphaproteobacteria; order Hyphomicrobiales; family Phyllobacteriaceae; genus Mesorhizobium; species Mesorhizobium sp. M0768. The sequence continues at coordinate 267,799 of NZ_JAMYPD010000003.1, read as the reverse complement.
CGTGCCGGCCGATTATGGCGAGGCGGTCTGGGAAGCGCTATGGGCCGAGGGCCAGAAGCACGGAGCCTGTGCCTACGGCACCGAGTCGATGCATGTGCTGCGCGCCGAAAAGGGCTACATCATCGTCGGCCAGGATACCGACGGGACGGTGACGCCGAACGACGCCGGGCTCGACTGGGCCGTTGGCAAGAAGAAGACCGACTTCGTCGGCATTCGCGGCATGGCGCGGCCGGATCTGGTCGCCAAGGGCCGCAAGCAGCTTGTCGGCCTGAAGACCAGGGATCCCAAGGTGGTGCTGGAGGAGGGCGCGCAAATCGTCGCGGACCCGAAGCAGGCAATCCCGATGAAGATGATTGGCCATGTCACCTCGAGCTATTGGTCGCAAAATTGCGGTCGCTCGATCGCGCTGGGGCTGGTCGCCGGCGGCCGCGATCGCACGGGCGAGACGCTCTATGTGCCGATGCCGGACGGGATGATCGAGGTGGAGGTCACCGGCATGGTGTTCTTCGACGAGAAGGGGGAGCGCCTCAATGGCTAAGGCCGCTTTGAAAACCGACGCCGCCGGACCCTCAGTCGAACGCCGTCCGGCTCTCGCCGGCCAGTCGCTTTCCGCCGCCGGCGTTACACTTGCCGTGCTGCCGCCGGCCGAGCGCATATCGCTGCGCGCGCCGGAAGCCTCGATTGCGGCACTTTCGAAAGCGCTCCGCGTCGTCCTGCCGCAAAGGCCGAAAACCTCGGCGGCAAAGGCCGGACGCACGGCCTTGTGGCTCGGGCCGGACGAATGGCTGGTCATCGACGAGAGCGGAAAAGATCCGCTCGCCGACTGCGCCAGCATTTCCGTACTGCATTCGGCGGTCGGCATCTCGCACCGCAACGTCGCCATATCGGTTACCGGTCCGGCTTCCGCGGCGACGATCAATGCCGGCTGCCCGCAGGATCTGTCGCTCGACGTCTTTCCGGTCGGGGCGGCGTCGCGTACCATTCTCGGCAAGGTCGAAATCGTGCTGTTGCGCACGGCGGCCGACGCGTTCCGCGTCGAATGCTGGCGTTCCTTTTCCGATTATGTCTTTACTTTTCTGTCGGAGGCGGCGCGCGACGCGGCAGCATAGGCATGTTCGCCGCGCCCGCCCGTTCTGCGACGGCGAGCCGAGGGAGAACGCAAATGCCGCCGAACTCCGCGCCGAAGTCGCCGGTCAAGACGCCGGCCGTGCGCTCTTTCGAAGACGAGCAGCGCACTGGGACGGATATCGAAGAGGAACTCGAGGAAGGCCTCGAGGATACATTCCCGGCCAGCGATCCGGTGTCGATCACCGGAACGGCCATTCCCGGCGCACCGGCAAGACCCGGCAAGCCCAAAAGCGTGGTGGGACAGAAGCGCAAGAAGTGATCTGCGCGGGGTGACAAAAAGCAGGGCTGAGGCAGCACGATGGGCGGCCGGTAATTGCTGCCGCCCTTTCGGTTCATCACCGCGTGTTGTCGGCCGTCGGCTCAGAAGCTGCTTGGCACGATCCACGGGTCGATGCCGATGCCGAGCCTCGGGCCCTTGCTGCCGGCCTTGTGGGCCGCGGCGTCCGCCTTTTCAAGCGATCCGGTCGGCGCGCAATCGAGCTTCACATCAGCCTTGGTGTCGATGCAGGCCGCTTCTTGCTTGCCTGTCTGACTGCTGCCGGCAAATGCGGCGCTAGAGAGCGCCAGCAGGGCGGCGAGCGCGAGGATTGCCTTCTTCATCGTCGGTCTCCGGTTCAGCTATTGAATTTCTCGTACTTGTACGGTATTGCGTACAGATACGCCCTGGACTCCCGATGTTCAAGCAGAATCGTACGCGTACGGAGAATTGCCGAACGCTCGGCGCTGTGGCGCGGATCGTTCGGAGAAGATCCTGCAGATCGGGAGGAGCGCCGCTCTTCAGCAGTTGACGGGCGGCGTGAGCGGCGCAATCTCGTGCGCGGCGATGGCTTCGAGCATGATGTCGCCGATCCGTGTGATGAACGTCGTCTGGTCGCCGAACGGGTAGAACGGGAAGGTGATCAGCAGCGAGATGGCGCCGTGGCCGACCGCCCACAGCATGGTGGCGATGGCGCGTGGATCGCCTTTGAGCCTGCCGGCGGCAACGCAGGCTTCGACCCTCTCGATCAGCACTTTCATCGCCGGGTTGCCGCCTTCCATCTCGGCAAAGGTCTTGCCGGTCGGCGGCTTGACTTTTTCGGTCATGAAGACGGTGCGGTACTCGTTGGGATTTTCCAGCCCGAAGGCGGCGTATTCGACAAGCACCGCCTTGAGCGCCTCGATCGGGTCGTCGGCCGTATGATTTGCGATGCGCCTGGCCAGGGTCTCGAAGGCATCCTCGGCCAGCGCGAACAGGATGTCCTGCTTGTCGGCGAAATAGGAATAGACCGACATCGGCGCATAGCCGACGCGCTTGGCGAGCTTGCGGATGGTGAGGCCGTCATAGCCTTCTTCCTGGACAAGCTTGTGCGCGGCGTCGACAAGTTCGGAACGCAGTTCGGCCTTTTGTTTTTCGCGGCGCTCCTGGACGCTTAGCTGCAACTTTCTACTGCCTTATGACTGATGCTGGATGCAGCATATATACGCTGTACGGCGTCGGGCAAGGGCGGTGTGAAGCAGAGGCTTGACCTCACAAAACGATGTAACCAGGCAATAAAGCCGGCAACATCGGACTGTTACAGACAAAGACTAATTCGCGGCTCTGCAAAAATTTCGTTTCGGGAGGCCGTTATGAACCGGAACTGAGCTTTCGTCCGGCGTGCCGGACGTGGACCCGCTTTCTCATCGCGCCAGGATGGCGCTCAGGCGCGTCGTCATGGTCGCATGGCTGGCGATCGCGCTCGGCTTCGCCATGGAAGCTCTCATTCTGACCGTCAGATTTGCGGCAGGTGCCTACCCGGCGACGACGCAGGTTCTGATCGAACTGGCGCAAGGCGTGACCTGGTCGTTCTTCGTCTGCGCGGGCGTCAGCCTCGGCACGGCGCTCACCAAGGTGCGAGCCTCGCTCGGTGGCCTGATCGGTGCGATTTCGGCGCCACTGGCGATGGGCATCGCCAAAGGGACGCAAAAGGTTATGGTCAGCGCGCTGGACGCGGCGGCAAAGCCGGCCATCCTGTCGCTCACGACGCTCGGTGTGCTGCGGGCGATCGAATACGGGCTGCTCGGCTGGGCACTGGCGTCGCTGGCATCGAAGGAAGAACCGCGTCCGCTCCATTTCGCGCTGGCAGGCGCCCTGATAGGCGCGGTATTCGGCGGCGGCATCACGGTGCTGACCATCGAGACGGCCGCGGCGAACGACGCTGCTCTCGCAATGCCACAGGCGATCGCAACCGGCCTCAACGAGATCGTGTTCCCAATCGGTTGTTCACTGGTCGTCTACATTGCGCTGCAGGTCAGCCGTCACATGAAGTACGTCGCGGCCGAAGCCAAATAGATTTGGCACAGATAGATTTGGGCTTCTCCGCCCGACGAGAGTCAGACCGCTTCCGGCTGGCGTTCGATCAGCGTCAGCGTCAGCCAGCGCGCGGTCAGCGCCGGTTTTTTCGAGCCCTCGATCTCGATCGTCACGTCGTGCGCCGTCTGCACCCACCCCGACGGCCTGACCTTGACGTCGGCCAGCACGAAACGGGTGCGGATGCGCGAGCCGGTCTTCACCGGCGCCAGGAAGCGCAGCGAATCGAAGCCGTGATTGACGCCCATTTTGCTGTTTTCCAGCGGCGGCATGGTTTCGAAGGTCATCGCCGACAACAGCGAAAGCGACAGGAAGCCATGCGCGATGGTGCCGCCGAACGGCGTTTCGCGGCTGGCACGTTCCGGATCGCAATGGATGAACTGATGGTCGTCGGTGGCATCGGCGAACTGGTCGATCATGCGCTGGGTGACGACCCGCCATGGCGACACGCCGACTTCCTTGCCGACGTTGGCCAGAAGCACATCGAGACTGATCGGTTCCACGCTGATGTCCTCCATCTTCACCCCCGGCATTTCACTCGCCGGATGGCGTGCGTCTCATTCCTTGAACAATGTCAGCCCGTGTTGCACCGACTGCCCGCCATCGATCGGCAGGATGGCGCCGGTGACATAGCTGCCGGCCCGGCTGCACAAATAGAGCGTTGCGCCGGCAATGTCATCCGGTGCGCCGATGCGGCCGATCGGAACGTGGTTGCCGATATGTCTTGCCTGGTCCTCGGTGCCGGTGGCGAAGGCCGTCATCCGGCTCCGGAAAGGGCCAGGCGCAAAGGCGTTGACGGTGATGCGGCGGGCGGCGAACTCGATCGCCAGGATGCGCGTCAGGTGGTGAACCGCGGCCTTCGAGGCCGAGTAGGAGTAGGCATCTTCGGCCAAAGGCTGCGTGCCCATCACCGATCCGAGGTTGATCACCCGGGCCGGGTCGGCATCGCTGGCGGCGGCCTCGAGCAGAGGCAGCAATTCGCGCGTCAGGTGGAAGACCGCGGTGACGTTGACGCCGAACACCTTGGCCCAGGCATGGTAGGGAAAGCTTTCCAGCGGCGCGCCCCAGGAGATGCCGGCATTGTTGACCAGGATATGCAGCCGCTCGGTCCGCGCCCTGACCTCGGCCACAAGCGCCGCAATGCCGGCCTCGCTGGAGACGTCGCCGGCAAAACCTTCCGCCCGGCCGGATGCGCCAAGTCCGTTCAACTCGCCGGCAACCTTGGCGCAGTCCTCGCCCTTGCGCGAGGCAATCATCACCGAGGCGCCAGCCATGACCAGAGCGGTCGCCGCCATGCGGCCGATGCCGGTCGCGGCGCCGGTGACCAGCGCTGTCTTGCGGGCGACTGAGAACAGCTCGTCCAGATAGCTCATCGTACCCTCCGCGCAGTTCACCGCGCTTTGGTTCAAGGAAGCGGCTTCACGTCGACAAGGCTAGCCGAACTTCGATCATGCTTGCCATGGGTAAAGTAGCTGGGGTGGGGCACGCTTAGCGGCTGAATGGTTAAGCCCGAAATGCAAGGTGGTGATTCGGCCGTGACATGGGTCGGATGAATGATGCGGCCGTGCCCGTTAGCGAGCACCTTGGTAAGCGGTTCATTTCGCACGTGAACCAGTCGTCATTACTCCTCCGCCCCAGCCGCAGGCGGGTCTTGAGGAGTTGGGAGGTGGCCGAGCAGTGGGGCGGGACTGATATTCGCAGTCGTGGACGGGGACTATGCTGTCGGGGGGAAAGCCATGGGTAAGAAACAACGCACCGTCCTGCTGGCAGCGGTGGTTGCGACTGTCTTCGGCGTCCTTTTGCTGATCCTGATCCTGCAGATGATCAGTTTTCTAGTGGACTAGAGCGAAGCGAAAGGCGTGCCTTTCCGGAGGGGCTCTACCGCAGGCTTTCCAGTTCGCGGATGCGTTTGGCGCCGTCGGCTTCGAGCTGCCTTGTGACCGCGCCGATCAGCGCTTCGGCAACGACGAAAAGCGCGGCGGATGAGTCCCAGGCCGAAGGCACGGCGGTGCGCCCGGCGATGACATGGCGGGCGAAGCGGGCGATCGGCGACAGCCACTGGTCGGTAAACAGCACGATCTGCACGCCGCGCTGGTTGGCCGTCTCGGCGAAACGGACCAGGCTGTCCTGATAGCGCCTGATGTCGAAGATCACCAGCACGTCGCGCTTGCCCATGTCGATCAGTCGGTCGCGCCAGACGCTTTCCTGCCCGCCGAGGTGAAAAACGTTGGGCTGGATGATGGCGAGGTGGGCGGCCATGTAGCGCGCCAGCGGGTCGGTGAAGCGGCCGCCGATCAGGAATGTCTTGCCGCGCCGGTCGGCTAGCTTGGCGACGATGTCGGCAAGCTGTTTGTCCGAGAGATGCCGGAATGTCTCGCGCATGTTGTCGAGGGTCGCCTCCAGCATCGGCGACACGGCGCTGCTGCCCTGCGATGGCGGATTGAGCGTGCGCGAAGCCGGCGACTGCAATTGCGCCGCCAGCTCGTCTTGCAGCGCCGACTGGAATTCCGGATAGTTCTGGAAGCCGAGCCGGGCGACGAAACGCAGGATCGTCGGCGATGATACGCCGGCCGTAGCCGAGAATTCGGCGACTGTCTTCAGCCCGATCAGCGGATAGCTGGCGATCAGCGCTTGCGCTGCGCGCCGCTCGCCGGCCGGCATGGTGCCGATACGGTCGGAGATCAGTTCGGCAATGCTCGAAACCATGCTTTTTCCCCACCCTGGCCGTGCCGTTAGCGCATTATCGAAATCGCGTTTGACAAAGCCGGCCAAACTGTATGAAATCATCCGCAGGGACGCAATGAGGCAAAATACGTAACATACGATACAGCGCTCCCCGGGGACAGCAGACAATGGAGACAGCACGGCCCGCCAGCCTTGCATCGCCTGAAACCGTAAGGGTGACGAACCCCGGCGGATCAAGCCCTTTCGTGCTGACCTGCGACCACGCCTCCAATTTCCTTCCACCGGAATTCGGAACGCTCGGCCTTGCCGCCGAGGAACTTTCCCGCCACATCGCCTGGGATCCCGGCGCCTTGCCGGTGGCGCGCCGCATGGCCGAGGCGCTCGATGCGACGCTGGTCGAGACCTGCATCTCGCGGCTCATCATCGACTGCAACCGCCCGCTCGACGCGCCGGACCTGATAGTGACGGTCAGCGCCAGCGAAAAAACCGTGGTCCCGGCCAACCAGGGACTTTCGGCCGACCAGCGGGAGGCGCGCATCGCGCTGGCGTGGCGACCGTTTCACGAGCGGATCGCAACGGTCATCGACGAGCGCCTGGCGGCCGGGCGGGAGACCAGGCTGGTCTCGATCCATTCCTTCACGCCGCTCTACAAAGGCAAAAGCCGGCCCTGGCACATCGGCATCATCCACGACGAGGATTGCCGGCTGGCGGCGCCGCTGATCGCGACACTGAAGCGGCTTGCCGGTGTCAGCGTCGGCGTCAACGAACCCTATTCGCCGGCCGACCGGGTCTATTTCACGCTGGAACGCCATGCGCGCTCGCGCGGGCTGCCCTGCGCAATGATTGAAATCCGCAACGACGAGATCGCCGGCGCGGCCGGGCAGCGGAAATGGGCGGATCTGCTCACCGGTATTTTTCTCAATCTGGAGCCCGAAGCGGCCAAGGGCTCCAGACCAAGCGCAGTCGGAAAGTCAGTTCAATCGGCCAGCTAAGAAACCAAAAGGGGACTTTAAAATGGTAGCACCGGGTTACAGCGAAGTTGACAAGAAGGAGGACCTGAAAGTTCTCCACGGAATGGGCTATGCTCAGGAACTGTCGCGAAGCATGAGCCGCTTCTCGAATTTCGCGATCTCGTTCTCGATCATCTGCATCCTCTCAGGCGGCATCAATTCCTTCGCGCAAGCGACGTCGTCCATCGGTGGCGCCGGCGCTGGCATCGGCTGGATCGTCGGGTGCATGGTTTCGGGATTTTTCGCGCTCGCCATGGCCCAGATCGCCTCTGCATTTCCGACCGCCGGCGGCCTCTATCACTGGGCATCCATCCTAGGGAACCGTTTCACTGGCTGGCTCACCGCATGGCTCAATCTGCTCGGCCTGATCACCGTGCTCGGCGCCATCAACATCGGTACTGCTTTCTTCTTCGTCGGCACTTTCGGCGGAGCCTTCGGCATGACTGGCACGCCTGGTGAGATCGTCGGGTTTGTCGCCTTCATCACCGTGTTGCAGGCGCTGCTCAATCATTTCGGCATCAAATTGACGGCTATGTTGACGGACGCCTCCGGCTTCCTGATCCTGGCAACGACAGCCGTGCTGATCGTCGCCTGCCTGATGTTTGCTCCAGCGATCGACATCACGCGGCTGTGGACGTTCACGAACTATTCGGGCGACGCGGGCGGCGGTGTTTTCCCGCAGTCCGATTCCATGACGTATCTCTTCCTGCTCTGCCTGCTGCTGCCGGTTTACACCATCACTGGCTATGACGCGTCGGCGCATACTTCGGAAGAAACGTTGAGGGCGGCGCACTCGGTTCCGCGGGCAATCGTTTCGTCCGTAGTCTGGTCGTCGCTGATCGGCTGGGTGATGCTGTGCGCGATCGTACTGGCGATTCCGGATCTGGCGGCCGGCGCCAAGCAGGGCTGGAGCGTGTTCTTCGCCACGATGGACGCGATCTTGCCGGCGTGGCTGAAGACACTGCTCTATCTGGGCATCCTGATCGCGCAGTTCCTCTGCGGTCTGGCAACGGTCACCTCTGCCTCGCGCATGCTTTTCGCCTTCTCGCGTGACGGCGGCATGCCGGTCGGCTCGGCCTCGCTAGCCAAGGTCAGCCCGACCTGGCGCACGCCGGTCAATGCGATTTGGACGGCTGCTGTGCTCGAGGTAATCTATGTCTTTCTTGCCCAGTTCATCTCGGTCGGCGGCACGAACATCTATACCATCGTCGTCAATTCGACATTGGTGTTCCTGTTTCTGTCCTTCATCATTCCGATCGTGCTCGGCATGATGGCTTTCGGAACGGAAAAATGGCCGAACCCCGGCCCATGGAACCTCGGCGCCGGCCTGTTCAAGCTGTTTTGCATCCTGTCGGTCATCGGCATGGCGATCATCTTCTACATCGCCATCCAGCCGCCGAACGACAAAGTGCTCTATATCACCTTGGGCTTCATTGTGCTGACCGCGGTGCTTTGGTTCGGTTTCGAGAACCGCCGCTTCCAGGGTCCGCCCATCGGCGACCAGATCGCAAAGCGTCAGGCGGCGATCAAGGCAGCCGAGCTAGCCATAGGCGAAGCCGGCGCCTGACCCCCTCTCATGACCATGGCCGGCATTCGCGCCGGCCGTGGTTTTCGTTTCCTTTTCAAAGTGACAAGCCCGAAACGACAAGCGCTGGAGTGCCAAAGGAATGGCCGGAAATTTCTCGTTCGATCAGTTGAAGCAAGCGGTCTCCAGCGGCGAGGTCGACACGGTGCTGGCCTGCATCGTCGATATGCAGGGGCGGCTCGCGGGAAAGCGTTTCCTGGCCCGTTATTTCGTCGATTCCGCGCATGACGAGACGCATGGCTGTAACTATCTCTTGGCGGCAGACATCGATATGGAACCGGTGCCCGGCTACAAGGCGGCGAGCTGGTCGAAGGGTTATGGCGATTTCGTCATGAAGCCGGACCTTGCGACGCTGCGGCTCGTTCCGTGGCTGGAGAAGACGGCGCTGGTGATCTGCGACGTGCTCGACCACCATACCCATGACGACCTGGCGCATTCGCCGCGCGCCATGCTGAAGAAGCAGGTCAAGCGGCTGCAGGATCGCGGCTATATCGGCTATTTCGCTTCCGAGCTCGAATTCTATCTGTTCAGCGAAACCTACGATTCCGCCCGCAAGAAGCACTGGCAGGGCCTCGAGACGGCATCGCCCTACATCGGCGACTACCAGATCGGCATCACCACCAAGGAAGAAGGCGTCATGCGCCGGCTGCGCAACGAGATGGAGGCGGCCGGCATCCCGATCGAGAATTCGAAGGGCGAGTGGGGGCCAGGCCAGGAAGAGATCAATGTCCGCTACGCCGAGGCGCTCGACATGGCCGACCGCCACGTCATCCTGAAGAACGGCGCCAAGGAAATCGCCGAGTCCGAAGGCAAGGCGATCTCGTTCATGGCCAAGTACAATTACGGGCTCGCCGGCAATTCCAGCCACATCCATAATTCGCTGTGGAGCGCCGACGGCAAGACGCCGTTGTTCTACGACAAAAATGCCGAGTGGACGCTGTCGACACTCGGCCAGCAATGGGCGGCCGGCCAGCTCAAATATGCCAAGGAATTCACCTGGTTCCTGGCGCCCTACATCAATTCCTACAAGCGCTTCCAGGCCGGCACGTTTGCGCCGACCAAGATCATGTGGAGCGAGGACAACCGCACCGCCGGCTTCCGTCTTTGCGGCGAGGGCACCAAGGGCATCCGCATGGAATGCCGCATCGGCGGCGCCGATTTGAACCCCTATCTGGCTTTCGCCGCGCTGATCGCGGCCGGGCTCGCCGGCATCGATGAAAAGCTTGAGCTGCAGAAGCCCTTCGTCGGCGATGCCTACCAGGCCTCGCAGCTGCCTGAAATTCCAAAGACATTGCGCGACGCCACCGCGACGCTGGCGGAATCGAAAATGCTGAGGCAAGCGCTCGGCGACGATGTGCTGGAACATTACGTCCACACGGCACACTGGGAACAGTTCGAGTACGACCGCCGGATTACGGACTGGGAACTGCACAGGGGGTTCGAGCGGTATTGAATAATCTGGCAACGTTGGCGCCGCTCCTCACCCTCAGCCTCTCCCGTGAAGAACGGGGGAGAGGGGGCCCGGCGCTGAGCTTGTCCCTTCTCCCCGTCAGTATACGGGAAAAGGTGCCGGCAGGCGGATGAGGGACGGCGCTAACCAACGACATTATTGTAGAATGCGAGGACCCAAGGCATGACCGAAACGGTCAAGATAAAATCCCCCGTCGACGGTTCGATCTATGCCGAACGGCCTCTTGCCACCGACCAGGCGATCGGTGCCGCGGTCGAACGTGCCAAGGCGGCGCAGGAGAAGTGGGCTGAGACGCCGGTCATCGAGCGCGGCAAATACATGCTTGCCATGCTGGAAGCGCTGGTCGCCATGACCGACGAGATCGTGCCGGAGATCGCCTGGCAGATGGGCCGGCCGGTGCGCTATGGCGGCGAGTTCGGCGGCGTCAGGGAACGCGTCAGCTACATGGTCGAGATCGCCGAGGCGGCCCTGAAGCCGGTCATGGCCTCCAATCCGAAGGACGGCTTTCGCCGCTATGTGAAGAAGGTGCCACTCGGCGTGGTCATGGTGATCGCGCCGTGGAACTATCCCTATCTCACCGCCGTCAACACCATCGTGCCGGCGCTGATGGCGGGCAGCGCTGTCATCCTCAAGCATGCGGCACAGACATTGTTGGTCGGCGAGCGGTTTCAGCAGGCGTTTGATAAGGCCGGCCTGCCCAAGGGCCTGTTCCAGAACCTCGTCCTGAACCACGCGCAGACCGAAAGGCTGCTCGGCTCCGGCAAGATCGACCATGTCAACTTCACCGGCTCGGTCGCCGGCGGCCGCGCCATCGAGAAGGCGGTGGCGGGCACCTTCATGACGCTCGGCCTCGAACTCGGCGGCAAGGATCCGGCCTATGTGCTGCCGGACGCAAAGATGGACCATGCCGTTGCCAATCTGGTCGACGGCGCCTTCTACAATTCCGGCCAGTGCTGCTGCGGCATCGAGCGCGTCTATGTGCATGAGACGGTCTACGATGAATTCGTCGAGGGCTTCATTGCCGAGACCAGGAACTACGTCGTCGGCAATCCGCTCGACCAGGCGACCACCATGGGGCCGATGGCGCAGGCGCGCTTCGCCGACCTGATCCGCGAGCAGAAGGCCGAGGCGTTGCGCAAGGGCGCCAGGGCGCACATCGATATGAAGGTGGCCAACGACAGGCAAGGTTCCCCCTATCTGGCGCCGGAAGTGCTGACCCAGGTCGACCACCAGATGAGCGTCATGCGCGAGGAAAGCTTTGGCCCGATCGTCGGCATCATGAAGGTGCACAACGACGAGGAGGCGATCGCGCTGATGAACGACAGCCCCTATGGGCTGACGGCCTCGATCTGGACGCGCGACATTGAGCATGCGGCGGCGATCGGCGATCGTGTCGAGACCGGCACCGTGTTCATGAACCGCTGCGACTATCTCGACCCGGCGCTGGTCTGGACCGGCGTCAAGGACACCGGCAAGGGCGCGGCACTGTCGGCCATCGGCTACGACAATCTGACCAGGCCGAAATCATACCATCTGCGCGAGGTGATCTAAGGTGGCGATCGACAGGCATGCGATCGCTGTTGAGGGGGAGTAATGGCGGATACACAACAATCGGCGCTGCCAGATGGTGAGGGTCCCGAGGGTATCGGCGGATGGCTTGTCCTGCCGATGCTCGGGTTGATGCTCACGCCGATACTGGGGTTGGTACAACTGCACAATACCGACTATCTCGGCTTCGACTGGCAGGCCTTCAGTTTTTCTCAAGGTGCGCTGCTCGTTGCCGAACTGGTGACAGCAGGCGTTCTAAGCCTTACAGCCCCGGTCCTGTTATTGTTCTTCATGTTCAAGCGCTGGGAGATATTCCCGGGCTGGTACATGATTTGGGCAGTCGCGATGCCGGTATATGCCATCCTCGACCCATGGGCTGCGCATCTGGTTTTTCGCGAGAGCTTTCCAACCTTGGCTGATGCGTTCGACAGCGAAACGATGCGCGGAATTTACCGTTCCGTCTGGGCCGCAGCCATCTGGATTCCGTACATGATGCGGTCAGACCGTGTGGCCAATACCTTTGTGAATTGACGACATCCGAGAGCACGAAAGCAGTCAAGAAGGTCGAAATGACAAAACTCGTTTCCAAATGGAATTACCCGACGACCGTCCGCTTCGGCGCCGGACGCATCAAGGAGCTGCCGGAGGTGCTGGCGGCGACCGGCATCAAGCGGCCGCTGTTCGTCACCGATCCGGGACTGGCCAGGCTGCCGGTGGTGGCCTCGACGCTGAAGATCCTCGACGACGCCACGGTGCCCTATGGCGTATTTTCCGAGGTCAAGCCGAACCCGGTGGATTCCAACCTGACCGCCGGCATTGCCGTGTTCAAGAAGGGCAAGCATGACGGCGTCATTGCCTTTGGCGGCGGCTCGGCGCTCGACCTCGGCAAGCTGATCGCCTTCCAGGCCGGGCAGACACGGCCGGTCTGGGATTTCGAGGACGTCGGCGACTGGTGGACACGCGCCGATGCCGATGCGATCGCGCCGATCATCGCCGTGCCGACCACCGCCGGCACCGGCTCGGAAGTCGGCCGCGCCGGCGTCATCACTAATGAAGCGACCCATACCAAGAAGGTCATCTTCCATCCAAAGCTTTTGCCGGCGATCGTCATTGCCGATCCGGAGCTGTCGGTCGGTATGCCGGGCTTCATCACCGCCGGCACCGGCATGGATGCGCTCGCTCACTGTCTCGAAGCCTATTGCGCGCCGGGCTATCACCCGATGGCCGACGGCATCGCCGTGGAAGGCATAAGGCTGGTCTTCGAAAACCTGCCGAAAGCCTATGCCAACGGCAAAGATCTGGTCGCCCGCGCCAACATGATGAGCGCCGCTGCCATGGGAGCGGCCGCCTTCCAGAAAGGGCTTGGAGCGATTCATTCGCTGTCGCATCCGATCGGCGCGCTCTACGATAGCCACCACGGCATGACCAACGCCGTGTTCATGCCCTACGTGCTGGCCTTCAACCGCGAGGCGATCGAGCCGCGCATCGCCCGGCTTGCCGCCTATTGCGGCATCAAGGGCGGCTTCGACGGTTTTGCCAAGGCGATCATCAAGCTGCGCAAGGAGCTCAAGGTGCCGCATGCGCTGCCCGGCCTGATCAAGGGGCTCGACATGGACAAGAAGCGCAAGGGCCTGATTGCCGACATGGCGGTGGTCGATCCGACCGCCGGCGGCAACCCGGTCAAGCTGACCAAGAAGGCGGCGCTGACGCTGCTCGAACACGCCATCGCCGGCACCGTCTGAGACAATTTTCGCATCGGAAATCGACTTGGGAAAAGAGGCAAAGGAAAGGGGGAAAGATGAAAGGCAAGATCGAAACTAGTTAGCCGGAAAAAGAATCGCGGAGCGATTGCTACAGCCGGTTAAAAAGAGTTTACTTTTTCATACTGCGGGGCATCGCTTTCACAAAGCTTTCATCTGGCTGTCACACGAAAACGATACCGCATCGCAGGCGTCCAACGGCGTCAGTTCAACGGAGAGAACACATGTTCAAATTCACGGGAAAACTGCTTTCCCTTTCGGCCGTCGCCCTGATGGCGACCTCTGCCATCTCGTCGGCCCAGTCCATGGATGAACTGGTCGCCGCAGCCAAGGCTGAAGGCCAGCTCACCACCATCGCGCTGCCGCATGACTGGTGCGGCTACGGCGCGGTCATCGACGGCTTCAAGGCAAAATATCCGGGGATCACCGTCAACGAGCTCAACCCCGATGCCGGCTCCGGCGACGAGGTCGAGGCGATCAAGGCCAACAAGGACAACAAGGGCCCGCAAGCGCCCGACGTCATCGACGTCGGCCTGAGCTTCGGCCCGACCGCCAAGAAGGATGGCCTGATCCAGGCTTATAAAGTATCAACCTGGGACTCGATCCCGGACAGCGCCAAGGATGCCGAAGGCTTTTGGACCGGCGACTATTACGGCGTGCTTTCGTTTCTGGTGAACAAGGACCTGGTCAAGGAAGCGCCGGCCGACTGGGCCGACTTGCTGAAGCCGGAATTCGCCAATACCGTGGCGCTCGCCGGCGACCCGCGTGCTTCGAACCAGGCCATCCAGGCAGTCTATGCCGCCGGCCTTTCCGGCGGTGCGGCTGCCGGCGAAGCCGCCGGCACGGCTGGTCTCGACTTCTTCAAGAAGCTCAACGCCGCCGGCAATTTCGTGCCGGTCATCGGCAAGCCCGCGACGCTTGCTCAAGGCCAGACGCCAATCCTGGTGACCTGGGATTATAACGCGCTTGCCGGCCGTGATACGCTGAAGGGCAATCCGCCGGTCGACGTCGTCGTGCCGAAGACCGGTGTCGTCGCCGGCGTCTATGTTCAGGCGATCAGCGCCTATGCGCCGCACCCGAATGCTGCCAAGCTGTGGCTGGAATATCTCTATTCCGACGAAGGCCAGATCGGCTGGCTGAAGGGCTATTGTCACCCGATCCGCTTCAACGACCTCGCCAAGAATGGCAAGCTCCCGGCTGACGTGATGGCCAAGCTGCCGCCGGCCGAGTCCTATGCAGCCGCGGTGTTCCCGACGCTCGACGAGCAGGGCAAGGCCAAGGAAGCCATCACCAAGAACTGGGATGCCGTCGTCGGCGCCAACGTCAAGTAAGACTTGAGATCAGCCGGGCGGCTTAGATCGCCGCCCGGCATACCTCCAGGACGGTAGCCGCGCATGACCGATATCTCGTTGTCCGATCACGCTGTTGCCGGGAAGACCGCGCCTCCTGCCGACGCCCGCAGCATGAGACTGCCGACGCAATGGCTTGGCGTTGCGCCTTTCTTCATCTTCGCCATCATGTTCCTGATCCTGCCGACGCTCTATCTGATGCTGGGCGCATTCCGGAACGATGCCGGCGAATTCACTTTCGAAAACATAGCGGCCTTGGCGCAGCCGTCGATCGTTGCCGCCTACTGGATCTCAATCAAGGTCAGCCTCGCCTCGTCGCTGATCGGTGCTTTCGCGGGACTTGCCATTGCCATCGCCATCGTGCGCGGCGGGCTGCCGGAGTGGATACGCTCGGCGACACTGACCTTTTCCGGCGTGGCCTCCAATTTTGCCGGCGTGCCGCTGGCCTTCGCCTTTCTCGCGACGCTCGGCCGGCTCGGGCTCGCCACGGTGCTGCTCAACGTCTTGGTCGGCTTCAACATTTATGCCCATGGTTTCAACATCCTGTCGTTCTGGGGCCTGACGCTGACCTATGTCTATTTCCAGATCCCGCTGATGGTGGTGATCATCGTGCCGGCGATCGATGGGCTGAAGAAGGAATGGGGCGAAGCGGCGGCAACGCTTGGCGCGACCCAGGCGCAGTTCTGGCGCATGGTCGTCATTCCGGTGATCTGGCCAAGTTTCCTCGGCACCGTCATCCTCTTGTTCGCCAACGCCTTCGGTGCCATCGCCACCGCTTACGCACTGACCGGCTCCTCGCTTAACATCGTCCCTATCCTGCTCTACGCGCAGATCCGCGGTGACGTGCTGCACAATGCCCATCTCGGCTACGCCATCGCCTTCGGCATGATCGTCATCACTGGGCTGGCCAATGTCTTCTACATCTGGTTCCGGACGCGCTCTGAGAGGTGGCTCAAATGAAGTCCGGCAGATTCTGGGCCTGGATCGTCTTCGCGCTGGGCGCGGCCTATTTCTTCATTCCGCTGATCGCGACCGTGGAATTCTCCATGCGCATGCGGCGCGGCGCGTATTCCTTCGATGCCTATCAGGTCGTGCTCGGCGATCCCCGCTTCCAGGCGACCTTCATCTATTCGGTGGTCGCAGCCATCTTCACCATCGTCCTTGGCGTGCTGGTGGTGGTGCCGGCGGCGTACTGGATTCGTCTGCGGCTGCCGCAGATCAGGCCCGTCGTCGAGTTCATCACGCTGCTGCCGCTGGTCATTCCGGCCATCGTTATCGTCTTCGGCTACATCAGAATGTACGGGTCGAACTCACCGCTGCCGTTCCTGGCCAGCGAGATAGGAGCCAATGCCTTGCTGGTCATCGGTTATGCGACACTGGCGCTGCCCTATATGTATCGTGCCGTCGACACCGGGCTTCGCACAATCGACGTACGGACACTGACCGAGGCGGCGCAGATCCTCGGCGCCGGCTGGGGCACGATCATCACTCGGGTCATCCTGCCCAACGTGCTGATCGCGGTGCTGTCGGGCGCCTTCCTGACCTTCGCCATCGTCATCGGCGAATTCACCATGGCCAGCCTGCTCAACCGGCCTGCTTTCGGACCCTATCTGCAGAACGTCGGCGCCAATCGCGCCTATGAGCCGGCGGCGCTTGCCATCATCGCCTTTGCCATTACCTGGGGCTGCATGTCGCTGATCCAGATCCTGTCGCGCTTCGCGCCGCGATCGGCGAACCGTCCGAACTGACCCGAAGGAAAAAGCCATGGCCGAGCCATTCCTCTCAATCCAGCATGTGCAGAAATCCTTCGGCGCCGCCATTGTGGTGCAGGATTTCAACCTCGACGTCGAGCCGGGCGAATTCGTCTCCTTTCTCGGACCGTCGGGCTGCGGCAAGACGACGGTGCTGCGCATGGTCGCCGGTTTCGAAGAGCCATCCGCCGGCAAGATCGTCGTGGCCGGCAAGGACGTCACCCGGCTCAAGCCCAACCAGCGCAACATCGGCATGGTGTTCCAGGCCTATGCGCTGTTTCCGAACCTCACCGTGGCGCAGAATATCGGCTTCGGGCTGAAGGTCGCCGGTATGCCGAAGGCCGATGCCGACAGGCGCGTTGCCGAGATGCTCGACATCATCAAGCTGCCGCAGATGGGCGACCGCTATCCCTATCAGCTCTCCGGCGGTCAGCAGCAGCGCATCGCGCTGGCGCGGGCGATTGCGCCCAAGCCGAAGCTGCTGCTGCTCGACGAGCCGCTGTCGGCGCTCGACGCCAAGGTGCGCGTGTCGCTGCGCGAGGAAATCCGCTCGATCCAGAAGAAGCTCGGCATCACCACCATCTTCGTCACCCACGACCAGGAAGAGGCGCTGTCGATCTCCGACCGCATCGCCGTCATGTATGGCGGCAAGGCCGAGCAGGTCGGCACGCCGTTCGAGATCTACAACCGGCCGGCAACCAAATTCGTCGCCAATTTCGTCGGCACGCTGAACGTGCTCGAAGGCACGGTCACCGACGCCGCTTCGGGCAAGGTGCGCGTCAACTCGCAAGAGGTCTCGCTCAAGGGCAAGCTCAACGGCTCGAAATCCGGCGACACGCTGTCGCTGGCGTTGCGGCCCGAGGCGATCTCGCTCGGCCGACACCCCGGTCGCGATTCCAGCCTTTGGGGCGAAATCGCCGAGGTGCATTTCCTCGGCTCGGTCATCCGGGTTCGCGTCGGCATCGGCGGCAGCACGGTCTCGCTCGACACGTTCAACAGTCCGGCCACACCGCCGCCGGCCGTCGGCGAAAAGGCCGAGATTTCGTTCTCGTCGGGCGACATGCTGGTGCTGCATTAGGAGAAGAGTGAATAGTGAACAGTGAATAGTAAGAATGCGCTTTACGCGCCGAAATTGCTCTGCACGCAGCCATTCACCATTCACGAACAGCCAAAGCCGTCGTCGTTTTTGCAGTGCCAATCGACCGGCTTCACCGCTACGATAAGGCATGGCGCTTTTTGAACTCACCCTTGTCCTGCTTCTCATCGCGGTCGCCCTGACCGCGCTGTCGCGGCGTCTGCAGATTCCCTATCCGTCATTGCTGGCGCTGGCCGGCGCCGGCATCGCCTTCCTGCCGTTTGCCCCGACCATCGAGATCGACCCGGGGCTGGCGCTCGCTCTGTTCATCGCGCCGGTTCTGCTCGACGCGGCCTATGACACGTCGCTGCGCGATCTCAACCGCTACAAGGTTTCGCTCATCCTGCTGGCGCTTGGTGCCGTCATCTTCACCACCGTGACGGTCGCGCTGGTCGGCTGGACGATGGCAGACCTGCCCATTGCCGCCGCCATAGCGCTCGGCGCGATCGTGGCGCCGCCCGATGCGGTGGCGGCGGCGGCCGTGCTCGGACAGTTCAAGGTGCCGCACCGCATCACCGCCATCCTGGAAGGCGAGAGCCTGCTCAACGACGCCACGGCGCTGTTGATCTACAGGATGTCGGTTTCCGCAGCCGCCGGCTCCATCCTGTTGAGCAGTGCCGTTCCAATGATCCTGCTGTCGACGGTCGGCAGCCTTGCCGCAGGCTATGTGCTCGGCCGGTTGTCTCTCGCCATACTCGGCCGCATCGACGACCCGGCGAGCGGCACCGTGGTGCAATTCGCCTCAACCTTCGGCGTCTGGATCCTGGCCGACAGGATAGGGCTTTCCGCCATCATCACGATCGTCGTCTATGCCATGACGATCGCACGTACATCGCCGCGCCGCATGCCGGCAAGGAATCGTGTCAGCTCCTACTCGGTCTGGGAGACGGCGGTGTTCGTGCTCAACGTGCTGGCCTTCGTTCTGATGGGCCTGCAAGCGCGGTCCATCGTCGGGCGACTTGCCGAGCAAGGACAAAGCGAGGCGTTCGTCTTTGCCCTGGCTGTGCTGGCCGTCGTCATCGTATCACGGCTCGTCTGGGTTCTGGGCTGCGGCGCGATCCTCAGAGCGCTGGCCCGTCCGGGCGACGAGGACAGGCGGAAGGACGCACCGACATTCCGCGGCGGCGTGCTCATCGGCTGGTGCGGCATGCGTGGTCTGGTGA
The DNA here is from genome assembly GCF_040320195.1 of Mesorhizobium sp. M0768. NCBI lineage: Bacteria > Pseudomonadati > Pseudomonadota > Alphaproteobacteria > Hyphomicrobiales > Phyllobacteriaceae > Mesorhizobium > Mesorhizobium sp. M0768. The sequence goes on along the minus strand of NZ_JAMYPD010000003.1, from coordinate 248,885 downwards.
CGCTTGCGGCAGCCTTCGCCTTGCCGGCCGACTTTCCGGGCCGTGATCCGATCGTGCTCGCCGCTTTCACGGTCGTGCTCGGCACGTTGGTGCTGCAAGGCGTCAGCCTGAAACCGTTGCTGCTTCTGCTCAATCTCGACCTCGACCGGACGGTCGACCGGGAGGTGGCGCAGGCGCGCGTCGCCATCATGCAGGCGGCGCTGGACGTGCTCAGCGGCAAGACATCGAGCGCGGCCGGGGCGGTGCGAGAGCAATATGCCGCCCAGCGCGCCATCGCCGAAAACCCGGAGGATGCCCAGGCGGCGACCGAGTATGACAGATTGCGTCTCTACGCCATCAAGAGCCAGCGCGATGCGCTGGAGCGTTTGCGCATCGACGGAACGATCGGCGACGAAGCCTACCACCGCCTTGAGGAAGAAATCGACTGGTCGGAACTGGCAGCATCCCCGCCCGGTCGGTTCCAGCCGCTGACCACTTAGCATCTGGCCCAAGCTCCCTCCGCCCGGCTGCACATTGCAAGGCTGTCAGCGAACGGCTACTGCCAGCAGGAAACTGAGCCGGATAAGCAATGAAGCTGGTCAGCTATAACATCCAGTACGGCTTCGGCAGCGATGGCCGCTACGACCTGGCGCGTTGTGCCAAGGTCGTGGCCGGCGCCGACATCGTCGCCTTGCAGGAGGTGGAACGGCACTGGTTGCGCAGCAACGAGGACGACCAGCCGGAACTTCTTTCGCAATTTCTGCCCGACTACCATTGGGTCTACGGGCCGGCCTTCGACATGGATGCCAGCCACCGGCGTGAAGGCCGCATCGTCAACCGGCGGCGGCAATTCGGCACCATGGTTCTGTCGAAGCTTCCGATCGTCTGGTCGCGGCTGCATACGCTGCCGCTCAGGCGCACGCTGCGGCCGCTCAACACCCGCAATGCCGCACTCGAATGCATGATCCGCACCCCTGCCGGTCCGGTGCGGGTGCTGTCGTTGCATCTGGCGCATATCGCGGCCGAGGAGCGGCTGGAGCAGATCGACTATTTGCTCGCCGAGCATCGCCGTGCGCCGTCCGAGGGCGGCCCATGGAGCGGCGCCGACGACGAGCCGGCGCGCAACTGGAGCAATGGCGAACAGGAGCCAGAAAACCCCGTAGCGGCGATCTGGTTGGGCGACTTCAACATGGAGCCGGATAGCGCCGAGTACCGGCGCATTGTCGGCAGCGCGCCCTATCATCGCGGTGCCGCCTATCTCGACGGTTTTGTCGATGTCGCCGCCGTCGCAATGGAACCGACAGCGGATTTCCACACCCATGTGAAGACTATCGATGGCAGGCTGGCAAAGCGCCGGCTCGACCATTGCTTCGTCGGCGGCATGTTTGCCGGGCGCGTGCGCTCGGTCAGCGCCGATATCGGCCAAATCGCTTCCGACCATTTTCCGCTCTGGGTCGATATCGACCTGGAGACGCCGATCGTCATCGGGACGGGCGGCGGATGAACCGCCGATGAGCCTGTTTGTCTTTTTTGGCGGTGCTCGCCGCCGCTTCCATGCATGCGATCTGGAACGCGCTGGTCAAGGTCCATCTCGACCGTTTCCTGTCGATCACACTGATGACGCTCGGCATGGGTGCCGCTGCGCTGGTGACGTTGCCTTTCGTCGAGGTGCCGAAGCCGGAAGTGTGGCCATACATCCTCGCCTCGGTTGTCTTCCACATGGGCTACAGGACGTTCCTGATCGGCGCCTACAAGGCCGGCGATTTCGCCCAGACTTATCCGCTGGCGCGCGGCACCGCGCCATTGCTGGCCGCTTTGGGGGGCGTTGTGGTGGTTGCCGAGATGCCGGCGCCGCTCGCCATTCTCGGCATCCTCTTGTTGTCGGCGGGCACGCTGGTGCTGTCGTTTCGCGGCGGCGCGCATCTGGAGAAATTGAACCTGCGCGCCGTCGGTTTCGCGTTGGGCACATCGATCTTCATCGCCAGCTACACGCTGTCGGACGGCAGCGGCGCGCGGCTGGCCGCCACCGCGTCGAGTTATGCCGCCTGGCTGTTCGTCTGCGATGCGCTGTGGGCGCTGGTGCTATGCGTCGTCTCTCGCGGCCCACAGGCGCTGCCGGTGCTGGCGCGCGACTGGAAGGCCGGAATCTATACCGGCGTGCTCAGCGGCGGCGCCTACTGGATCGTGATGTGGGCGATGACCAAGGCGCCGATCGCCTCGGTGGCGTCGCTGCGCGAAACATCGATCCTGTTCGCCATGATGATCTCGGTCTTCGCGCTCGGCGAGAAGATGACGGCATGGCGAGGTGCCGCGGTGCTTAGCATCGTTGCCGGCGTCGTTGCGCTGAGAATGGGATAGTCACGCGATCTCCAGATCAAACACCATCAGCCCGTCGGTGCCGCCTTCGAGCGCCGCGACCAGTTTTGCGCCGGCTCGCTGATGCGCTTCATGCTCCAGATAGGCATCGCGTGCCGCAGCGTCGCGAAAGTCGATGGTGAAGCCGTGCGTGAAGCCGCGGGCGAAGGGTTCCGGGCTGGTATTAGCGCTGAATTCGACCTTGCCCATGCCGTCGATCACGGCCCGCAACGCTTCGAGATCGGCATGGATTGCCGCGCGCTCGGCGTCGGCGGCATCGTTGCGAAATCTGACGAAGACACAGTGCCTGATCATTCTTTGTCCCTCATGCCGCTCGGTTGGTGGAAAACACCGCCGGCGGCAGCGGCTCGCGGCCAAGGATCAGATCGGCGCCTTTTTCGCCAACCATGATCGTCGGGGCATTGGTGTTGGAGGAGGGGATGCGCGGCATCACCGAGGCGTCACAGACGCGCAGGCCCTCGATACCGCGCAGCCTGAGATCTGGCGTTACCACGCTCATCGCATCGTGGCCCATGCGGCAGGTGCCGACCGGGTGGTGGTCGGTCTTGGAACTGCGGCAAGCGTAGTCGAACAGCTCGTCGCCGCTCTGCAGGTCGGGTCCCGGCAGTACCTCGCGCAGCACAAAGGGGGCCAGCGCCTTCTGCCGCATGATCTCGCGCGCCAGCCTCAACCCTTTGATCGACATGTCGCGGTCATAGGAATCGGACCAATAATTCGGATCGATCAGCGGGCGGTCGGCCGGATCGGCACTGTTCAGCCGCACGGTGCCGCGCGAGCGCGGGCGCAGGAACGCCGAGTTCAGTGTCACGCCCGGATTGTTCAGCTTCTCGACGCCGGCCTCGATGCCGGAGCCGAGGCCGAGATGCAGCTGGATATCGGGAGAGGCGGCGGTCGGATCGGCGTACCAGAAGCCGCCGGTCTCGAACAGGCTGGAGGCTACCGGGCCTTTCTTCAGGAGCAGATACTGCAGCCCGGCCCACGCCGTCCAGTGCAGCTTGGCGTAGTTGTCGTAGGTGTGATCGCCGGTGCATTCGGCGATGACGAACAGGTCGAGATGATCCTGCAGGTTGGAGCCGACGCCGGGCAGATCGTGCACCGGTGTCACGCCGACCGCCTTCAGATGGTCGGCCGGGCCGATGCCCGACTGCAGCAAAAGCTTCGGCGAGCCGATGGCGCCGGACGAGACGATCACCTCGCGCTCGGCGCGCAGGATCGTTGGCTGGCCGCCCGGCCTGTCGACGATCTCGACGCCGACGGCGCGGCCCTTGTCGACGACGATGCGCGTCACCAGAACGCCGGTCCTGACGGTGAGATTCTTTCGCTCGCGGATCGGCCGGAGATAGGCGACAGAGGCGGAGGAGCGCTTCGCGTCCTTCTGCGTCAGCTGATAATAACCGACGCCCTCCTGGGCTACCCCGTTGAAGTCGGGATTGAAGGGGATGCCCATCTCCTGTCCGGCACGGAAATAGGCCTCGCAGATCGGCAGCGGCGCGATCGGGTTCGATACGCCGAGCGGGCCTTGGTCGCCGTGGAAATCGTTGGCATAACGCTGGTTGTTCTCCGCGCGCTTGAAATAGGGCAGCACGTCGCGATAGCCCCAGCCGGCAAGGCCTTCTTCCTTCTCCCAGGCGTCGTAGTCGCGGGCGTTGCCGCGCGTGTAGATCTGGGCGTTGATCGAAGAGCCGCCACCGATCACCTTGGCCTGCGTGTATCGGAAGACACGGTCCTGCATGTGCTTTTGCGGCACCGTCGACCAGCCCCAGGCGGCGATGCCCTTGGTCATCTTGGCGAAACCAGCCGGCATGTGGATCAACGGATGCCAGTCCTTGCCGCCGGCTTCGAGCAGCAGCACCTGATGCGACGGATCTTCGCTCAGCCGGTTGGCGAGTACGCACCCGGCCGGGCCGCCGCCGACGATTATGTAGTCGGTCATGGCATCACCTGTTCATAGCCTCGGCACCGACAGCGCGCCGTCGATATTGATGACCGAGCCGGTCGAAAAGCCGAACTTGCCGCCGGCGAGCGCCGCCACGGCGGCACCGATATCTTCGCTCTCGCCCCAGCGCATCGCCGGCACCAGCCCGCCGTCGATCAGCCCGTCATATTTGGCGGTCACACCGGCGGTCATGTCGGTGCGGATGATGCCCGGGCGCACCTCGAACACGGCGATATTTTCGGCGGCGAGCCGCAGTGCCAGGTTCTTCACCCACATCGAAAGCCCAGCCTTGGAGATGCAGTAATCGGAACGTTCCGGCGAGGCCATGGCGGCGCTGACCGAAGTGATGGTGATGATCGATCTCGCACCATCGCTTGGCAGGCCGAGCATCGCTTTGGCGACGGCCTGGCTGAGGAATACGGTGCCGCGCAGATTGATGCCGAGCACCCGGTCGAAATTTTCCGGCTTGAGCTCGAGCAGATCGCCGCGCAGGACAGTGCCGATGCCGGCATTGTTGACCAGGCAGTCGATGCGGCCGAAGGCGCTTGTCGCGGCATCAATCAGCGCTGCGTGGCCGTCGAGGTCGGCGATGTCGCAGCTGACATAGGCGAATTTCGCGCCGCGCCCGGTGATGTCGGCGGCGAGCCCGTCTGCGGCTTCGTCAGCAAGGTCGGCGACGAGGATGTCGAAGCCTGCGCCGGCCAGCGCCTCGGCACAGGCAAGGCCGATGCCGCGCGCGCCGCCGGTGACGATCGCTGCCGGGCGGCTCATGTTGCAAGCTCCGTCTTGCGGATATGGTCGGCGACGCGCAGCGCCTGTGCGGCGATCGACAGCGCCGGATTGACGGCGGCCGAATTCGGCAGGAAGCCGGCATCGACGACGAATAAATTGCTGTGGTCGAAGGAGCGGCAGAACGGATCGAGCGGCGAGGTCGCTGGATCGTTGCCCATCTTCACAGTGCCGCATTGGTGCGAGGGCGTGCGCTTGTCAAACGGACGCGACAGGACGATCGGATAGCCGCAGGCGCGGAAATTCTCGCGCATCACCTTGGTCAGTCCGTCGAGCGACTGCATGTTGGAGCGCCGCCACTGCATGACGATGTCCTTGCCGTCGACCACGATGCGGCTCTCGGGATCGGGCAGGTCCTCGCACATCAGATACCAGTCGACGGCGTGGCCGGCCATGAAATCCAGCGCGAATTTGGGCGCGCGCCGGACATTGGCCTTGAGGATGTTGCCGTCGATCTTGCCGAGAAGCTGGACGTTGCCGAGCGGTTTGCCGCCCTTGCCGTCGGACAGATAATAGTCGTTCAGCATCAGCGTCTTCTGGTAGACGGATTTGTTCCTGCGGCGCGGATCGATCGCCAGCATGGCGCTCGAATTGTGGTTCATGAAGTTGCGGCCGACCTGGTCGGAACGGTTGGCCAGGCCTTTGCCACCTCCCTTGCCCTTGGAAGAAGGGGAAGGCGAACGCAGCAGGATGGCGGCTGAATTGACCGCGCCGGCCGACAGGATCACCAGCTTCGGCGCGACTTTCTTCAGCGCACCGTTCTGTCGATAATGGACGGCGATGATCGCCCTCGCATCCGGCGATGCCTCGAGATATTCGACATGGGCGCCGGTCTCAAGCCGGATATTCTGATCGGCAAGGGCTGCTGCCAACGGCCCGGATTGCGCGTCGATCTTGCCGGTCCCGGTGTTGGGAAACGCGTCCCACGGCGTGCTGCCATCTTTCAGCCAGGCTTCGATGTCGACGCCGAGCGGCAGCGATGCCGGATGCAGGCCTAAGCTCTTCAACTCGGCGCGCGCACGCGCGATCGGCGGCTCGTCTGGTACCGGCCCGAAAGGGTAGGGCGTAGAGTGGAACGGCTCGGTCGGGTCTTCGCCGAGTGCACCGCGCACGCGAAAAAGCTGCTCGGCCCTGGAATACCAGGGTTCGAATTCCTCATAGGAAAACGGCCAGGCCGGCGAGATGCCGCCATAGTGCTCCATCTCCGAAAAGTCTTCCCTGCGGTAGCGGATCAGCACAGCGCCGTAGAATTTCGAATTGCCGCCGACATAGTAGTAATTGCCCGGGTTGAAAGGCGCTCCGCCGGCCTCGAGCCACATCTCCTTCGGCCGATAATGACCATCGACGAAGATCGCGCGGGTGTCGCGTGTGTGCGGCGTTGCCGGCAGGGCTTCGCCGCGCTCCAGCATCAGGATCGAGGCGCCACTGCCGGCAAGGCCGGAGGCGATCGTGGCGCCGCCTATGCCGGAGCCGATGATGACGATGTCGGGATTTGTCATGGCCGTTAGACGATGCGTTTCTCGGTCGCCGGATCGAAGAACACCGCCTTGGTCAGGTTGAAGGCGAGCGGCGTGACCGTGCCGGGCTGGATTTTGGCATCGGCGCGCAGCCGCGCCACCACCGCCTTGCCGCCGAGATTGGTGACCGCGAACGTATCCGAGCCGGCCGGCTCGATGACCTCGATGTGACAGTCGGCGCGGGCGATGTTCGAGGCGTTGCGTTCGGCACCCTCGGGATCGGTCAGTGCTTCCGGGCGGACGCCGAAGATGATCGGTTTTCCCTGGAATGCCGACAGGCCGGCCGGCGCATTGCCCAGCGGCAGCGAGATCGGCTGGCGCGCCTCGCGCTCCATGACGACGGAGAAGCCGCTGCCGTTGCTGCCGATCGTCGCCGGGATCAGGTTCATCGCCGGCGAGCCCATGAAGTCGGCAACAAACAGGTTGACCGGATTGTTATAGATTTCGGCTGGCGTGCCGAACTGCTGCACCTCGCCGTCGCGCATCACCGCGATCTTGGTGGCCAGCGTCATCGCCTCGATCTGGTCGTGGGTGACGTAGACGATGGTGGTGCCGGTGGTGGCATGCAGGCGCTTGATCTCGATGCGCATGTCGACACGCAGCTTGGCATCGAGATTGGACAAAGGCTCGTCGAACAGGAACAGCTTTGGATCACGCACCAGCGCCCGGCCCATGGCAACGCGCTGGCGCTGGCCGCCGGAGAGCTGGCTTGGCTTGCGCTTCAGCAGATGGCCGATCTGCAGGACCTTCGCCACCTTGTCGATTGCCTTCTGGCGCTCGCCGGCCGGCACGCCGCGCATCTCCATGCCGAAGGCGATATTGCCGGCAACCGTCATGTTCGGATAGAGCGCGTAGCTCTGGAAGACCATGGCGATGTCGCGCTTGGAGGGGTGGAGATCGTTGATCGTGCGTCCGTCGACGCGGATTTCCCCTTCGGTGATGGTTTCCAGGCCGGCAATAGTGTTGAGCAGCGTGGACTTGCCGCAACCGGAAGGCCCGACCAGCACGAGGAAGCCGCCCTTTTCCAGGTCGAGGTCGATGCCTTTCAGGATCTCGACCGCTCCGAAACGCTTCTTCAGCCCGTCAATTTCCAGAAAAGCCATGCGATTATCCTTTGACGGCGCCGGCCATCAGGCCGCGCACGAAATAGCGGCCGGCGAGCACGTAGACGAGGAGCGTCGGCAGCGCGGCGATCATCGCCGCCGCCATGTTGACGTTGTATTCGACGACGCCGGTCGAGGTGTTGACGACATTGTTCAGCGCCACCGTCATCGGCATCACGTCGCCTGAGCCGGCATAGGCGGAAGCGAAGAGGAAGTCGTTCCAGATGTTGGTGAACTGGTAGATCACCGTCACCACGATGATCGGCAGCGAGTTGGGCAGCATGATGCGCCGGAAGATCTGGAAGAAGCTGGCGCCGTCGATCTGCGCCGCCTTCACCAGCTCGTTCGGAAACGCTTCGTAATAATTGCGGAAGAACAGGGTGGTGAATCCGATGCCGTAGACGACGTGAACGAACACCAGATTCACGGTCGGATTGCCGAAGCCGAAGGTGAGGCCGGTCGCGTTCTGCAGCTTGACGCCGAACCGGCCGAGGCTGCCGAGGATCGTTGCCATCGGCAAGAGGACGGACTGGAACGGAATGAAGCAGGCAAACAGCATCAGCCCGAACACCAGCGTCGCCCCGCGAAAGCGCCACTTCGTCAGCACATAGCCGTTGAGCGCGCCGAGCAGGGTCGAGATGATGACGGCCGGAACCACCATCTTGATCGAGTTCCAGAAATAACCCTTCATGCCGACGCAGGTGAGACCCGAGCAAACCTCGCTCCACGCCCTTATCCAAGGTGCGAAGGTCGGCTCCTGCGGCAGCGCCAGCATGTTGCCGTTCTGGATTTCGTCCATGGTCTTGAACGAGGTCACAAGCATGACGAACAGCGGCATCAGATAGAACAGCGCGAACAGCGCCAGCAGCCCGTAGATGACAATACGGTTGACCGTCCTGGCGCTGATACCGCCAGTGCTCTGGCGAGCAGGAGTGGCCACGGCGCTCATCGCGGCTTCTCCCGAAGCTCGGAATAGAGATAGGGAACGATGATCGCGGTGATGGTCATCAGCATGATCACGGCGCTGGCCGAGCCGACGGCCATCTCGTTGCGCTTGAAGGTGTACTCATACATGAAGTTGGACGGCAGCCAGGCCGAACCGCCCGGCCCGCCGCTGGTCAGCGCGACCACCAGATCGTAGGATTTGATGGCGAGATGCGCGAGGACGATCAAGGCGGACAGGAAGATCGGCCGCAGCAGCGGGATGACGATGCGACGGTAGAGCTGGAAGGTGGTGGCGCCGTCGATCTGCGCCGCCTTCAGGATCTCGCCGTCGATGCCGCGCAGGCCGGCCAGGAACATCGCCATGATGAAGCCCGACGCCTGCCAGACGCCGGCGATGACCACCGTGTAGATGACGAAATCCTTGTTCTTGATCCAGTCGAAATGGAAGCTCGTCCAGCCCCATTGGTGCAGTGTCTGCTCGAGGCCGAGGCCGGGGTCCAGAAACCATTTCCAGGCAACGCCGGTGACGATGAACGACAGTGCCATCGGGTAGAGGTAGATCGGCCGCAGCACACCTTCGCCGCGGATCTTCTGGTCGAGCAGGATCGCCAGGAACAGGCCGAGCGCCAGGCAGATGGAAATGTAGAGGAAGCCGAAAATCCCCATATTGGTGATCGACGTGTACCAGGAGGACGGCGGATCGCTTTCGAAAGTCCAGCGCCATAGCCGCTGATAGGCGCGTGGCCCGGTGATCGCATAGGAGGGAAAGGTCTTGGAATTGGTGAAGGACAGATAGATCGTCCACAGGATGAAGCCGTAGACGAAGACGATTGTGGCGGCGAAGCTCGGCGCCAGCACGAGCTTCGGCAGCGCATTCTGAAGGCGCGAGCGCACCGTGGCGGCCGGACGGGCATCGTGCTCCGGCGTCAGCGTGATACTGGTTTCAGCAACTGTGCTCATCTGTCCATTCCGTATGGCGGGTCCGGAATTCTGCTGTCTCGGGCTCTGCGGCACGAAAGCGTGCCGGTCGGCGCAACCGCAAAACCTCGCCGCAGGGGATCTCCCCGGCTTGCGCCGGGGAGATCATTCACATGGGCGGGTGCCTTACTTGGCGTCTTCGATCGCGCTGACCAGTTGGGTCACGGCCTCGTCCGAGGTCTTGATCTGGCCGTGCACGAATTTCGAGACGACATCCTTGTAGGCGTTGGCAACCGCGGGAGGCGCGCCATAGCCCTGCGCCAGCGAACCGAACAGCGTGCCGCCTTCATTGGCGGCCTTCAGGTCGGCCATGCCCTTCTTGCCGCAAGCGTCGAAGTCGGTGTCCGGCACGTCGGTGCGGGCCGGGACAGAGCCCTTGACGACGTTGAAGGCCGACTGGAAGCTCTTCGACAGCGTGGCGGTGGCCAGGGCGATCTGGGCGGCCTTGCGGTCCTCCGGAACGTTGAACATGCCGAACATGTCGGAGTTGTAGACGACGCTGCCGTCGGTGCCCGGGAAGCGGTAGCACAGGAAGTCGGTGCCCGGGACCTTCTTGGCGGCGTTGAATTCGCCCTTGGCCCAGTCACCCATCACCTGCACCAGCGCATCGCCCTTGATGACCATGGCGGTGGCGAGGTTCCAGTCCCGGCCCGAGAAGTTCGGGTCGACATAGGTGACGAGCTTGGCGAGATTGTCGAACGACTTCTTCATCGTGTCGGACTTCAGCGACTCCTCGTCGAGGTCGTTGAAGGCCTTCTTGTAGAACTCAGGCCCGCCGGTCGACAGCACGACTGAGTCGAACATTGTCGCTTCCTGCCAGTTCTGGCCGCCCAGCGCGAGCGGGATGACGCCCGCCGCCTTGGCTTTGTCCAGCAACGCAATGAAGTCGTCGAAGGTCTTGGGCTCGGTGCCGCCGATCTTGTCCATCACCGCCTTGTTGATCCATAGCCAGTTGACCGAGTGGACATTGACCGGAGCCGCGACCCACTTGCCGTCATAGACGGAGAATTTCTGCAGGGCCGCGGGAACGGACTTGTCCCAGCCTTCCTTTATCGCCGTCTCGGTCAGGTCGCCCATAACGCCGGCTGCGGCGTAATCGAGCACGGTATAGCCAAGCATCTGCGAGGCGGTCGGGTAGTTGCCCGCTGCCACCATCGCCTTCAGCGCGGTCATGGCGGCGTCGCCGCCGCCGCCGGCCACCGGCACGTCCTTCCAGGCAAAGCCTTCCTTGGCCAGATCCTGCTTGAGCACGTTCAGAGCGGCAGCTTCGCCGCCCGACGTCCACCAATGCAGCATCTGGACTTCCTTGACGTCCTCGGCATGGGCCGCGAACGCAACGCCCGATGCGAGAGCCGTCCCGATAAGCAGTTTGCGCAACATGTACTTCCTCCCTTGTTGAACTTACACGACCGGCGGATGCCCGCCGGGTTCTTCCCAACTCAGCCGACCCACCATCCGGTGCGCTGGCCGCGATGAAACTGGATTGTCTTTTCCTCGGTATAATCCTCGACGGCGCGCTTGCCGAGTTCGCGTCCGAGACCGGACTGCTTGTAGCCGCCGAAGGGCAGCTCGGGGTAACCCTCCATGAACGTGTTCACCCAAACGGTTCCCGAACGCACATTCCGCGCCACCGACATGCAGGTATCGATGCTGGCGCTCCACACGCCCGCCGACAGACCATAGGGCGTGTTGTTGGCGATGTGCAACGCCCTTTCAATCGATTCAAAAGTCAGCACCGAGAGCACCGGACCGAACACTTCCTCGCGTGCAATGGCCATGTCTTCGGTGACATCGCGAACGATGGTCGGATCAAGATACTGGCCGGCGCTCGAAGCAAGCTGATTGCCGCCGCTACAGATCCGGCCGCCGCCGTTTTCCGCTGCCGTCACGTAGCCGGTGACCTTGGCCATATGGTCGGCGGAGATCATCGCGCCGACCTTGGTGCGGTCGTCGAGCGGGTCGCCGACAACCACCTTGGCGGTGAGGGCATTGACGGCGCCGAGGAACTCGTCGGCGATCGCCTCATGGACGATCAGCCGGCTGCCGGCATTGCAGCATTCGCCGGCATTGAAAAAGCCGCCGAACACCGCTGCGTCGGCGGCGGCCTCGAGGTCGGCATCGGGAAAGACGATCTGGCCGTTCTTGCCGCCGAGCTCCATCGCGACTTTCTTCAGCGAGTTGGCGGCAGACGCCATGGTCATCTTGCCGACGCGGGTGGAGCCGGTGAACGACACCATCTCGACCAGCGGATGGCTGACCATCGGTGCGCCGACATCGGCGCCCAACCCGGCAAGGATGTTGACGACGCCATCCGGCAGGCCGGCCTGCATCAGGATCTCGCCGAGCACAAAGGTCGAGGCCGAGGTCATCTCGCTCGGCTTGACCACCGCCGTGCAGCCGGCGGCGAGCGCGAAGGGTAGTTTCTGGCTGACGATAAGGAACGGGAAATTCCACGGCGTGATGATGGAGACGACGCCGATCGGTTCGCGCAACACGACGCCGAGCATGGCATCGCCGAGATTGGCGTAGCTTTCGCCGTGAAGCGTGCGGGCAAGTGCCGCGGCATAACGCCAGATATCGACGGCGCCGCCGATCTCGCCGCGCGCCTGCGCAATCGGCTTGCCGGATTCCAGTGCGTCGAGCCGGGCAATCTCGTCCAGCCGCGCCTCGATCAGGTCAGCAGCCTTGAGCAGGATCGCGGCGCGCTCGGCGGCCTTCATGCGCGGCCACGGGCCGGTCTCGAAGGCCCTGTGCGCGGCCTGTACCGCAGCCTCCACGTCCGCCGCGCCGGCTTGTGCATAGCGCGAGACGGTGAAGCCGTGGCCAGGGCTGCTGCGCTCCAGCGTGCGGCCGTCCTGGGCGTCGACGAACCTGCCGCCGATCAGCAGCCGGTAGCTTTTCGGCGCTGCGGCTGCCTCGGCGGGCATGGCGATGTTGAGAGGTGCGTTCATGTGCGTTTCAGGTCCTAAGATCTTGAGAACGCCGGTTTCTGCTTGGCGTTGAAAGCATCGACGCCGGTCCTGAGATCGCTTGTCAGCGCGATGAAGCCGCTGGCCAGCGCTTCGGTCGCGGCAGCACTCTCTTCGCCCTCCGCGATGGCAATCATCAGCTTGGCGGCTTCGGTCGCGAGCGGGCCGCGCTCGGCGATCTTGCCGGCCCAGGCCTTGGCTTCAGCGAACGCCTTACCGGTCTCGACCACCCGGTCGACAATCCCCAGAGCAAGAGCCTCGGTAGCCAGAAACACTTCGCCGCCGAGCGCCATCCGCCGCACTGCCTGCGCGCCGAAGCGGCGCACGGCGCGCTGGGTGCCGGACCAGCCGGGAACGACGCCGATCGAGGTTTCGGGGAACCCCAGCTTCACCTGTGTTTCCGCCACGCGGAAGTCTGCAGCGGCCGCCAGTTCCAGCCCGCCGCCCAGCGCATGGCCGGCAAGCACGGCGATGGTCGGCTGCCGCAGCCGCGCCAGTCGGTCGAAGACGCGATGGCCGTAGCGCACCCATTGCACCTGGAAATCGGCGGCGCTCATTTCCGCCCAAGCCTCGACATCGCCGCCGGCGCAAAAGCCCTTGCCTTCGCCGCAGATCAGCACGACGCGGACGCCGGTTGCTGTCTCGGCCTCGTCGAGTGCCGCTTCCAGCGCCCGCAGCATCGGAATATCGAGCGCGTTGAATTTCTCCGGCCGGCGCAGTGTGACAATGCCGATGGGGCCGTCGGTTTCAAAGGTTACCAGACGCTCAGCCATGTGCGCCTCCAAGCGATGCGCCGCCATTGAGCGACAGGCCGATCGGCCGGTCCCGGTAGAGCGCCTCCGGCGTCGTCTTCAGATCGTTGGCGACGGCGAGTGGGATCTCGGCCTGCGCCAGCACATCGCGCTCCAAGTCTACACCTGGCGCCAGCTCGGTCACCATCAGCCCTGCCGGCGTCAGCTTCATCACGCAGCGCTCGGTGACATAGGTGATGTCCTGTCCCTGGGCGACAGCACGCTTGCCCGAGAAGGAGATATGCTCGACCTCGTCGACGACTTTCTTGACCTTGCCCTCCTGGTCGATGCGGATGCCGCCACCGGCAAGCGACAGCTTGGCGCCGGCGTTGAAGAAACCGGAAAAGACGATCTTCTTCGCCCGCGCGGTGATGTCGACGAAGCCGCCGGCGCCGGCGGTGACGTGGGGCCGCGCCGAAAGCTTCGAGACATTGACAGAGCCGTGGCGGTCGATCTGCAAGAAGGACAGCAGCGAGGCGTCGAAGCCGCCGGCCTGGAAATAGATGAACTGGTGCGGCGAGGGCATGAAGGCGTCGGCATTCGACGAGCAGCCGAACTTGAAGTCGAGCAGCGGCACGCCGCCGACCGCGCCCTGTTCGATGACCCAGGTGACCTTGCCGTGCTGGCCTTCCTCGAGCAGAATGCGCGGCACATTGGCCGAGATGCCGAAGCCGATATTGACCGCCATGCCGTCGGCAAGCTCCATGGCGACGCGGCGCGCAATGACCTTCTGGACGTTCATCTCGGCGTTGCGAAAGCTCGACAGCGGCCGGAAGATCTCGCCGGAGATGGCCGGATCGTAAGGCGTCAGCGTCGTCTGCAACTGGTCGGGCGCCACCACGATATGGTCGACCAGCACGCCGGGCACGCGCACATCGTGCGGCTTCAGCGTGCCGTTCTCGACGACGCGCTTGACCTGCGCGATGACGATGCCGCCATTGTTGCGGGCGGCCAGCGCCTGTTCGAGGCCGCCGAGATAGGCACCCTCATGCTCATAGGTAAGGTTGCCGCGCTCGTCCGCCGTGGTGGCGCGAATGATCGCGACCTGAGGTACGATCGAGCGGAAATAGAGCCATTCCTCGCCGTCGAACTGCTGCACCGAAACGATCGGCTCGCTGGCGGCAGCATTCATGGCGCAACCCTGGTGGCGCGGGTCGGCAAAGGTGTCGAGCCCGACCTTGGTCAGCACGCCGGGGCGCTTGGCCGCGGCCTCACGATGCATGTCGAACAGGATGCCGGACGGCACGTTGTAGGCGGCGACCGTATTGTCGCCGATCATCTTCCAGATCTGCGGCGGTTCCGACGATGAAGGCCCGGACGGATAGGAGCCGCACAAAGTGCGCTTCAACAGGCCGGGCTTGGCTACATGGTCGATGCCCTTGATGCCGTACATGTCACCGGCGGCGATCGGGTGCAGCGTCGTGATGTCCTTGGGATGGCCGTCGGCGTCGAAGCGCTCGCCGATGGCGGCAAGCACCGCATCCGGGCAGCCGAGGCCGCTCGACGACGACACGGAAACGACCACGCCATCCCTAATCAGGCCGGCAGCCTCAGCCGCGGAAACGAGTTTGCTCACGCTGCGCTCCCGAGCTTCGGGTCGATGGCAACGGCCTTGCCGGACCTGGCCGATTGCAATGCCGCTTCGGCTGATGTCAGCGACCAGACGCCGTCCTCGCCGGTGGCGGAAGGCTGGCCCTCGCCGCGGATCGCCGCGTGGTATTGGCGCAGCGAACGGGCATAGAGGTCTTCGCGGTCGAAGCTCAATTCCTCTTCGTCCTGTGCCGTGCGAAGCAACACAGAGCCGAGCGGCTTCTGCGTCATCACGTCCTTGGCGATCAGCGAGCCTTCGCTGCCATGCACCTCGAAGCCGGTGCCGGCGAATTTGGTGGTGAAGCCCTCATGCGATTGGGCAATGATCCCCGATGCGAAGCGCCAGATGCACATGGCGCCGTCTTCCAGCCCGCCGGCGGCCATGCCGGCCGACTGCGTGAATGCCGAGATCTCGACGGGATCGTCGCCGAGCACGAAGCGCAGCGTGTCGGCATCGTGGACGGTGATGTCGAGCACCACGCCGCCGCCGGCGTCCGGCCTGGTGATGCGCCAGCCCTGCAGGTTTTCCGGCAGATAGACGGAGTGGAAGACGCGCGCGGCGATCGGCATGCCGATGCGGCCGGCAGCGATCGCTTCGCGCATCGCCCGATGCGAGCCGGCATTGCGCAGGTGGTGATTGGTGCCGAGCACGACGCCGGCGGCCCTGGCCGCCGCGACCATCTTGCGCGCGTCGGCGCTGGTCAGCGCCAGGGGTTTTTCGCACAGCACATGCTTTCCCGCCTCGATCGCGGCGAGTGCCTGTTCGAGATGCAATTCGTTGGTGGTCGAGATGTAGACGGCGTCGACATCGGATTTGAGCAGGGCGTCGAGCGTCGAGACCGCCGCCGGAATGCGGTTTTCCCGAGCATAGGCGGTAGCCCGCTCCGGGCTGGAGCTCATCACTGCGGCGATCTCGCCGTCCGGCTGCGCGCGGATGGCGCCGATCATGAACTGTCTTGCGATCGTGCTGGCGCCGATCAGCCCCCAACTGACGGTCATGCCGCGTCTCCCATTCCTGCGCAGCCATGCTCCTTGCGATCGGGGCCGCAGCTTTCCCTGACCACGAGGTTGACGGCGCCGATATGATCCTCGGCGCGCGTGGTGCGCGATTGGATCATCTTCAGCACGACATGGGCGGCGCGCTCGCCGAGGCCAGCGGTGTTCACCGCGACGCTGGTCAGCGCCGGCATATAGTGCTCGGCCTCGGCAACGTCGTCGAAGCCGACGACGGCAAAGTCCGCGCCGGGTTCCAGGCCGCGCTTGCGCAGCGCCAGCAAGACGCCGAAGGCGACCGCATCGTTGAAGCAAAGGGCCGCGGTCGGCGGCGCGGCCATGGCGAGTGCGGTTTCCAGGCAGGCAATACCGCCCTTGCGGCTGGTTTCGCCCTCGAAGACCAGTCTGTCGGCCGGATCGATGCCGAGCGCTTCACAGGCCTCGCGAAAGCCGCCCAGGCGCTCGTGATAGACGACAAGGTCGGACGAGCCGCCGAAGAAGGCCAGCCGGCGGTGGCCCTTGCCGATCAGATGGGTGGTGGCAAGATAGGCGCCGCGATGATTGTCGGGCGTGATCACCGGGATACGGCTTTCGGGAAGCCGGCGCATGACGAAGACGACCGGAACGCCTGCGGTCTCAAGGCGACGGAACGCGCCAGGCGTGGTGCCGCGCGCCGGCGACACGACGAGCCCGGCGACACCCTGCTCCATCAGCGATTTCAGAACCTCTTCCTGGCGCACCGGGTTTTCGGCCGTATTGGCGATGAAAGGCACGACGCCGGCCGACTGGAAGACGCGCTCCATGCCGACCGCGAGCTCGGCGAAAAACGGATTGGTGAGATCGTTGATGACCATGCCGATGACGTTGGAATGGGCCTTGCGCAGATTGGCGGCGCCGCGGTTGTAGACATAGCCGACGTCCTCGATCGCCTTACGCACCTTGAGCGCGGTTTCGGGCCGGATCAGCCCGCTGCCTTGCAGCACCAGCGATACCGTCGATTTGGACACGCCCGCCTCACGGGCGATGTCGAGTATCGTTGCCTTGGCCCGGCTGGCCATCCAGATCTGTCCTCCCGGTGGTTTCTTGTGCGATTTTATTGGAACGATCTAATCCCTGCGGTGCATTTGAGTCAATCGCGTTTTTGCGAAGCCGGGAAAAATGCGGCTCGGCGGCGCAATCCTCCGGCAAGCAGGGCTTTCGGCTACTGCGATGCAGCAATTTTCGCTGCACGAGGCAGGGGCAAAATATCTTGATTTGTTGGAACGTTCCATTTAATAGGCATTGGTAAGGGAGAGAGCCATGGACATCACCTTGCCCGGGGAAGGCGCCGGCCGTGTCCGCTACCGGCTTGTCGGCCAGCCGGTGCAGCCTGTGGCCGGCGCTCGCTTCTCGCGCATCGCCTACGCCGCCGCCCATGTCGTTGCCGATCCCCTCGCCATGACCGATCCGTGGTCGAGGCCCGCGGTCGACTGGGACAAGACGATGGCGTTTCGCCGTCACCTCTGGCGGCTTGGCTTCCGTGTCGCCGAAGCGATGGACACCTCTCAGCGCGGCATGGGTTTCGACTGGGCGAATGCCAAAGAATTGATCCGCCGCTCGATCGCCGAGGCGCACAGCGTCGAAGGCGCCGATCTTGCGTCGGGCGCCGGCACCGACCATCTGGCGCCGGGGGGCGCCAGCAGGCTAGACGATGTCATCGCGGCCTATGAAGAACAGCTCGGCTTCATCGAAGGGCTTGGCGGCAAGGCGATCGTGATGGCCAGCCGGGCGCTGGCGGCGGTCGCCAAAAGCCCCGACGACTATATCGGCGTCTACGACCGCATCCTGTCCCAGGTCTCCGGCAAGGTCATCCTGCACTGGCTGGGCGACATGTTCGACCCGGCGCTGAAAGGCTACTGGGGCAGCAGCGACTTCGAAACTGCGCTGGAGACGCTGGTCGCGATCATCGAACGCCATGCCGGCAAGGTCGAAGGCATAAAGATATCGCTGCTCGATGCCGGCAAGGAGATTGCGCTCAGGGATCGGCTGCCCGAGGGCGTGCTGATGTTCACCGGCGACGATTTCAATTACCCCGAGCTGATCGCCGGCGACGGCGACAGACATTCGCACGCGCTGCTCGGCATTTTCGATGCCATCGCGCCGGTCGCCAATGCGGCGCTGGCAAAGCTGGCCGACGGCGACCGCGCGGGCTACGACGCGCTGATGGCCCCGACAGTGTCGCTGTCGCGCAAGATCTTCGAGGCGCCGACCGAATACTACAAGGCCGGCATCGTCTTCATGGCATGGCTGAACGGCCATCAGGAGCATTTTTCGATGGTCGGCGGCATGCAATCGGCGCGCGGCATCCGTCACTATGCCGATGTCTTTCGCCTTGCCGACCAGGCAGGGTTGCTGGCCGACCCCGAGCTTGCCATTGCCAGAATGACAAGCCTCTGCACGGTAGCGGGCGTCTGATCGCGAGCGCTACAGCGTCCGATCCAAAGGTTGCTTCGGGTGGCTTTGCGATTTGCCTTGTCTGGGCAAATCTGTATGCGGTATGCGTCCGGCAACAGAGAAGCCGATCCGGCGCTCCGCCGGCCAACTGGCATAGCTGCCGTTCTGCATTGGGGTAAGCTGATGACCTTCGACCTTCAGGGCAAGCGCGTTTTCGTGGCCGGACATCGCGGCATGGTCGGCTCGGCCATCCTGCGCCGATTGGCCGACGAGGATTGCGAGGTCCTGACCGCCTCGCGCGCCGAGCTCGATCTTCTCGACCAGGCCGGCGTGCGGCGCTGGATGGCCGACCGCAAGCCGGATGCAGTGGTGATGGCGGCGGCCAAGGTTGGCGGTATCCTGGCCAACAACAGGCTTCCCGTCGATTTCCTGCAGGACAATCTCGTCATGCAGAACAATGTCGTCGACAGCGCCTTCCGCAACGAGGTACAGAAGCTGCTGTTTCTCGGTTCATCCTGCATCTATCCCAAATTCGCGGCGCAGCCGATCTCCGAGGACGCCTTGCTGACCGGGCCGCTCGAGCCCACCAACGAATGGTATGCGATCGCCAAGATCGCCGGGCTGAAACTGTGCCAGGCCTATCGGCGCCAGTACGGCGTCGACTACATCTCGGCGATGCCGACCAATCTCTACGGCCCGGGCGACAATTTCGACCTCAATTCCAGCCATGTCGTACCCGCTCTGATGCGCAAGGCGCACGAGGCCAGGCGCGCCGGCCGCAAGAGCCTGGAGGTGTGGGGATCAGGCACGCCGATGCGCGAATTCCTGCATGTCGACGACGCCGCCGACGCGCTGGTCTGGTTGCTGAAGAATTATTCGGGCGACAGCCACATCAATGTCGGCTCGGGGGAAGACATCACCATTGCCGATCTTGCCCGCACCATCGTGTCGGTCGCTGGCGCCGATGCCGCGATAACATTCGATGCGACGAAGCCGGACGGCACGCCGCGCAAGCTGATGGACGTGTCGCGTCTGTTCGCCACCGGCTGGCGCCCGCGCTACTCGCTGCGCAGCGGGTTGGAACAGACCTATGCCTGGTTTCTGGAGCACGTCGAGACCGGCGATCTGCGCCTCGGTGCGGCCTGAGGCCGGTATAGGCAGGGAACGTCAGTCAACGAAAAATACCGACGGCCAATTGAGGGATTATTTGGATGGTGGGCGTGACAGGGATTGAACCTGTGACCCCTGCAATGTCAATGCAGTGCTCTCCCGCTGAGCTACACGCCCATCCGAAGCCGCGCATACACCATTTTTGGTTCGGCACGTCAATAGCGGGAAAAGGGAAAGAACGCCTGGCTTGCGGCGTCGGTCAAGACGCGACAAAAAGCGCGTCAGGCGGCCTGCAGCATCTTTTCGACCTCGTTGACGAGGTCGCGCAGGTGGAACGGCTTCGATAGCACCTTGGCGTCTTTCGGCGCCTTGGAATCAGGGTTCAGCGCGACGGCGGCGAAGCCGGTGATGAACATCACCTTGAGGTCGGGATCGATCTCCGTGGCGCGTCGGGCGAGCTCGATGCCATCCATCTCGGGCATGACGATGTCGGTCAAAAGCAGCGAAAAAGGTTCCTCGCGCAGCCGCTCATAGGCGCTGGCGCCATTGTCGAAATCGCTGACCTGATAACCGGCGCGCTCCAGCGCCTTGACGAGGAACCGGCGCATGTCGTCGTCGTCTTCCGCCAGCAGAATGCGTGCCATGTTGTCCCGTCCGAATCACCCAACCGACAATGCCGTTCGGCAAGCCCGTTAACCATGCTGTATATGAGGAGGTGACGGTAAACATCAAGTGAACGTTGGCCGCACAATCCTGATTTGGCTGGCGCTTCGGCGGCTGGACATGCGGGCGGCGAGGTGGCACTTTCCCATCATGATGCATTGGTATTCCCGGGTTCGTCCAAATTGAAAACGGCAGCCGAGGATTTTTCGGTCGTTCCACCCTTCGAAATCCGATCGGGCGCCGAACAGCGCGTTCCCTTCCTCTTCAACTCGCCGCATAGCGGCCGCTACTATCCGGACCGGTTCATGGCTATGGCCAAGCTGGACCGCAACGCCATCCGCCGCTCCGAGGACTGCTATGTCGAGGAATTGTTCGGCGGCGCCGTCGCGCTCGGAGCGCCGATGCTGGCGGCAAACTTCCCGCGCGCCTATCTCGACGTCAATCGGGAGCCGTGGGAACTCGACCCGCGCATGTTCGCCGAACCGGTGCCGTCATTCTGCAACATCCGCTCGGCGCGGGTGGCCGGCGGGCTCGGCACCGTGCCCAAGCTGGTCGGCGAGGGGCTCGACATCTATTCCGGCCGCTTGCCGCTGGCGGAAGCCGTGGCGCGCATCGAAGCGGTCTACAAGCCCTATCACGAGACGCTGAAACGGCTTTTGACCAGAACCCATGCGCGCTTCGGCTACGCCGTGCTGATTGACTGCCACTCGATGCCGGCAAGCATAAGGGTCGGCGACAGCGGATTGCGGCCGGATTTCATCGTCGGCGACCGTTTCGGCATCTCGGCCGCGGCGGCGTTGACCGAGACGGCGATCGGCCTGCTCACCGGCATGGGCTACAGCGTCGCCCACAACAAGCCCTATGCCGGAGGCTTCATTACCGAGCACTATGGCCGCCCCGTGCGCCATCTGCATGCGCTGCAGATCGAGGTCAATCGCGGGCTCTACATGAATGAGCGGACGTTCCAGAGATCGGCTGGTTTCGACGCACTGGCCGACGATCTGGCGCGGTTTTCGGCCGAACTGATGGCGATGCCCGATCACAATTTCATGGATCTGCCGCTGGCCGCCGAATAGCCGCGGAATCGCGGTACCCGCCGCTCATGCGGCAGCGTAAAAAAAGACCGCATCGTTTGCACGACACGGTCGAAGTCTAGGGAGGAAACGCCCAAGGAGGGCATGGACAGGAACCCCTGTCCGAGAACAAACGTATTGTGCGCTGCACAAATGTCAAGGCGCGTTCCGGCTTTTTTAATTCACTGTGAAGTGGAAACTGCATTTCCATGACGGCGGCGTTGCATTCGAGCAACAGTTGGCACCATGCGAAAGGCTCCGAACGCCCTTGTTTCGGCATAAATCCGTAGGCAAACGGGTATCTCCAAACATGCTGGAGCGGGAGAATCAGTTGGACATCAACATCGAGTTCATGCGGCGCATTGCGCGTGCCGCCGCAGCCGAGACCTTGCCGCGCTTCCGCAACCAGGGCGCGGTCACCAACAAGGAGCGCGGCAGCTTCGACCCGGTCACCGAGGCCGACCGCGAGGCCGAGCGCGCCATCCGGGCGCTGATATCAGCGCAATACCCCGATCACGGCATTCTCGGCGAGGAACATGGCAGCGAAAACATCTCCAGCCGGCATGTCTGGGTGATCGATCCGATCGATGGAACGCGCGCCTTCATTTCCGGCCTGCCGGTATGGGGCACGCTGGTCGGGCTGACGGTCGACGGCGATGCCGTCGCCGGCATGATGTCGCAGCCCTTCACCGGCGAGTTGTTCTACGCCAATGCCTCCGGCTCGCATTATGAAGGTCCCGGTGGCCCCCGAAAACTCGCTACGCGCAAGACGACGAATCTCGCCGAGGCGACGCTGTTCACCACCACGCCGGCGCTGTTCAAGGGAGACGCGCGCCTGCGCTACGACCTGTTCGAGCAACAGGTCCAGCTCGCCCGTTACGGCACCGACTGCTATGCCTTCGCGATGGTGGCGGCGGGCAGCGTCGATATCGTTGCCGATCCCGGATTGAAACCGTACGACATCGTCGCGCTGATCCCGATCATCGAGAAGGCAGGCGGCGTTGTCACCACCTTCGAAGGCGGCCCGGCGGAAAACGGCGGCGACATCCTGGCGGCGGCGACACCGGAGCTGCACGCAGCCGCGATGGCGGCGCTGCGCGGCTAAGCATCCGGTGCACCCACGCGTCTGTTTTGCGCAAATCCGACGGAAACCGCGGTACGGTCCTAAAGCAAAGCGCGCCGCGTTTGAGTGAACTCATGTGACGCGCTTGTTTTATGCATGTTATCGCAAAACCGCTGCGCGACATGCATTAGCTGTCGGCAGGCCAAGCGTCCGAGAGACGCAGGCCCCACAAAATGAGCAGGAAAGAGATGAGGCCGGTCGGCGCGGACGAATACGCCACACCTTTGATCACAGCTTCCTGAAAGGCACTTCCGTGGAAGGCTCCGGCCGCCAACGGCATAGTCTCGTTGCCGGCCGCCCAGGCGCTGGCGATCACGTAGGCGGCCAGGATCGCCAAAGCCGAATAGATCAGCAGCCAGAAAGCAATCCGCGACGTCGCCGCGCCGAGATTGAGCCTAGACCATGTGAGGCCTAGAGCCAGCAAGAGAACGCCCTCCAGGGCGCTGAGCGTGTGCGCGGACAGTCCGAGCCGCGGTGCGGCGAGATACGGTATTGCAAACCCTTCGAATGACGAAAACAGCAGCAGCGCGACGCCAATCTGCAGTAGCCGATGCCCCTGACGTGACAGCGTGTTCGATGCGTTCATGGTCCTTTTTCTCCCGGCGAATGGCCTCCATTCTCTTTGGCAGCAACCTAGCGCTCGATGCCTTAACGGGAATAAGGGGGCACGCTGCGTCGGACAAGCGACCCGTGCGGGCTTTGTTGGCGGGCGCCGGCGAAGCGGTCAAACAGCGTCGCCGGTTCCGGGGATGAAGGCATCGAATGCCGCAAGCAACTGCTCGCGATAGAGGTCGGCTTCCTGGAGGATCTCATGGCGGGCGCCGTCGATCATCACTAGCGAGCCGACGCGCAGACGCCTCGCATAGGCTTCGACTGCCCTGGTCGAGACGACCTGGTCGGCGCCGGCGGCGATCATCAGCAAGGGCACCTGGATCTTGGCCATGAAATCCGGGTCGCTGACGATCAAGGATGCCTCGGTGGCCGCCTTCAGCCAGCGGATCGTCGGTCCGCCGAGCGCCAGCTGCGGATAGGTTTCGTAGATCAGCGTGTTGCGCCGATAGCGTTCCGGGTCGCTGGTCAGCTTGTTTATGGCGAAGGGCACCGATTCCTTGGGCCGCGGCCCCCATGCGGCATAGAGCCGGCCAAGGCCGAGAAGGCAGAACAGCGAACAGAGGCGGCGGACGGTTTTTACCGAAACCGGCAGGTCCGGCACGGTGAAGAACGGTGCGATCAGCACCATGCGGCGCACGCGGTTCGCCATCGAGGGCGCGGCGAGCAGCGCAATCACCGCGCCGGCCGAGTGGGCCAGTATGTAGTAGGGTCCTCGGCAATCGGGCAGCACGATCTCCTCGAAGAACTGCTCCAGATCGCCGGTGTAATCGAAGAAGCTCCGGACGAAGCCGCGCTGTCGGTCGCCGATCAGCCGGTCGGAAGCGCCCTGTCCGCGCCAGTCGAGGGTTGCCACGCCAAAGCCCCGGTCGGCAAGGTTGCGAATGGTCTCGAAATACTTCTCGATGCACTCGTTGCGGCCGGTCAGGACGACGACGGTGCCCTTCATCGGGCGGGCAACCGCGGCAAACAGCCCATAGCGGATCTTCTTGCCGTCGCGCGCGGTGAAGAAGCCGCCGGCCGCGTTTTCCGGCAGCGGATTGCCCGGAGTTTCCTGGAAGAGAGGGGGCTGGTGGAGAAGATCGGTCATGCGGTTTTTGGTTGGTGTCGGTGCCGGTGTGGGCGCAAGTCAGGCATAAACGCCCATGCGCCAAAAGCAAAGGAATTTGGGACGCCGGGGAGCTCGACCGCCAGGCAGCGAACAAGTAAGGCCGGAAGCAGCCTTGGCGTGCTTCCGGCCTCTGTCGACCGGGAGGAAGGGACGTTACACCCGGTTCGGCCTCGTCGTGTCGCCTTTTCCGGCGACCTGTTCGTTATCTCGAGAACAGTTTTAATGCCGCCTGGCTGAACGCTCGCCGAAGCCACGGTTCATCTGCCGTTCATCGGCATCGGGACGTGGGCCGGGACCGGTCCCGTTCGGACGCGGGAAAATCTTGAAATGCCGTCGCCGGCTTCCCAAATTTGGCATGCGGTCGCCAATGTCGGGGCCGCTGGCCCATCCGGAACGCCGTCACGGGTTTCGCACCGGCCATACGCAACTTTGTTGCTCAACAGGAGAACACACTATGCGTCACGTTGATTTTTCCCCGCTCTACCGTTCGACCGTCGGTTTTGACCGGTTGTTCACCATGCTCGATTCGCTTGCGCAGCCGGAAGGCCAGACGTATCCGCCTTACAACATCGAGCGCACGGGCGAGGATGCCTATCGCATCTCGATGGCTGTGGCCGGCTTCTCGGAAGATGAGATTTCGATCGAAGCTCACCGCAATGTGCTGACCGTCAAGGGTGAGCGCAAGGAGGAAGGCAATGGCGAAGGCTCCGAACTGCTCTATCGCGGTATCGCCAGCCGAGCCTTCGAGCGCCGCTTCCAGCTTGCCGATCACGTCGAGGTTGTCGGCGCCGCGCTGAAGAACGGCCTGCTCTTCGTCGACCTCAAGCGCAACATCCCCGAAGAGCTGAAGCCGCGCAAGATCGCGATCACCTCGGCTCCGGCCAAGGCCAAGCAGATCGAGGCCAAGACTGCGGCCTAAGCCAGGCAGCTAAACTCCGGGACGCCAACTCCCCGGGAAGAAAGGGCGGTGCAGCAATGCGCCGCTCTTTTTTGCTGGTGGGCAAGGCTTGCTATCCGGCGAGCAGGTAGCCGAAACGGTCGACCTCGTCGGGCGTGGTCGCGAAGCTGGTGACAAAGCGATAGAGCGCTTCGTCTTCGCCGATGTAGCCGTCGTAGCCGAGCGGCCTGTGCCAGTCGTGGAAGGCCGCCCCTGCCGCTTGCATTCTTTCGGCCTCGGCCTTTTTCATGACCGCGAAGACCTCGTTCGCCTGCGGCAGCCAGGCCAGCCGGGCGGAAGGGGAATCTTCTATCGCCGCGGCAAGCCGTGCCGCCATCGCATTGGCGTGCCGTGCTGTGTCGAGCCACAGCCCACCCCTGAAATAAGCATCGAATTGCGCGGCGATGAAGCGCGATTTCGAGAACAGTTGGGCCGCGCGCTTGCGCAAAAAGGCCAATTCCTTGGCTCGCTCGAGGTCGAACAGCACGATCGCCTCGGCGCACCAACAGCCATTCTTGGTGCCGCCGAAGGAGAGGATGTCAACGCCATGCTTCCAGGTCATTTCGGCCGGCGTCGTTTCCAGCGCGACGAGCGCATTGGCAAAGCGGGCCCCATCCATGTGCAGCGGCAGTCCATGCTGCTTTGCGATCGCCGAAATCCTGGCGATTTCGTTCAGCGTGTAGACGGTGCCGACTTCGGTCGACTGGGTGATCGAAACGGCAACCGGCCGCCCGGAATGGACGTTTTCGGGTGCGAAACGGTCCACCGCCCGTTCCAGATTGCCGGCATCGATCCTGCCGAGTGCGCCTTCGACTGTATAAAGCCGCGAACCGCCGGTGAAATATTCCGGTGCACCGCATTCGTCCTCGATGACGTGCGATTCGCGATGGCAGAAGGAAATGCCGCCTGGCTTGTTATAGGTAGTCAGCGACAGCGAATTGGCAGCGGTGCCGGTGGCGACGAAAAACACCGCGACTTCGCATTCGAAGATCTCATTGAAGCGCTGGTAAACGGTCTTGTCGAGGGCACCGTCGCCATAGGCGGTGGAGAAGCCGTCGGCATGGGCCGACAGGCCGGCAGCGATACGGGGATGGGCGCCTGCCCAATTGTCGGAAGCGAAAATCATGCGTCTGCCTATGCTGGGGAAATCGGTGCGAGCTTGGCCGCTTTCGCATGCCGGCCGCAAGGGGCAGATACCGAAAATCCGCTAAAGCCAGTGAAACGCATGAGCGTAGATGCAGCGACGGAAGGTTACGCTGACACGGCGTTCCGCGCAATTTTCTGTCGCGAAAGCTTCAAGAAATTTGTGAATCGGTCTTGTGTGCATCCAAAATTTCTGTCATAAAAATTTAGGACAGTAGTGCTGTCTTATTTTGTCGCACAAAACTGGCCGCATTGGCATATGATTGCGCCTCTGCGGCCATTGCCGCGAGCGACAGCTAGACAGTCTGGCTCCGGCCTGTACGAATACCATATGCGAACCATGCGGAAAGCCGCACGGTCGGCAAGATTTTCGCAAGACGTGCCGCAGATTGAAAGGGGAGCCACGCGCTTCCCGACGGAAACCAGCGCCCGAAGGGGACGGAACGGAGGACAGGACGATGACGGACATGACGCCATCTGCGACGAAGGCCGCGCAGACGACAGCGGCAGCCGTCAAAAATCCGTCCCTGACCAATATTCGGCGAACCAACACCGGCTATGCCGCGCACGGCCTCTATGATCCGCGCAACGAGCATGATGCCTGCGGCGTCGGCTTCATCGTCAACATGAAGGGCGTGAAGTCGCACCAGATCGTCGAGGACGGCCTTGCCGTGCTCGAAAACCTGACGCATCGCGGCGCGGTCGGCGCCGATCCGCTGATGGGTGACGGCGCCGGCGTGCTGGTGCAGCTGCCGGACCGCTTCTTCCGCGAGGAGATGGCCAAGCAAGGGGTCGAACTGCCGAAGCCCGGCCACTATGCCGTCGGCCAGGTGTTCATGCCGCGCGACCCGGAGCTGCAGGCGCATATCGAAGGCATCATCGCCGAGGTGGCGCAACTCGAGGGCCAGCCGCTGCTCGGCTTTCGCGACGTGCCGGTCGACAATTCGTCGCTGTCCAAGGCGCCCGACATCGCCGCTTCCGAGCCGGTGCACCGGCAGGTGTTCCTGGGCCGCGGCGCCGAGATCGAGAACGACGACGACTACGAGCGGCGGCTCTACATCCTGCGCAAGGTCATTTCCGGTCGCATCCATGAGGAGACCAAAGGCGTCGACAACGGCTTCTATGTCGTCTCGATGTCGTCGCGGACCATCGTCTACAAGGGCATGTTCCTGGCCTATCAGGTCGGCGCCTACTACAAGGACCTCACCGACCCGCGTTTCGAGACGGCGCTGATCCTGGTCCACCAGCGCTTCTCGACCAACACGTTCCCGTCGTGGAAGCTGGCGCATCCCTACCGCATGGTCGCCCACAATGGCGAGATCAATACGCTGCGCGGCAACGTCAACTGGATGGCGGCGCGGCAGGCCTCGGTCGATTCCGAACTGTTCGGCAACGACATCTCGAAGCTGTGGCCGATCTCCTACGAAGGGCAGTCGGACACCGCCTGCTTCGACAATGCGCTCGAATTCCTGACGCAGGGCGGCTATTCGCTCGCCCACGCCATGATGATGCTGATCCCGGAAGCCTGGGCCGGCAACAAGCTGATGGGTCAGGACCGCAAGGCCTTCTACGAGTATCACGCAGCGCTGATGGAGCCGTGGGACGGGCCAGCGGCGGTTGCCTTCACCGACGGCCGCCAGATCGGTGCCACGCTCGACCGCAACGGGCTGCGGCCGGCGCGCTACATCGTCACCGATGACGACCGCGTCATCATGGCTTCGGAAGCCGGCGTGCTGCCAGTGCCGGAGGAAAGGATCGTCAAGAAGTGGCGGCTGCAGCCCGGCCGCATGCTGCTGATCGACCTGGACAAGGGCCGCATCGTTTCCGACGAGGAAATCAAGTCGGAGATCGCGACCAGGCATCCCTACAAGAGCTGGCTCGCCAACACACAGCTCATCCTCGAGGATCTGAACCCGGTCGAGCCGCGCGCCCTGCGCAGGGATGTCTCACTGCTCGACCGCCAGCAGGCGTTTGGCTACACCCAGGAGGACACCAAGCTGTTGATGTCGCCGATGGCGACCACCGGCCAGGAAGCCGTCGGCTCGATGGGTACCGACACGCCGATTTCGGCAATGTCGGACAGATCGAAGCTGCTCTACACCTATTTCAAGCAGAATTTCGCACAGGTCACCAATCCGCCGATCGACCCGATCCGCGAGGAGCTGGTGATGAGCCTGGTGTCCTTCATCGGGCCGCGGCCCAACATCTTCGATCTTGTCGGCAATTCGCGCCGCAAGCGGCTCGAAGTGCGCCAACCGATCCTGACGAATGGCGATCTGGAGAAGCTGCGCTCCGTCGGCCACACCGAAGACCGTTTCGACACCAAGACGATCGACATCACTTACGGTTCGAATGAAGGCGCGGCCGGCATGCAGGGCGCCATCGACCGGCTGTGCGAGCGCGCCGAGGCGGCGGTCGCCGGCGGCTACAACATCATCATCCTTTCGGACCGTCAGCTCGGCCCGGATCGCATTGCCATTCCGGCGCTGCTGGCAACGGCGGCCGTGCACCATCATTTGATCCGCAAGGGATTGCGCACCTCGGTTGGGCTCGTCGTGGAATCCGGCGAGCCGCGCGAGGTGCATCATTTCTGCTGTCTCGCCGGCTACGGCGCCGAGGCGATCAATCCCTATCTCGCTTTCGACACGCTGCTCGACATGCACAAGCGTGGCGAATTGCCAGCGGAGGTCGATGCCTACGAGGTCGTCTCCCGCTACATCAAGTCGATCGGCAAGGGCATCCTCAAGGTGATGTCCAAGATGGGCATCTCGACCTACCAGTCCTATTGCGGCGCGCAGATCTTCGACGCCATCGGGCTCAAGTCGGATTTCGTGCAGAAGTACTTCACCGGCACGGCGACGCTGATCGAAGGCGTCGGGCTGGACGAGATCGCCGCCGAAACGGTCAGCCGCCACACCGACGGCTTCGGCAACGACCCGGTGCTGCGCAACAGCCTCGAGGTCGGCGGCGAATACATGTTCCGCATGCGCGGCGAGGCCCATATCTGGTCGCCCGACGCAGTGGCGACCTTGCAGCACGCCGTGCGCCAAGGCTCGTGGGAGACGTTCAAGGACTATTCCGCCCAAATCGACAGCGAGACGGCGCAGGCGCAGACCATTCGCGGCCTGTTCAAGATCAAGCTTGCGCAAGAGACCGGGCGCAAGAAGGTCAAGCTCGACGAGGTGATGCCGGCGGCCGATATCGTCAAGCGCTTCTCGACCGGGGCGATGTCCTTCGGCTCGATCTCAAGGGAAGCGCACACGACGCTGGCGCGCGCCATGAACGCCATCGGCGGCAAGTCGAACACCGGCGAGGGCGGCGAAGAGGCCGATCGCTATCTGCCACTGCCGGGCGGCGGCAAGAACCCCGAACGCTCGGCGATCAAGCAGGTCGCCTCGGGACGCTTTGGCGTCACGGCGGAGTATCTTGTCAATTCCGACATGATGCAGATCAAGGTCGCGCAAGGGGCGAAGCCAGGCGAGGGCGGCCAGCTGCCGGGTCACAAGGTCGATGCGACCATAGCAAAGGTCAGGCACTCGACGCCGGGCGTCGGCCTGATCTCGCCGCCGCCGCATCACGACATCTATTCGATCGAGGATCTGGCGCAGCTCATCTACGACCTGAAGAACGTCAATCCGGCGGCCGACGTATCGGTCAAGCTGGTCTCGGAAGTCGGCGTCGGCACGGTTGCGGCCGGCGTCGCCAAGGCGCGTGCCGACCACATCACCATATCAGGCTATGACGGCGGCACCGGTGCCTCGCCGCTGACCTCGCTCAAGCATGCCGGCAGCCCGTGGGAGATGGGCCTTGCCGAGACGCACCAGACGCTGGTGCTCAACGGCCTCAGGTCGCGCGTCGCGCTGCAGGTCGATGGCGGCCTGCGCACCGGGCGTGACGTCATTATCGGCGCACTGCTCGGCGCCGACGAGTTCGGCTTTTCGACTGCGCCGTTGATCGCGGCCGGCTGCATCATGATGCGCAAGTGCCATCTCAACACCTGCCCCGTCGGCGTCGCGACACAGGACCCGGTGCTGCGCAAGCGCTTCAAGGGCACGCCCGAGCACGTCATCAACTTCTTCTTCTATGTGGCGGAAGAGGTGCGGGCGCTGCTTGCCGAGATGGGCTACACCCATCTCGACCAGATCATCGGCGACACCGACCTTCTGGAAAAGCGCGAGCTGATCCAGCACTGGAAAGCACGCGGGCTCGACTTCAGCAAGATGTTCTACAAGCCCGATGCGCCGCACGAGGCGGTGCACTGGACCGAGCGGCAGAAGCATCCGATCGACGACGTGCTCGACCGCAAGCTGATCGAACTCGCAAAGCCGGCGCTCGAAGCCAGGCAGCCGGTCAGTATCGAACTGCCGATCCGCAACGTCGACCGTTCGACCGGCGCCATGCTGTCGGGCGAGGTGGCAAAGCGCTTCAAGCACAAGGGCCTGCGCGAGGACACGATCTCGGTCAAGCTCACCGGCACGGCCGGCCAGTCCTTTGGCGCCTTCCTGGCGCGCGGTGTCTCGTTCGAACTGGTGGGCGCCGCCAACGACTATGTCGGCAAGGGCCTGTCGGGTGGCCGCATTGTCATCCGCCCGCCGGAGAACACGAAAATCGTTGCTGCCGAATCCATTATTGTCGGCAATACCGTGCTCTACGGCGCAACCGAGGGCGAGGCCTATTTCTGCGGCGTTGCCGGCGAGCGTTTTGCCGTGCGCAATTCGGGTGTCGCCGCCGTCGTTGAAGGCGTCGGCGACCATGGTTGCGAATACATGACTGGCGGTATCGTCGTCGTCATCGGCCAGACCGGCCGCAACTTCGCCGCCGGCATGTCGGGCGGCGTCGCCTATGTGCTCGACGAGGCGGGTGATTTCGCCGAACGCTGCAACATGGCGATGGTCGAGCTGGAGCCGGTTCCGGAAGAGGACGACCTGATGGAAAAGCTGCTCCACCATGGCGGCGATCTCGACCATAAGGGCCGTGTCGACGTATCCGGCGATATGACCAGCCATGACGAGGAGCGGCTCTACCAGCTGATCTCCAACCACGTTCACTACACCGGCTCGGTACGAGGTCGCGAAATCCTCGACGACTGGGCGACTTTCCGGCCGAAATTCCGGAAGATCATGCCGGTCGAATACCGCCGCGCGCTGATCGAGATGGAGCGGATGCGCATGAACGTGGCGGCGGAATAGATTTGGAAATTGCCGGGAGGCCATGCGTCCCGGCAACCATCTTCATCAACAATCCTGACCTCGGACTGAAGGTTGCCACAGCTGCCTTATGAGGTTAACGGGTGCGTCGCCAGGCGTGCCTTCCGGACAGCAGGGACTGGACAATGGGCAAGGTAACAGGGTTTCTCGAGATCGACCGGCAGGTGCACAAGTACCAGCCGGCTTCCGACCGCATCCGGCATTTCCGCGAGTTCACGCTGCCGATGTCGGACAAGGAGGTCGAGAAACAGGCCGCGCGGTGCATGGATTGCGGCATTCCGTATTGCCATGGACCGACCGGCTGCCCGATCCACAACCAGATCCCGGACTGGAACGACCTCGTCTACAATGGCGACTGGGAAAACGCGATCCGCAACCTGCATTCGACCAACAATTTTCCGGAATTTACCGGCCGCATCTGCCCCGCACCTTGCGAGGAAGCCTGCACGCTGAACCTCGAGGATATTCCGGTCGCCATCAAGACCATCGAGCAGGCCATTGCCGACAAAGCCTATGAAACCGGCCATATCCGGCCCTATCCGCCGGAACGGAAGACCGGCAAGCGCGTCGCGATCATCGGCTCGGGGCCGGCAGGCATGGCGGCTGCCCAGCAACTCGGCCGCGCCGGCCATGACGTTCACGTCTATGAGCGCGAGAGCCGGCCGGGCGGGCTGATGCGCTACGGCATCCCCGATTTCAAGATCGAGAAGCATTATATCGACCGGCGCATCGAGCAGATGCAGGGCGAAGGTGTCAGCTTCCATTGCGGCGTCAATGTCGGCGTCGACAAGCCGGTCGCCGAACTGCTCGCCGAATATGACGCCGTGCTCTATTGCGGCGGCTCCGAAACGCCGCGCCCGGCCAACATCCCGGGCGACGATCTCGACGGCGTGCACGACGCCATGCCGTATCTGGTGCAGCAGAACAAGCGTATCGGCGGCGAGCCGATCCAGTCGGTGGCATGGCCGTCGCGCCCGATCGTCGCCGGCGGCCAGCACGTCGTCGTCGTCGGCGGCGGCGACACTGCCTCAGACTGCGTCGGCACCGCCTTCCGCCAGGGCGCGGTACGCGTCACCCAGCTCGACATCCGGCCGCAGCCGCCGGAAAAGGAGGACAAGCTGTCGGTCTGGCCCTACTGGGCGACCAAGATGCGCACGTCATCGTCGCAGGCCGAAGGCGCCGAGCGCGAATTCCAGGTGGCGACGCTTGAATTCATCGGCGAAGACGGCCAGCTGACCGGGGTCAAATGCTGCGAGGTCGACGAAAAGCGCAAGCCGATCGCGGGCACGGAATTCGTCATCCGCGCCGATCTCGCGTTCATCGCCATCGGCTTTGCCGGGCCAGCCGCTCGCGGGCCGATCTCGGAACTCGACGGGCAGATGAAGATCGTCACCGACAGCCGCCGTTCGAAGAATGTCGAGGCCAATGACCGGGACTACAGGACCAGCGTCGAAAGGCTCTATGCGGCGGGCGACGTGCGGCGCGGCCAGTCGCTGGTCGTCTGGGCGATCCGCGAGGGTCGCCAGGCGGCGCGCGCCATCGACGAGGCGCTGATGGGATCGAGCGTGCTGCCGCGCTGAGCCCGTTCCGAAGAGGTTCTGTTTACTGGCGGATCGCCGTCGTCGTATCGGATGCGGCCGCCGTCGCAGGCTGTGTCTTGGGCGGCCAGGAGAAATCGTCGGCGCGGCCCGGTGAGGCGTCGGGCGCCTTGCCCTCGACGATCAGCCTTTCGCCCGGCAAATTCTTGTCAGCTTTTGCCGGCGGGGCGGCGCCGAGAAGTTCCGAGCCGCCGTCCAGCGCCGGATCGCTGAGCAGCATCGGCACGGTGCGATCGACAGCTATCGGTGCCGCGGCAGGTGCCGGCGCCTCGACGGGAGCGCCGGCCGGGGCAGAAGCCGTCACCACGCTTCCCGGCGCGGCCAGCCCCAGGATCTTCATCAGCGGCTTTTCGGTATAGAAGGCGAGCTTGCGCTTGCCGGCCTTCGACATGTTGATGCCGTCGTCGGAGCGCAGGCGCACCGATTGGCCGTTGATGTCCGGTCCGCTGGTGATGAAGGCGCCGTTCTCGTCGACGAACCCGTCCCAGACGTCGACGAATTCGCCGCCGTGGCTTTCGGCGGACGAGCGGAAGATGTCGTTGAAGGCCAGCATGTCGGAGGTCATTTTCGAGACCCGGAAGGCCGGCATGCCGACCCACAGATACGGCACCTTGGTTGCGGCGATGGCCTTGCCGAACGCATCGGTCCGGCGCTCGTATTCCTTGGTCCAGTTTTCGGATCGCGGCTGCTCGCGTACATCGCCGACGCGCATCTGCTGCCGGTCGTTGGATCCGAGCATGACGACGACGGCTGCCGGTTTTTCGGCAGCGATCAGCGACTTGACCTGTTCTGGCCAGTTGTAGACATCGTCACGCACGAAGCCGGACGATCCGTTGGCACGGACGACGATCCTGACGCCAGTGTTTTCGGCAAAGGCGGCGTCGAGCCCCTCAGCCAGCCCAGACGCCATGAAATCGCCGACCACCAGAACGACGCGTGCATCCGGCGCCTTCTCGACTACTGGGGTTGTCGGCTCGGCCGGCGGCGGCCGGCTAACTGACCGGGGCTTTCTCAGCTTGGGCCTGGGCTTTGTTCTCTGGAATTCTCTCTGGAATTCGGGCGGCGGCTGCTCAAACCGCTCGCTTCTGCGCGGAAACAACAGGTCGCGCAGCGACCAGCCACGACTTTCCGGCTCCTGCGCCATGGCCGCGGTATGAAAGGCACTGGCGCCGCCGACCGCCAGAACGGCGATCGCCAGAACGAGGATCGGCACGCGACGAACGATTAACCGGATGCACGCAGCCGAAACCAATCACCCTCTCCATCCCGCAACCGGCTCTAGTTCTGCCTGAGCCATTTGAGCACTTCCTTGCTCGGATACCCGTCCTGGGTCAAGCCAGCCTTTGCTTGGAAGGCCATGATGGCGGTTTTCGATCCGTCACCGATCTTGCCGTCGAACTTGCCGTCGTAATAGCCGTGCTCGGAAAGTCGCTTCTGAAGCTCCTGCCTTTCCTCGAAGGAGAGCTTGGTAAACGGTCGCTTCCAGTCCTGCACAAGCCCGCCATAGCCGGCAATTTCGTCGGCAAGAAGGCCCACGGCGAGCGCATATTTGTCGGCATTGTTGTAACGCTTGATGACCGAGAAATTCTTGATCATCAGGAAAGCCGGCCCGCCGCTGCCGCCGGGCAGCTTCAACGTCGCTTTGTCCGCACCGTTCTTGAACGGCTTGCCGTTGGCACGGCTGACCCCCAGCGCCTGCCATTGCGACAGCGACTTCGAGCCTCCGGGCAGCTTCTTGCCGTCCGGAAGGCTGACCTCATAACCCCAGGTCTTGCCTGCCTGCCAGCCGTTCTTCCTCAGCAAATTGGCGGCTGTCGCCAGTGCGTCGGGAATCGAATTCCAGATGTCGCGCTTGCCGTTGCCGTCCATATCGACCGCATAGGACTGGTAGCTGGTGGGGATGAACTGGGTATGGCCCATCGCGCCGGCCCATGAGCCGCTGAGATGGCTTTCGTCGATGTCGCCGGTCTGCAGGATCTTCAGCGCCGCGATCAGCTGGGTGCGGGCAAATTTCGCTCGCTTCGGATCGGCATAACCAAGCGTCGCCAGCGAGCGCACGACATTGCGCATGATATCATCGCGCTTGAGGGTTTCGCCGTAGTTCGATTCCATAGACCAGATGGCCAGCAGGATGTAGCGGTCGACGCCGTATCTTGCCTCGATCCTGTCCAGCCAAGGCTTCCATTTCCTTGCCATCTGCTGGCCGACGGCGACCGACTGGTCATGGACGCGGTTGTCGAAATAATCCCAGGCGGGTGCGGTGAATTCGGGTTGAGTACGGGCCTTTTCCAGTACCACCGGGTCAGCATCGTTGATGCCCTTGAATGCCTGGTCGTAGACGGAGCCGGAAACGCCGCTCGCCACGGCGGTAGCACGGAAGCTGGCGACCCATTGGCGGAAGCCGGCATCGGCAAAAGCCGGCCCGCTGGGCATGAGCAAAGCAAGCGAGAGGCTGGCGGCCGTCAGGACGCTGGTGAAGCGCCTTGCGGCGTTGCGAACGGACATCTTTTCCTCCTTCTTCATCTCAGGAAGACTATTCATCGCCGAACCCGGTTAGCATTTGGTTTACCATAGGTGCCGTGCGGGATAAAAAGATGCGTCAATGCTTTACCAGCTGAGATTTATGACCCGCCGTTCAGTAATCCTCGATTTCGGCATGAAAATGTCTCGAATCGGGATTGCCGAACAGGCATGCAAATGGATAATTGGCACATGAAGAGAGTTCGCAAGGCAGTGTTCCCGGTTGCCGGTCTCGGCACGCGCTTTCTCCCTGCTACCAAGGCCATTCCCAAGGAAATGCTGACGGTCGTCGACAGGCCGGTCATCCAGTATGTGGTCGATGAGGCGCGCGATGCCGGGATCGAGCATTTCATCTTCGTGACCGGCCGCAACAAGGCGGTCATCGAGGATCACTTCGATGTCCAGTTCGAGCTCTACGACACGCTTGCGCAGCGCGGCAAGGACGACCAGCTCGCCCGCCTGCAGCGGCTGCAGCCGGCGCCGGGGCAGACCAGCTTCACCCGCCAGCAGGTACCGCTCGGCCTTGGCCACGCCGTCTGGTGCGCGCGCGAGCTCGTCGGCGACGAGCCCTTTGCGCTGCTGTTGCCCGACATGATCATGCAGTCGGAAAAAAGCTGCATGAAGGACATGGTCGAGCTTTACGCCGAGACCGGCAACAACATCGTCGCCGTGCAGGAATGCGATCCGGCCGAGGCGCACAAATACGGCATTGTCGGCCGCGGCGAGGACGCGCATCACGGTTTCCGCATCACCGGCATGGTGGAAAAGCCGAAGACCGGCACGGAGCCGTCGAACCTCTACATCAACGGGCGCTATATCCTGCAGCCGGAGATATTCAAGATACTCGAAGGTCAGGAAAAAGGCGCAGGCAACGAGATCCAGCTCACCGATGCAATGCTGAAGCTGCAGAAGCAACAGCCCTTCTACGGCTACCACTACCGCGGGCGGACGTTCGACTGCGGCTCGCCCGAAGGCTTCGTCGAGGCCAACGTTGCCTTCGCACTGTGGCGCAGAGACATGAATGCCAGCATGGCCGGTGTCATTCGCACGCTTCTCGACGAACTCGCGCCGTCAGAACGCCGCGGCATAGCCTTGTAGTTTCAACACTGGTTGCCGCGCTGATCGGCTAAAGCGCGCCGCGTTCGACCGGCCTCATGCGACGCGCTTTAGGTTCTTGTTTTAGGCAAGTCGTTATCGCAAAACCGCTGCACACTTTTGCGCGACATGCATTTAGCGCTGCAACTTCAAGCCGACGAAGATACTGTTGGCCGTGTAGTCGCGCCCAATCAGGTTGCTGGTCAGTTTTTCAGTCCTGGCGCGGGTGGTGAGCCCGGTGTAGCGGTTCAGCCACCACGTCAGCCCAGCCTCGGCGCTCAGCGTCAAATCATGATCGTCGGAGCCGGTATAGTCGCGCCATTCGAGGCCGACAGCGGCATTTCCGGTCAGGTTGGCGCGGATCAGCCTCTCGCCGGTGAGGCTGCCGGAATAGAGCATGTCGCCGCTTTCGCCCGCATTCGTCGTGTTCTCGGCGGTCGTCTGTGCGGTGAGCCCGATCGTGGTGCCGCGTTCCGGCGACCATTTGAGATCGGCATTGACCGTCGCGCCCGAAATAGGCGGCAGGGCATCGTCGTCGATAGCTTCGCGCAGCCAGCCGACCGAGAACTCGCCGGTAAGCTTCTCGCGGAGATCGAGCTCGACGCCGGCCCGTGCGCCAAGCCTGGTCGAGGAGCGCTGGAAGCCGTTTGGATCGACGCGCAAATCATAAGCGCGCCGGCCGATCTCGATTTCGGTGAACGGGGTGATGGCAGGCGAGATCTCGTAACCGGTACGCAAAATGGCCGTGTAGAGCGTCGAGTCGCGGCCCTTCTGCGACAGCGATCCGCCCGACGAAAGCTTGGCGTCGCCAAAGATGTCGTGCTCGACCGCGCCGGTCAGCGCGAAGCGCATCTTGCCGGCATCCTTCTCGACGGCGAGACTGCCGTTCACGGTCTGGCGCACCGGCTGGCCAACGGCGCCGACGACCGCGTCCGGCGCCGAGGCCGATTCGGGCACGGCCTCATAGCCCAGCTTGGCGATGGCGCGCAGATCATTGTCGAGATCGATGTTGAGTGTGCCGTCGACGCGGCCTTGCGCCTCGTGAATGTCATAGCCGGACAAGGTTTCGCGGAAGATGCCATAGCCCTCAACCGTCGCCGAATTCTCCCGCCAGTCGGAGACGGCGTTGAAGCGCAGCGTCGTTTCCGACAGCAAGGCCGGCTTGCCGAGGCTGCTCGAATCGGCGTTTGTCGAAGACGTCAGGCCTTGCTCGAGCGTCGGCCGGATTACGAAAGAGCCGAGCTTGATGCCGGTGGCGGCGAACGGGTCGTCCTCGTTCTTTTTGTTCTGGCCTTCGATGGCTTCGGTGCGCTCGGCGCCGGGGTCGAGCCTGAGCCTCTCGGCGGAATCGATGGTGACGGCACGGCGGTTGACCGTATCCTGCTCGTCTGTAGCGGCGGTATCGGTGTCATCGGTCGCCGCCGCGGCTGCAGTCGCGGCTCTCTTGCGCTTCTGGCTTTCAGCGGTCTCGTCTTCGGCGTTGGCCGCATTGGCGGCGCGTGGCGTCGCGCTTGGTCGCCGTCGGGGTGGCGGAGCAGGGTTGTCGGGAAATGGGTCGCCGCTGGCCGCTGGTTGATCGAAAGTGCCGCCGGTTGTGGCCGCCTCGCCCGTGCCGTCGTCAGGCAACGCCCCTTGGCTGGCCGGGCGATAGGTAGGCAGCGGCGTATTGTCGTTGGCGGTTGCAGCAGCCTGCGCGGCTTGGGTTCCGGCTATGCTCGATTGCCTGATCTTGTACTGCTGTTCGTCCAGAATTGTCGATTCCGAAACCTCGCCGCGCAGCTCGGTTTCCTGGGCGCAAAGCAGTGCCGGCCGCGACAAGGCAAAGACACTGGTTGCCAGCAGCAAAGCGCAGACCGCCTTGCCCTTTCGTCCCATTTTGTTTTGAAGCTGAAACCCGGACATCGGCACCACTGCTTGCGCGGCGCACGCGCGCCATACTTACGAAACCGTAAATGGGGATGGTTAACGGAGCGTTGAGGCATGGCCCGTCAGGAGGTTCCGGACGGCAATTCCGTTGGACAGGCGCGCGCCGAAGCGCTAATCGCATCGTCCATGGACGTGAAATCCCCAGACAGGAAGCGGCATGACGGGCAGGCCGCGATTGCCTCGGCGCTGAGAACCGTGGCGACGGAGCAGGCCGGCGTCGCGGCACTGGCAGACGCTCTCGAAAACGGGCTGGCCGAGCCGTTCGCACGAGCCGTCGGCATGGTGTCGCAGATCGATGGCCGCGTCATCGTCACCGGGGTCGGCAAAAGCGGCCATATCGGCTCGAAGATCGCCGCAACGCTCGCCTCGACCGGCACGCCGGCCTTTTTCGTCCACCCTGCCGAAGCCAATCACGGCGACCTTGGCATGATCGCCAGAAACGACGCCATAATCGCGCTTTCGTGGTCGGGCGAAAGCCTTGAGCTCAAGGGCATCATCGCCTATTCGAGGCGCTTCTCGATCCCGCTGGTCGCGGTCACCGCGGGTGAAAAATCGGCTCTGGCGCGCGCGGCCGACGTTGTGCTTCTGCTGCCGCGAGCACCGGAAGCCTGCCCGCACGGGCTTGCGCCGACGACCTCGACACTATTGCAAATGGTGATGGGCGATGCGCTGGCCATCGCGCTGCTCGAGGCACGCGGCTTCACCCCGGACCATTTCCGCACGTTTCATCCCGGCGGCCAGCTCGGAGCCAACCTGACGCAGATCCGCGAGATCATGCATGTCGGCGACAGGCTGCCGCTGGTGTCGTCAGGTACCGGCATGCGCGAGGCAATCCTCGAACTGTCGCGCAAGGGGTTTGGCTGCGTGGCCGTGACTGCCGCGGACGGCAAGCTGATCGGCATCATCACCGATGGCGACATCAGGCGCCATATCGGCAGCGATCTCCTGGCAATGAGCGTCGATCAGGTGATGACCAGAGAGCCGAAAATGGCTTCGCCCGACACGCTTGTTGCGACGGCGCTGCAGACAATCAACGACTCGGCTATCACCAGCCTGATGGTGGTCGAAGGCAGGCAGCCGATCGGGCTCGTCCATCTGCACGACCTGCTGCGCATCGGTGCTGCCTAGCGGGTTCCTAGACCGCCTCGACCGTCAGTTCCAGGTCGGTATCAGCGGCGCCCGTCACGCGCACTTGCGTGCCGGCCGGCAGGTCAGGGCCGGAGACGCGCCACAACGTGTCGCCCAGCTTTATGCGGCCGCGCCCGTCCTTGATCGGCTCGGCAAGGGTCGCCGTCCGGCCGACCATCTGTGCGCCGCGACGGTTGAGCAGGGGCTGGTCGGTTTCATCATGGCGCCCGCCCACCAGCCGCTTTCCGACATAGGCCGAGACCAGCGACAGCGCGAGGAAGGCGAGGACCTGGATCTGCCAGGTCCAGAAACCGGCATCCCAGACGAGCAGTGAGACGACGCCGATCAACAGCGCGGCAATGCCGATCCACAGCATGAAAATGCCCGGCGCGATGACCTCCATTACCAGCAGGACGAAGCCGAGGACCATCCACCTCCACGGGCCGAGTTCAGAAACAATGCGGCCGAGCATGGCTGTGGCCTCAGGTTTCGCTCGGACGAACGACCGGCGGGCGGGCGGCCTGTCGTGCGGCACCGGCGGTGCCTTCGCTTCGGAAAACTTCCTTGGCGATTTCGCCAATACCGCCGAGCGTGCCGATCAGCGATGAGGCCTCCATCGGCATCAGCACGAGCTTGCTGTTTGTCGCTGAGCCGATCCTGGTCAGCGCTTCGGTGTATTTCAGCGCGACGAAGTAGTTGAGCGCCTGCACGTCGCCTTTGGAAATCGCCTCCGACACCACCTGCGTGGCGCGTGCTTCAGCCTCGGCCGAGCGCTCGCGCGCCTCGGCATCGCGGAAGGCGGCTTCCTTGCGGCCTTCGGCCTCCAGGATCTGCGATTGCTTGAGGCCTTCGGCGGCGAGGATCTGCGCGCGCTTATTGCGCTCGGCCATCATCTGTCGGCCCATCGATTCGACGAGATTGGCCGGCGGGTTGATGTCCTTGATCTCGACACGAGTGATCTTGATGCCCCAGGGATGCGCCGCCTCGTCAACGACGCGCAGCAGGCGCTCGTTGATGGCGTCGCGGTTCGACAAAAGTTCGTCGAGGTCCATCGAGCCCATCACGGTGCGGATGTTGGTCATCGTGAGATTGAGAATCGCATTCTGCAGGCCGGAGACCTGGTAGGCGGCCTGCGCCGCGTTGAGCACCTGATAGAAGGCGATGCCATCGACGGCAACGGTGGCATTGTCGCGGGTGATGATCTCCTGCGTCGGTACGTCGAGCACCTGCTCCATCATGTTCATCTTGGCGCCGACACGGTCGACGAAAGGCACGATCAGGTTGAGGCCCGGGTTCAATGTCTTGGTGTAACGGCCAAAACGTTCGACGGTATAATTATAGCCTTGCGGAATTGTTCGGATGCCCTTGATAAGCACCAGCACGACAAGGGCGACAAGAACAAGAAGCGCGATATCAAAACCACTGAAACCCATTTGGCTCTCCCCTCAAAGGCCGGCCATGTTGGATATTCCACGCGACCGATTCCACCAAACACTTAAGTGTGTTTCAGCAATGTTACAATCAGGTGATCACGGATTGCGGGTGCATAGACGGGTGATCTGTTCAGGCCCAGCCGGACAGCTCGCGCCGCACCATCGCCTCGATCACCGCCATGCCCTCGGCACTGTCGTTGAGGCAAGGGATGTGTGCGAACTTTTCGCCGCCGGCATGATGGAAGGTCTCGGACGCTTCCCTGCCGATCTCGTCCAGCGTCTCGATGCAGTCGACGGAAAATCCTGGATTGACGATGGCGACCGATTTCACGCCTTCGCGCCCTAGTCTTTCGACCGTCTTGTCGGTGTAGGGCTGCAGCCACTCCTGCGCGCCGAAGCGCGACTGGAAGGTGGTAATCAGCTTGTTTTCATCCCAGCCGAGCTTTTCGCGCAGCAGTCGGGTCGTCTCGAGGCAATGGGCCTGGTAGGGGTCGCCCTTGTCGGAATAGGGTTTCGGAATGCCGTGATAGGAAGCAATGACAATTTCCGGTTCGAATCCGAGGCTCGCCAGATGCTTTTCGATCGAACGGGCGAGCGCCTCGATATAGGCCGGCTCGTTGTAATAGGGTGGCACGCTGCGAATGGCCGGGGCGCGGCGCATCTTCATCAGCGCGCGAAACAGCTGGTCGTTGGCAGTCGCAGTCGTCGTCGCCGAATATTGCGGGTAGAGCGGGAAAGACAGGATGCGGTCGCAGCCTTGCTCGACCAGTCTCTCGGCCACGCTCTCGGTCGAAGGGTTGCCGTAGCGCATCGCCCAGTCGACGACGACATTGGGTAGCTCGCCGAGCGCGAGCCCGAGCTTCTCGGCCTGGGCGCGGGTGTAGGTTCGCAACGGCGACTCGTTGCGCTCCCGGTTCCATATCCTGGCATAGTTGGCCCCTGATTTCTTCGGCCGGGTGGTGAGGACCACGCCGTAGAGGATCGGATACCAGATCGCCTTGTTGAGCTCGATGACGCGCGGATCGGACAGGAACTCCCGGAGGTAGCGCCACATCGGCTTGAAGCCGGTGCCGTCCGGGGTGCCGAGATTGATCAGCATGACGCCGACCTTGCCGGTCCTGACCAGAGGGCGCCCTGCCGACGGCGAGGCGGCAGTCTTCTCGGCTTTGATTTCAGCAGGGTTGGCAAGCGTCATGAGGTTCTCCAACACCGCGAACCAACGGTGCCGCGGCGAAAGTAGCGATGCCGCGCCGGTTTTCAAATGCTGCGTCTGGCCGCACCTTATCCCAGAAATGCAACACCCGCCCGGTCTGCCGGGCGGGTGCATTGCGTTCCTGCGGCCGGATTACTTCGAGGCCGCCGGGATCGTCAAGGTTGCGCCGACCGGAAGGCGGCGTGGCTCGTAGGCTTTGTTGGCATCGGAGATTATTTTCCATTTGGTGCCGTCGCCATAAGCCTTCACCGCGAGATCCCAATAGGTATCGCCGGCGACGATTACATGGCTGCTTTCGGCCGGTGCCGGCTCGGCCGGAGCAGGGGTCGCCGGAGCCGGTGTGGCCGGAGCCGCAGGTGCCGCCGGCTGGGCCGGCTCGGCGGGTGCGGGTGCCGGCGCTGTTTCAGCCGGGACGGCCGGCGGCGTCTTGGAAATGTCGCCGGAGCCGGCCGGCATTTCGGGCATTGCCGGCTCAACGGGCTTTGCCGGCGCAGCCTCAGCAGGTTTTGGCGGTTCGGCAGGGTTGGCAGGTTCTGCGGCCGGGGCCACGGTCGCGGCGATCTCGGTGATGCGGCCGTCGAGCTTCGGCGTATAGGGCCGGTGCGCGCCTAGGTAGTCGGCGACGACCTGTTCCAGCCCCGGGCCGTAATCATAGGCGTTCTTGGCCTTCTCGGCGAACACCTTGTAGCCGTCGCCGCCCTGGCGGACATAGTTGTTGGTGGCGACCAGGTAATCCTTGTCCGGCTTAATCGGCGTCCAGGCGCCGCCTTCCATGACCTCGACCGATTTGACGCGTGCGTTAGGCGGCGCCGA
Organism: Mesorhizobium sp. M0768; assembly: GCF_040320195.1. Lineage (NCBI taxonomy): Bacteria > Pseudomonadati > Pseudomonadota > Alphaproteobacteria > Hyphomicrobiales > Phyllobacteriaceae > Mesorhizobium > Mesorhizobium sp. M0768. The sequence goes on along the minus strand of NZ_JAMYPD010000003.1, from coordinate 205,784 downwards.
TTTGTCGAACGCATATTTCAGGCCGGCAACCTGCGGGAAGCGCCCGGCGCCGTCCTCGACCTGGCTGAGGCCGCTTTCGAGGCCGGCAACCAAATCCTTGCCGGAGATCTGGAAGGTCGCCAGCGTGTTCTGAAACGGCAGGACGGTGAGAACCTCGCCCATGGTGACGGTGCCCTGGTCGATGGAGGCGCGCAAGCCGCCGCCATTCGAGATGACGATCTCGACACCTTGGCCCTTGACCCGGTCGAGGACGGCGTCGGAGACCAGATTGCCCATCTCGCATTCGCGGGCGCGGCAGTTTTCGCGACTGCCGTCGATCGCCTTGGTGGTCTCGGCGACTTCCTTGTTCTTCAAGGCCTCGATCGGCGCGCCGAGTTCCTTGATGCGGGCAAGCACGGCGGGGTCGGGCGTGATCGATTTGTCGAGATGGATGGGATCGCCGCTGGCCTCCTTGACGACGCCGTTGTCGTCGAACACGACCTTGAACTCGCCGAGATATTTCGAATAGGACGCCGCCTGGACGACCGGCACTTTGTAGCCGTCCGGATTGTCGACCATCGTCGGATATGGGCCTTCCGCCTTGGGGTCGGTGTTGGACAGCAGCGAATGGCTGTGGCCGCCGACCACCACGTCGATGCCCGGAATCTTGGCGATCACATCGCGCTCGCGCTTGTAGCCGATATGGGTGACCGCGATGATCTTGTTGACGCCCTCTCGCTTCAGTTTCTCGACCTCAGCGGTGATCGACTTGACGTCGTCTTCGATGGCAATGTTCGGGCCAGGCGAGGCAAGCTCCGGCGTGTCGTTGGTGACCGCGCCGACGATCCCGATCTTCTGGCCGCCGACCTCGACTATGATCGACGGCTTGACGCGGTCGCCGAGCTTGGATTGCGCATTGGCCTTCACGTTGGCGCCGAGCACCGGAAACTGGATCATGTCGAGGAACGGCGCCAGCGCCGACTCGCCATCGTCGAACTCATGGTTGCCGAGAGCCTCGGCATCGAATTTCATCTGGTTGAGGAATTCGCCTTCGGTCTTGCCTTTGTAGGTCGTGTAGAAGAGCGAGCCCTGGAAATTGTCGCCGGCGCTGAGCAGCAGCACGTTCTGGCCTTCCAGCTTCTTGCGCTCCTGCGCGATCGCGGTGACCAGGCGGGCGGCGCCGCCGACGCATTCGCCCTTGGTCTCCTCCTCGGCCGAGCAGGTCGATTCGTACTTGTTGTTGCTCTCGATGCGGCTATGCCAGTCGTTGATGTGCAGGATGTTGAGCGTATAGTCGGCAAAGGATACCCCTGCCGACAGGCCAAGCGCCGATGCCGACAGCGCGGCGATGGCAGCAATCTTCTTCATTCTCGTCTCCCGGATAACTTGACCAGAGGCGTTTAACGCTCTTGTTTGACTGGGATGTAACAGCCCTCTTGGGCTATGTTCACATCGCGTTTCAGTCGATGCAAGCGGAAATCGGCATCAGCTTTGCCGGCGTAAAAAGAAGACGGCGGCTTGAAGCCGCCGCCCTTGTGCAAAGTAAATTCGGAATCGAATTTCAGGTGCGCCTGGTCAGCACAAAATTCTGCCCGCTCGCGCTGGTGCAATTGAGCTGGCTGGTGGAGACCATCAGGCAGTTGAAGCTGATCGGCGTCTGGCGGATCAGCGACGTGCCATGGATCTCGACCGAGGTGCCGCCGGTCATGGTGTAGCTGCCATCGGCAAGCTTCTGGCCGGTGTCGGTTGCGACGGTCGCGAAGCTGCCGCCCTTGAAGGTCGACAAGCCCGTGCCCTGCGCGTCGATCCAGGAGCCTTCAACCCCCTTGGCCGTGATCACCGGCGGCTCGCCTGGGCCGGTTGTCGTGCAGGCCGCCAACGCGACCGTAGCGGCCGCGGCAATGCCAGCCGAAAGCAGTCTTTGCGCAATCGTCATCTTCAAGATCCTCTCCTCTCGCATCGGCCCGAAAATCGATCCGATTTTCGGAAAGCACGATGCGCACATTCAAAGTGCTAGAGCGTACTTTGTGCGTCCAAATGGACGCACGTGGCTCTAGGCCGCCCCTCTTCAATCGCCCGATTTCCGGGCGATTGCAAGCTGGCCGAGTGTCGAGGCAACGCTGCTATCGAACGAGGATGTTGCGGAATTGCCACGGGTCTTTGGTATCGAGATCCTCGGGAAACAGACCAGGCCGATTGTCGAGCGGTGTCCAGTCGGTATAATAGCTCCTGACCGGCCCGAGATAGGGGCCCTGCACGTCGAGGCAGCGCTTGTAATCCATCTCGTCGGCCTCGACGATGCCGGCCTCGGGATTTTCCAGCGCCCAGACCATGCCGGCCAGCACCGCCGACGTGACCTGCATGCCGGTGGCGTTCTGATAGGGCGCCAGCTTGCGCGCCTCGGCCAGCGACAGCTGCGAGCCGTACCAGTAGGCGTTCTTGGCGTGGCCGTAGAGCAGCACGCCGAGTTCGTCGACGCCATCGACCAGTTCATTTTCGTCGAGCACGTGATGCACGGGCTGAGCCTTGCCGGCGACACCGAACATCTCGTGCAGCGACAGCACTGCGTCGTTGCAGGGATGATAGGCGTAATGGCAGGTCGGCCGGTATTGCACCTTGCCCTTCTTGCCGCGCAGCGTGAAAAAATCGGCGATCGAGATCGCTTCGTTGTGTGTCACCAGGAAACCGTATTGCGGGCCGGGCGTCGGACACCATGTGCGCACGCGTGTATTGGCGCCGGGCTGCTCCAGATAGATCGCGGCCTTCGAACCGTTCTTGTGGCTTTTGGCGTTCTTCGGCATCCACGCCTCATGCGTGCCCCAGCCGAGCTCGGCCGGCTGCAGCCCTTCCGAAATGAAGCCTTCGACCGACCAGGTGTTCCAGAACACGTTCATCGGCTTGGGCTTCTTGGTGCGCTGGGTGTCGCGCTCGGCGATATGGATGCCCTTGACGCCGGCCTTCTTCATCAGCCTGGCCCAGCCTTCGCGATCGTGCTGCGCGGGTTCCGAGAAGTCGAGGCCAAGATCTGTGGCGAGATTGACCAGTGCCTGCTTGACGAACCACGAGACCATGCCCGGATTGGCGCCGCAGCACGAGATCGCCGTGGTGCCGCCCGGGTTCTTCGCGATTTCAGTACGTACGGTCTCGCGCAGCGCATAGTTGGTGCGTGAGGCGTTGTCGGCCTTCTCGTCGAAATAAAAGCCGAGCCAGGGTTCGACCACCGTGTCGATATAGAGGACGCCAAGCTTGCGGCAGAGCTTCATCAGCTCAAGCGAGGAAGTGTCGACCGACAGGTTGACGCAAAAGCCCTGGCCGCCGCCATTGGTCAAAAGTGGTGTCAGCAGCTTCTTGTAGTTCTTTTTGGTCACCGCATCCTGCATGAAAGTGATGCCGCGCTCGTCGAGCAATTTACGGTCGGTGTCGCGCGGGTCGATGACCGTCATGCGCGACTTGTCGAATTTGAAATGGCGCTCGATCAGCGGCAGCGTTCCCCGTCCGATCGAGCCGAAGCCGATCATCACTACAGGGCCGGTGATCTCACCGTAAACGGGCCAGTTTTCATTCGCCATTTATCGATTACTCCCTCAAAAAACGCTTCGGAACAGCGGCTTGGCCGCGGCGCGACAAACCATAGATCATTGTCACAATAAAGCGAAAAGCGGACGGCCGGCCTCACGCCGCGCCATCCCGGCTACGGCTCGACTAGTCTTGCGAATGCAGGCTTGAAGAGGTCACGTGCCTCGGAGACCGGCAGTTCCAGCAGATCGTCGGCGCAGGCCTGGATGGCATGCGGCAGGGTCTGGAGCCCGAAAACCAGAACCTGCTTGTCGCCCTCACGCCAGAGGCTGACCGCTAGATATTCGCCGATGAGATCGTCAATGCCGCATTCGGCTTCGTGATCGATATCGGTCTGATCGATCGGTTTCTTGCGCCGCTGCTTGACGAAGGAGGCCAGGGAAGGACCGGGCTTGCCATCCACCGTATCCGAGAAAATGTCCTGAAGGCCAAGCAGGACGCCGCGCCGCAGATCCATGATGTAGGCGTCCGAATAGTTGGTCGGATGCGCTCCGCCGCAGAAGATGCTGCCGGACTCCCGCCAGCTCATCAGCCGCGGAGTCAGCGACGTCACTTCGAATGTGCTGTCCTCATAGCCGCCGAGCGTGCCGCCGTTCATACCGTCAATTGGCCCGCCGTCGTTGAAACCGGCATATTGCGCCGCCACGCAGCCCAGTGCGCCGATGTTTGCGCGCCAGTGCCTCTCTTGCAGCAGAGCATTCGCGGCCTCGATCGGAACGTCGCCGGACAGTTCGACAATGCGCGGCGTGGCAAACCTGGTGCGGGGGTCGACGACATAGCGGTAGGTTGCGTCCGGCCAACCAGTCGTCTTGCCGTTATCGAGCTGAGTGTCCATCCGCAGATAGTCATAAGGGGACGTTTCCATAGTGAGCGGCGTGTCATTGGCGAAGAACTTCATGAAGCTGAAATCGTAGAGATCGAGCGGGGTGCCGGGCTCGTTCCCGGTCACTTGCCGACTTGCGACCCGTTCCAATCTGAGCGGCAGCGCCTTCTTTCCGTTCCAGCTGCCTTCAAGGGTCTTGCCGTTACTGGATGAGGCCAGGCGCCACACAGCGGCAATCGGCGCGGCCTTTCCGTCATCGCAATTGTCGGCGCCGCATGCCTCCTCCTCGGCCAGTTCGAACTTGCTCCCCTTTGAGACCGGGCCTGCAGCGGGATGTCAACGCCCTTCGAGCGGTAGAAATAGCGGCCGGCCAGCGGGCCGCCGGGCGCCGCGGGGTCGCCGTTGAATTCGACGACGATATCGGCCTTTCCAAGCTTGCCGGCATAAGTCACCGGCTCCGCCCCGGCTGCTGTCGACAGCAGCAGGATCGCGGCCATGAACGTGACCGGCCTGCTAAGATGCTGGATCATTGTTCCCCCCAGCGATCATTTTCAGTGTTTCCACCAGCCGGTCACGGTCGGCGGTCATCCCCTTGTAGTCGAGTTGTGCCTCGTCCAGCGCCAGAAGTTGTTCGGCCAAGGACGCCGCGAGCGCCGCGCGGTCGGGGTGGCGTTCCAGCACGGCGAGCGGGTCGAGATGGATGCGGATGGTGAAGAGTACGTCGCCCGAAACGGGGAGCTTTCTCAGCGTCTGCCGCTCGACGCGGATAAAGGCATGGGCGTCGATGTCGCCATCCGGGAATCTCGACGGGCGACTGCTGGCGCGGTCGATGCGTTCGAGGTTGGAGAGCGGGTGGTAGAGTGCGTCGCCCGCCTGGATCGACCAGTTGTAGCGCTCGACGGCTTGGCCCTGGAGGCCGTCGAACATGCGGTTGATGAGATCGGCCGGGCGTGTGCCCGGGCCGAAACCCGGTACCGGCGCGTGGATCTGCTGCAGCGGCTTGCCGAATTTTTCGATCAGCGACCATGACGACGGGAAGCAGAGCGAGCCGGCCGCCAGACGCCAGCCGCTCTCGTCGCGACGCATCAGGATCAAATCCTCCTGGACGAGCAACGAGGCCGCGACAAGCGGCGCATCGCTGAAAGAAGCTGAGGTGCCTGAGCCCTCGAGATTGTCGATGCCGCCGATCACCTCGATCGCATTGTCGGTACGCCTGTGGGTCTCAGGAAAGTTCGCCGCCAGATGCGCACCGAGCAGATCGAGCACTTCGCGCTGAGCGTCGCGCGTTGTTTGCTCCTCGACAAAAACCTTGCCGGGAATTTCCGCATAAAGCCGGCGTTTCTCGGCAAGATAGGGCAGCAGATATTCGTCGACCTCGATCCAGCTATCGAGATTGAGCGGCTTCAGCCCGATGGTGAACAGTTTCGACGAGCCGTCATAGGGTGTGTGGGTCGGCGGGCGGAAGCTCATGCCTCTTTGTAGGCTTCCAGTGCGGCGGCGGCCATTCTCGCCGTGAATTCGGTGATTTCGTAATCGGCGGCACCTGCCTTGGCGAAGGGATCGTCCGCCAGTCTGGCTTCGAGCACTTCGCGTGGACCACGCGCGATGATGATGCCGCCGGTCCTTGGCCGCTTTGGCCCGGAGGCGACAAAGATACCTTGCGCATAGCAGGCCTTCAGCCACTCGACATGCGCTTGCTGCAGGCGGTCGATCTCGGTCAGCGGCACCTTGTAGTTCAGCGAAACCACGAACATTGTTGTCTCCAGATGCTTCAGCCCAGCCGCGCCGGGATCAATCCGCGCAGCGAGTTGCCGACGAACAGCGCCTTGGCCGATTTCAGTTCGTTCCACGTGTAGACCGCTTCACCGGCGCGGCCTTGATCCAGCAGTTCGCCGCGCAGGACGCCAGGCAGCAGGCCGCAATCGAGCCGCGGCGTGGCCAGCACGCCGTCGCCGAAATCGGCAAAGACATTAGTGATCGTGCCCTCGCAGATTTCGCCGCGCTCATTGGCGAGCAGCACCTCGTCGGCGCGCCCGGCGAGATATTCGGCGCGCGCGCGCGTATAGGTTTGTCGGCGGCTGGTCTTGTGGCGCAGCAGCATATCGCTCGAATCAAGCCGCACGCGCGCCAGCTGCAGGGTCCAGACCTTGTCTGCGGCGAGCGGCTCGTAGGGCTGCACCGACACCGCCATTTCGCCCTTGCGCGACAGGACGAGGCGGGTGCGCAACGCGATCTGTTGGTGGCCGACCGCATTCATCAGCGCTTCGCCGACCCTTGTCGGATCGCAGGCGAAACCGAGTTCGCTTGCCGAGCCGTAAAGCCGCGCGAGATGGCGGTCGAAACGGAGGAAACCCGAGCCGGGTTCCCAGCGCATTGTTTCGATCAGTTCGAAATCGGCAGTGTTCCTGTCGCGAAACGGGCTTTCAGCAGACACTCCTGGTACTCCTCTTCGGCTGTCGAATCGAAGACGACGCCACCGCCGACATTGTAGACCGCCTCGCCATTGGCAAAGAGCGAGATGGTGCGGATCGCCACCGAAAAGCGCATCCGGCCCCCGGGCGCGATCCAGCCTATGGCGCCGCAATAGACATCGCGCGGGCCACTTTCCAGCTCGCGCAGGATCTCCATGGCGCGGATCTTCGGTGCGCCGGTAATCGAGCCGCAGGGGAACAGCGCGGCGAAAATCTGATGGATGGCGAGGCCGGGCAAGAGTTTCGCCCGCACGCGGCTCACCATCTGGTGGACGGTCGGGTAGCTCTCGATGCGGAAAAGCTCCGGCACATCGAGCGTGCCAACCTCGCTGATCAGTGAGATGTCGTTGCGCAGGAGATCGACGATCATCCGGTTCTCGGCCTGGTTCTTCTCGTCGTTGCGCAAGAACGCTTTCAGGCGATCGTCCTCGGCTTTTGTTGCGCCGCGCGGCGCGGTGCCCTTCATCGGATGCGTCTCGATCATGCCTTCCGCGTCCACCTCGAAGAACAGTTCGGGCGAACGCGACAAGACGATCGGATCGCCGAGCGCGACCAGCGCCCCATACTTCACCGGCTGGCGTTCGGTCAGCGCGTTGAAGGCGACCAGCGGGTCGCCCGACCACTGCGCATGGACCGGAAAGGTCAGATTGCCCTGGTAGCAGTCGCCCTTGCGGATGTGGTCATGCAGCCTGGCAAAGCGTTTGGCGTAGTCGTCCGAAGACCAGGCTGCCTTGGCGTCGAAGATTGGGCCGTTGCTGGCCGGCGGATCGCCTGGCGCGACCGTCTGCTCGACCGGCGCATCGAACACGCCGAGGCAAAAAAGCGGGGCGCGGCGGCCGGCCGGCAGCAGCGGAACGAGCTTGGGTTCGAGCAGGTAACCGGCCTCGTAGGAGAAATAACCGGCCAGCCATTTGCCGCCGTCATGTGCAGCCTGCGCGGCTTCCAGCGCCGGTAAAAAATCCGCCTCGCCATGCGCTGCGATTATCTCGGCCGGCCGGTCGAAAACGAGCTGCCGCGCGGTCTCGTCGTTCCTGAAAATTGCAAACGGCAGGGGCAGGGACATAAGGCTCGGATGCTGCGGTCACCAGCGATCGATCTATATGGGGGCTCGACCGTGCGCAATCGAGGGAACGGCGTCTCAAGACGCAAAGGCGCGGCGGGCAAAAACAAAAGCGGCGCCCGAGAGCGCCGCCTTGTTCCCGATGCCGCCTTGCGATGGATCAGGTGTTGCTGGCTTCTCCCGCGGTCGGGAAGCGGCGCGCAAATTCCTTTTCGTCGCCGGCGGCAAGCAGTTTCGCCTGCTCGATCCAGCGTTCACGTTCGATGCGGCCGTCGAAATTCAACGTCGCCTCGATCCGCTTGACATCGTCGGGTGTCCAGGCGGCGATCTGGGCATAGGTCGTGACCCCAAGCCCTTTGAGCAGCCGCTCGTTGGTGGGGCCGATGCCGATCAGGCGACGCAGGTCGTTGGCTTTGCCTGGGGCAATAGCTGTTGCCTTGCCGGTCGCGGCTTTCTTTGCCGCCGGCGCGGCCTTGCTTGCCGCCGGCGCAGCCTTGCTTGCCGTCGGCGCGGCGCTCGCTTTCGATGCAGGCGGTTTCGGCGTTGCCGTTTTCGCGGCACTTGCGCGTGGCGCGGTCGCGGCCTTCGCCGTTGCAGATTTCTTCGGCGCCGGTTTGGCTGGTGCGGATGTCGAAAGCAGGGTTGACGGCGCCCGCATCGCCGCCTTGGTCGCACCGGCATTGGCGGCTGGCGCCTTGGCTGTTGCCGCCTTCGCGGTTGGCGCCTGGGTGGTTTTCGCCTCGCCCAGCCGGCGTTCGAGATCGGCGCGGGCGCGGCCGCATGCATCCAACTCACCGGTCAGACGGTCGCTATCGGCCCGCAATCTGTCGCGTTCGCTGCGCGTGCGGTCTAGATCGCCGCGCAAACTGTCGAGTTCGCCACGCAGGCGTCCCCAAATGAACCAGCCAACCAACACACCTACCAGGAACGCCAGGAGCATGTAGAAAAAAGTGCCCATTGTCTTTCTCTCTCCAGTCCGATCCGTCCGCCCTGGCCTGTAGAGCCATGACCTCGGCGAAGGACCATTCGATGGTGGTTCCGCAATTTGCAGAACAGCCGGCTTCGATCGAGCTGTCGGCGACCGGTTTGCCCCTGGCCAACAACCGTTGTCGCATCCGCCGACACGCCATGGCCGGTCGGGATTTTCCGACCGGATCCATTCGTGCCCGGCTGAGCTTGAGGGCGGACGCTATCATACAGCTTACGGGAATCTAACGGAAAACTTCCATGGAAAGTTATTTAAGAACAAATAACCAAGACAAGAATAGACCATCGCCAATATGCGTTGCTGCTAAACTGTTCTGGAAAACCCGGTCATCCGGTGTTGCGCATCGCCCAGTGTTGCGCATCACTTGTCCAGTGTTTCCAGCTCGTCGATCAGTCCGCTGATCACGCCAAGCCCGATCTGCCAGAAGGCAGGGTCGGCCGCGTCGAGGCCGAACGGCGCTAGAAGCTCGGAATGATGCTTGGTGCCGCCGGCGCGCAGCATGGCAAAATATTTCTCCTGAAAGCCGCGCTCGGCGTTCTGGTAGACCGCGTAGAGCGAGTTCACCAGGCAATCGCCGAATGCGTAGGCATAGACGTAGAAAGGCGAGTGGATGAAGTGCGGGATATAGGTCCAGAAAACCTCGTACCCTTCGCGCAGCTTGATCGCCGGCCCGAGGCTTTCCGCCTGCACTTCCAACCAGAACTGGCCGAGCTTGTCGGAGGTCAGTTCGCCGCTCCTGCGCTCGGCATGCACCTTGCGCTCGAACTCGTAGAAGGCGATCTGGCGCACGACCGTGTTGATCATGTCCTCGACCTTCTGGGCGAGCATGGCCTTGCGTTCGCGCTTGTCGGTGGTCTGCTCGAGCAGCGAGCGGAAGGTCAGCATTTCGCCAAACACCGATGCGGTTTCGGCCAGCGTCAGCGGCGTCGATGCCATCAGGGCGCCCTGGCCGCCGGCCAGCACCTGGTGCACGCCGTGGCCGAGTTCGTGCGCCAGCGTCATCACATCGCGCGGCTTGCCCATGTAGTTGAGCAGCACATAGGGATGCGCCGAAGGCACGGTCGGATGGGCGAAGGCGCCAGGCGACTTGCCGGGTCTCACCGGTGCATCGATCCAGTTGCGGTCGAAGAAAGTTCTGGCGATCTCCGCCATGTCGGGCGAAAAGCGCTGGTAGGCGGAAAGCACGGTGTTCTTGGCCTCGTCCCAGCCGATGACCGCCTGTGGGGTCTCGGGCAATGGCGCATTGCGGTCCCAGTGGTTCATCACCTCCATGCCGAGCCAGCGCGCCTTCATCGCGTAATAGCGATGCGACAGGCGTGGATAGGCGTCGCGAACCGCGGCGGCGAGCGCATCCACCACGCTGCGTTCGACGCGGTTGGCGAGATGGCGGGAATCGGCAATGTCCTCGAAGCCGCGCCAGCGGTCGGAGATCTCCTTGTCCTTGGCCAGCGTGTTGGTGACCAGTGTAAAGACGCGCAGATTCTTGCGGAAGGTCGTGGCCAGCGCCTCGGACGCCCGGCGGCGCACCTCGCCGTCGGCGTCCTGCAGGCGATTGAGCGCCGGCTCAAGCGTCAACTCCTCGCCGTCGACGTCGAAACGCAAATCGGTCATCGTCTCGTCGAACAGGCGGTTCCAGGCCCCGCGCCCGGTGATCGATTTTTCATGGAAGAGCTGCTCGATGCGGTCTTCGAGCTGGAAGGGCTTGTCCTTGCGCAGATCGAGCACCCAGGGCCGGTAATGGGCGAAGGCCGGATCGGCGGCGAGTGCGTTTTCGATCGCACCATCGTCAATGAGATTCAGCTCGAGCGCGAAAAACAGCAGGTGCGCGCTGGCATCGGTCATCTTTTCCTGGATGTCGCCATAGAGCTTGGCGCGCTGCGGATCCGACGTGTTGCCGGCATAGACAAGCCCGGCATAGGAGACGATGCGGCCGATCAGCTCCTCCAGCGCTTCATAGGCCTGAAGCGCCTCGCCAAGCCTGCCGGCGCCGCCACGCCCGGCCTCGGCGGCGAGCGTGCCTTTCCAACGGCTCTCGAAAACGATGGCATTGGTGGCGGCCTTGGCGATGTCGCGCTTCAACTCAGGCGCCTCCATGCCCGAATAGAGATCGGCCAGATTCCATTCCGGCAGGTCGCCAAGCTCCGCCACGCCCTGACCGGGCGCCGCCGCCAGCTTTCGAGCAAAAACCATGCGCATTGCCGATCCTTCCAGACACAAAAATTCGAGGAAACGAGAAGCCGGTCAAATCCTAAGGAATTCATTCACCGGGTTTTTTGAAAGCTTATTTAGAACCCTGTGCCAAGATGATCCATAGGGCGCATTCTCGGGCGGGCACGGTCGGATCAGTCATGGCAGCTTCCATACTCATAGTCGATGACGATCCCGTGCAGCGCAGGCTGCTCGAGGCGGCGGTGACGAAATTCGGCCACACCGCGATCGTCGCCGATGGGGGCGAGGCCGGTCTCGATCTCGTCGACGGGCCCAATGCGCGCGACGTGTCGGTGGTCATCCTCGACCTGATGATGCCGGGCCTCGATGGCATCGGCGTGCTGAAGGCGATGCGCGAGCGCGGCATCCACATTCCCGTCATCGTGCAGACCGCGCAGGGCGGCATCGAAACCGTCGTTTCGGCAATGCGTCACGGCGCCTTCGATTTCGTCGTCAAGCCGGCCTCTCCCGACAGGCTGCAGGCGTCGATCGGCAACGCCCTCAAGGTCGAAGCGCTCGAAGGCGAAGTGAAGCGCTCGTCACGGCAGCGCGGCGGCCATCTGACGTTCAAGGACATGATCACCCACAGTCCGGCGATGGATCGGGTGATCCGGCTCGGCAGCAAGGCGGCGGCGTCCAACATTCCGATCCTGATCGAAGGTGAATCCGGCGTCGGCAAGGAACTGGTGGCGCGCGCCATCCAGGGCAGCGGCGACCGCCGCTCGAAACCCTTCGTCACCGTCAATTGCGGCGCCATCCCCGACAATCTGGTCGAATCGATCCTGTTCGGGCACGAGAAGGGCTCGTTCACCGGCGCCACCGAAAAACATACCGGCAAGTTCGTCGAAGCGCACACCGGCACGCTGTTCCTTGACGAGATCGGCGACCTGCCGCTCGACGTGCAGGTCAAGCTGTTGCGCGCCGTACAGGACGGCGAGGTCGATCCGGTTGGCGGGCGCTCGACCGTCAGGGTCGACATCAGGCTGATCTCGGCAACCCATCGCAACCTGCTGCAGCAGGTCAAGGACGGCAAGTTCCGCGAGGACCTGTTCTATCGGCTGAACGTCTATCCGATCTTCGTGCCGCCATTGCGCGACCGTCGCGACGACATCCCCTATCTGGTCGAGCACTTCATGGAGAAGGTGGCGCCCGCCGATCCGCGCCACCGCCTGCGAGGCATCTCGGCTGCGGCGCTTGCCATGCTGCAGGCCTATGACTGGCCGGGCAACATAAGGCAGCTCGAAAACGCCGTCTTCCGGGCCTCGGTGCTCGCCGACGGCGACATGCTGACCGAAGAAGAATTCCCGCAGATCCGGGCGCAAGTCGAGGGCACGGTCAATCTCGATCCGGGTATCGCCTTGCCAGCTCCAGGGTGGCCAGCTTCAGGGGGGCCAACTCCAGGGTGGCCAGCTTCCGGAGTGGCTTCGGGCAGCCAGCCGCGCGACAACATATCGGCCGCTGGCGGCATCGCAGCCGCCGACGCCGATGCCCCAGCCAAGCCTCGTTTCGGCACGCTGCGGGCGCTCGACGAGCGCGGCAATGTGCGTGCGCTGGCCGACGTCGAACTCGAAATGATCAAGCTCGCCATCGATCACTATAACGGCCAGATGAGCGAAGTCGCCCGCCGCCTCGGCATCGGCCGGTCGACGCTCTACCGCAAGCTCAAGGAATACGGCATCGACCCGGAAACCGGCCGCGTCGAACGGCTCGCTTCCTGAGTCACAGGGCCAAGCCGGTTCTCATCCGGACATCATTCCACGCAACTGCGCCTCGAAATGATGTGTTCGCCACAGTGTTCACGTATTAAGGCGGACGGTAACAGATCGTGTTTCGAGCTGGCGCCAAAAGATGATCTAAACCAGCGGTTTACCAAGATATCCTGCGCAATATTTTTGGCGGGATATCGCCACCGTGTTACCGCATTTCGGCTTCAATAAGCGACGATTAACCATTAGGATCGATATTCGGATGCACACACCACGCATCCGTTTGGTCAAATCCGGGGACAAAACGGCAGCCTGCAAGGCCTTTTGATTTGAACAGAATCGAACGACACGAAAACGGGCGGCATTATCACATGAGCGTCTGGCCGAGATGGCTGGCAGCGGTGATTGTTGCCGTCGGGTTCCTTGCAGCGGCGGCAACCGTCGCCAGCGCCGAGACACGTTCGCTGAAGCTCTATCATCTCCACACGCATGAAAAGGCGGAGATCGTCTACAAGCGTAATGGCCGCTACGACCAGGCGGGCTTGCGAAAGATCAACATCATCCTGCGCGACTGGCGCCGCAACGAGCCGACCAAGATGGATCCGCGCCTGCTGGACCTGGTCTGGGAAGCGTATCGGGAGAGCGGCGCCACCGATTACATCCAGGTCGTCTGCGGCTATCGTTCGCCGGCCACGAATTCGATGCTGCGCAGCCGCAGCAGGGGCGTCGCCGAGAAGAGCCAGCACATGCTCGGCAGGGCGATGGATTTCTACATTCCCGGTGTCCCATTGAAGAAGCTGCGTGACATCGGCCTCAGGATGCAGGGCGGCGGCGTCGGCTACTACCCCAGTTCCGGCTCGCCCTTCGTGCATATGGATGTCGGCAATGTGCGCCACTGGCCCGGCATCAGCCGCCAGGAACTGGCGCGCGTGTTCCCCAACGGCAAGACGCTGCATGTGCCGAGCGACGGCAAGCCGCTGCCTGGTTATCAACAGGCGCTCGCCTCCTACAAGGCCCGCAAGGGCGCCGGTGCGCCGGCCATCGAACTGGCCAGCGCAAGCGGCGGCGGCAAGAAATCCCGCGGGTTCCTGGCAGCCTTGTTCGGCGGTGGCGACGACGAGGCGGACGACAGCGCCGACGTGGCGATGGCCGAGCCGGCGCCAAAGCCCCGTAACGTGAAGCCGGCGCCGTCCGCCAAGAGCAGCAACCTGCCTGGCATTGCCATCGTCGCACCTCAGGATGCCAAGCGCGCCGAGATTCCGGAAGTCGCCGATGCTCCGGCGCCTGCGCCTGAACCGGAGGATGACACGCCGGAGACGATCATCGCGGCATTGCCGGCGCGCAGCATTCCGCTGCCGGATTTTGCTCCGCGCCCGAAGACGGACGTCGGCGCCCAGCCGCCTGAGAACGTTCCGTTCGGCGTGGCGGATGCGGCTGGATCGACTGAACAGGCGGTGGCGACCGCGCAAGCGCCGGCAAGCGTGGCGCCGGCAAATGTTCCGTTCGGCATAGCAGACCCGTCTGCCGCGGCCGGCCCGGTGCAGGTCTCGGCAAACAACATTCCCGTGCCGAGCTGGCGGCCCGATCATTCGCTGCCGGCCGATCTTTCGCCGGCTAGTCTTGCGCCGCAGGACAAGCAAGTGTTGCTGGCGCTGGCGAGTGCGGCCGAGCGGAGCAACACCGCCACCGACGCATTCTCGGTATTGCCGTCGGCGCGGCCAGACAGTTCCCAGCCCGACGAGGTCAAGGCCGTTCTGGAAAGGGTCAGCGCGACCGACGAATACAAGGTCGCGTCGCTTTCCGAGCAAGCATCGGTGTTCGAGGAACCGGCGAGCGACGACGGGGCATCGAGCGACGAGGCATCGCCGCGCGAGGCCATCGTTGCCCGCCCGGCCGGCTCCGATCCGGCCGCCGTCATCGGTGCAGGCGTGAAGACCACACGCAAGGAACCCAGGGCCACCGCCCGCGACCTGAAGCCCGGCCCCAAGCCGGTGGTGGTCGCCGCCGCGCCGCAGGCCGCTCGGTGGGCGCTGCACAGCGGTGAGTATGTCGCAACTGTTTCAGATGCGACAACGGCGCCGCGCTACGCCTACGACTTCGTCCGTACGGCACCGAGCGAGGTCTATACGATAGGCTTCCAGCCGGGCAACGAGATGGCCGACGCAAACCGGTTCACCGGCAAAGCCGTCAAGTTCATGTCGGTTGCCCGCTTCAAGACCGAGTAGGCCGCGCTGGGCACCTCGCGCGGCCTCCACCGCCGGCACTGGCTTCCTTCATCCAGGGATGCTAACCACTGGTCGGCATTCTCCCGCTTCGTCTAATGGTAGGACAGCGCCCTTTGAAGGCGTGAATCGTGGTTCGAGCCCATGAGCGGGAACCAGCCCGGCGAACCAGATCGGCGGCGGCTTTTGATGCAGAAGATGCTAGCGCCCGAGCTTGCTTGCCGCGCGCGCCAAGGCTTCGATCTCGTCCCATTTGCCGGCCTTGACCAGATCGTCCGGCGCCACCCAGGAACCGCCGACGCAGATGACGTTGGGCAGGCTGAGGTAGTCGGCGGCATTCTTGCCGGTGATACCGCCGGTCGGGCAGAATTTCACGTCGGCAAGCGGCGAGGCGAAAGCCTTGAGCGAAGCGATGCCGCCCGACTGTTCGGCCGGGAAGAATTTCAGAAAGCGCAGGCCGGCTTCGCGGGCGGCCATGACCTCTCCCGGCGTGATGGCGCCGGGCAGCAACGGCACGTCGCTGTCCTTGGCTGCCGCGAGAAGCTCGCGGGTGATGCCGGGGCTGACGATGAACTTCGAACCGGCGGCCGCCGCCTCGCCGAACTGCCGGGCGTCCAGGATGGTGCCGGCGCCGACGACGGCGTCTTCAACCTCGCCCGCCACCCGGCGGATCGCCTCCAGCGCGTCGGCGGTGCGCAGCGTGATCTCGATCGCCGGCAGGCCGCCGCGGGCCAGCGCCCGGGCCAGCGGCACCGCGTCGGCGGGATTGGCGATCTTCAGCACCGGTATGACCGGCTGGCCGTTGAGGAGCGACAGGAGCTTTTCGGTCGTGCTGGGCATTCGTCGTCTCTCCTCTGTTGATCAAGTCGACCGGTTAGCAGAAGGCGGTTTTTCTGTCCACGAAACGCGGCGTGTCGCGATGTCACGCGTGGTGTTCGAAACCTCCGCGATCAGACCGCACCCGGCTCTGCCTTGATCCGGCTGCCGTGAGCGTCTAGTGGCTTGGTGATGACACTGCCCAGCCAAGCCTTCCGCGTTGCCGCGCTTTACCGCTTCGCCCGGCTCGACACCTTCGAGGCGCTGCGCGCGCCGCTCGCCGCCTTCTGCTGCGCACGCGGCATCAAAGGCACGCTGCTGTTGGCGCGTGAGGGCATCAACGCCACGGTCGCCGGCAGTGAAACGGCAATCGCCGCGCTCATCGATCATCTCGAATCCATCGACGGTCTCGCCGGCCTCGAGATCAAATACAGCAGCGCCGCAACGATGCCGTTCCACCGCATGAAGGTGCGGTTGAAGCGCGAGATCGTCACCATGGGCGTGGAGAATATCGATCCGGCGGCAGGTGCAGGCACCTATGTCGCGCCGGCCGACTGGAATGCACTGATCTCGGATACGGGCACCATCGTCATCGACACGCGCAATGCCTACGAGGTGTCGCTCGGCACCTTCAAGGGCGCTGTCGATCCCGCCACCAACAGCTTCCGCGAATTCCCGGCCTGGGTCGAGCAGCATCGGCACGAGCTCGACGGGCGCAAGGTCGCCATGTTCTGCACCGGCGGCATTCGCTGCGAGAAAGCGACAGCCTATGTGAAGTCGCTCGGTTTGGAGGATGTGTTCCACCTCAAGGGCGGCATTCTGAAATATCTCGAGGACGTGCCCGCCGAACAGAGCCTCTGGCAAGGCGAATGCTTCGTCTTCGACGAGCGCGTTTCGGTATCGCACGGGCTGGTCGAAGGCGAGGCCGAACTCTGCCGCGCCTGCCGGCATCCGCTAGCCGCGGAAGACCGGCTGTCGCCGCAATATGCCACCGGCGTTTCATGCCCGCATTGCTTCGATGCCCGCTCGGACGAAGATCGCGCCCGCTACGCCGAGCGCCAGCGCCAGGTCGAGCTGGCGCAAGCGCGCGGCGACCGCCACATCGGAAGTTAGCTTCACGTTAAGCAACTTCACGTCAAGCAACAGAGAAACGATCGATGACCCACAGCCATGTCCCGTCGTTCTGCCGGCGCGCCACCTCGGTGGTGATGGTGCCATCGGGAAGCCGGGTCGAGGTGAGCGCCAGGTCGCCACTGACGACAGCCGGGCGCTGATCTCCGGACTGAAATTTTCGGCCGGTTGCGGTGATCTCCGCGAACAGCGCCCGGATGGCTTCGCGGCCGAACGTCAGGTGTCCGCCACCGCTGTCGATGACTGCATGCGGCTCGAAAAGCGCGGCCATGCCGTCAATGTCTCCGACCCATTGCCGCGAAATCAGCAGGCGCTCCAGTTCCTGGGGGTCGCGTGCCGGCTGGCGGTCTGTCTCATCGGTCATGCCAGGCTCCTCTCAAGCGACATGCCGCGACATTACTCGAAGTCGAAGCTGGTTTCGACACGTCCGATGTCCACAGCGTCGCGCGTTTTTTGACGCGGAAGGAGGCTGCAGCACTGTAATTTCCGCGTGAAATCCAAGCAGATGTCGGTGCGAGGTCATGCGTGGCAGCGGGCAAAAGGACGCGCCGCGTCATTGTAATGTCAAACTGCGGGACCTAGGTCTTCGACGTGCAAACCTGCCCGCGCACCTTCGGCCGGGCCAATTCTGGAGGCATTGATGTTCGATCCCAAGAAGCTCCTCGACGATCTGCTCGGCTCGCAAGTTCCCGGCACCGGATCGACTGTCCGCGACAAGGCGGGGCAGGCGGTGCAGATGGCCAAGGACAATCCGCTTGCCGCCGGCGCGCTGGCCGCGGTGCTGCTCGGAACCGGCCCAGGCCGCCAGGTCACCGGTGCGGCGGTGAAGCTTGGTGGGTTGGCTGCGATCGGCGGCCTCGCCTACAAGGCCTACCAGAACTACAAGAACGGCAACGCGCCGGCCGAGACGCAAGCTGCAGGCGAACCGGAATTGCTGCCGCCGCCGGCCGATACCGCCTTCCATCCGTCGCAAGCGCCGCAGGGCGAAGACGAATTCACGCTGACGCTGGTCAGGGCGATGATCTCGGCGGCGAAGGCCGACGGTCACGTCGATGACGAAGAGCGGCAGAAGATCGCCGGCAAGCTCAGCCTCGCCGGCGTCGGCGCCGAAGCGGAGAAATTCCTGATGTCGGAACTGGAGGCGCCGCTCGATCTGGATGTGCTGATCGCCGGGGCCAAGACCGATGCGCAAAAGCTGGAACTCTACACCGCCTCGCGTCTTGCCATCGATCCGGACACGCGGGCCGAACGCGGCTATCTCGACCTGCTTGCCGGCCGTCTCGGCCTGCCGGATGCGCTGGTCGACCATGTCGAGGCGACGGTGACGGCGGCGAAGGTGCCGGCAGCGGGCAGCACGGCCAAGCCGGTCGCAGGCTCGCGCTGGTAGCTCGAAGAGGAAGCCTCGGAGCTCGGCGCCGTTGGCGTTAGCTTCTCGTTAATCCGGTGAGCGCATGATTTCAGTCAGTCGGATCGGTTTTCCTCCTCCCATGCCCGGTTCGGATCAGGGGCGGTCGCCAACGGCCGCCCTTTTTGTGAGCACAGGCTTTGGGCCGGCTTGCCATGGTTCCCGTCATTTGCGATGCCTCATCCCTTTCAGGGAGTACAGCCATGACCGACTATAAAACCGCCATCGTCACCGGCGCCGGCACGGGCATCGGCAAAAGCGTCGCCACGGCGCTGCTCAAGGCCGGCTGGAATACGGTCTTCTGCGGTCGCCGCAAGCCGGTGCTGGAGGATGCGATCGCCGCGGCCGGGCCGACGCAGGCCAAGGCATTGGCCTTCGCCTGCGACATCAGCAAGGCCGATCAGGTCGACGATCTGTTCGAGACGGTGGCTGCGGCTTTCGGGCGCGTCGACCTGCTCTTCAACAATGCCGGCACGAGCTACAAATCGACATTGATCGACGACATCCCGGTCGACGTGTGGAACGACATCGTCGGGGTCAATCTCACCGGCTCGTTCCTGTGTGCTCGCGCCGCGTTCGGCGCCATGCGCAGGCAGCAGCCGATGGGCGGCCGCATCATCAACAACGGCTCGGTATCGGCCTATGCGCCACGGCCGGGCTCGGTGCCCTATACGGCGACCAAGCACGCCATCACCGGGCTGACCAGGACGCTGGCGCTGGACGGCAGGCCCTTCGACATTGCTTGCGGCCAGATCGACATCGGCAACGCGCTGACCGACATGGCGCAGGCGATGACGGTCGGCGTGCCGCAAGCCAACGGCACCATTGCCGCCGAAGCGGTGATGGATGTCGAGCGCGTCGCCGATGCCGTCCTCCATATGGCCAGCCTGCCGCTCGACGCGAACGTGCTGTTCATGACCGTGATGGCGACGAAGATGCCGTTTGTCGGGCGAGGGTAGGCAACCGGTCCAGGTTGTATACATGTCGTTGTCCCAAAACCGCTGCGCACTTTGGGCGACATGCACTAGACTAGGCCGTAAACTCATAAATGCGGAATGACCGGGATAGGTGGAAAGCGGGCTTGGGATTTGTGGAAAGCGGTCATGGCACATGTCATGCTAGAACTGCAGTCATTGAGAATGGTTCATGCATGAATTGGGAACAGATAGCATCGGATTTCGCTTGGGACGGCTCCTGGCGAGACATCTACGTTCTGAACACGTCTGAGGCAGATTGGCAGGTCGTCTGGGACATCCTCCTCGAATGGACCCCGCCTGCTAGTTTCAGTGTCTCCGGCAAGATCGAGTCGATGCCATTGGGCGTCGAAGCGGCCCTGGAAAGCGAAACAGGCAGCTTACTGTCTTTCTACGTCGGGCCAATCCAGCTTGCATGTCACTTCTTCAGCGCTGTCGAAATTGAGTTCGACTTCGATCCAAGGCAAGTCAGCGGAAAAACCGAGGTTGAGAAGCTTGACCGCTTTATGCGATTGCTCGGTGACGCTACTGGGAAGCAGATAATTCTCACGCAGGAACATGATCAAGAGGCTATCATCGCCCGCTACTCTCCCGATCTTGAGAGTGTGGTCTGGACGTCACTTTCATAGCCAAATGTCTGCCTCCGCAGCGGACTTGATCAAAGATTTGCCTGAAAGTGCGATGCTGCTCGCCGACAAGGGCTACGATGCCAACGCATTGCGCACTGCCATCACCGACCAGAACACTTGGGCCAATATCCCCCAAAGCCTATCGCAAGGCCCCGATCTGCTTCAGCCCTTCCTATACAAAGCCCGTAACCTGATCGAGCGCTTCTTCAACAAAGCCAAACAGTTCCGTCGCATCGCGACGCGCTACGACAAGCTGGCTGAGAACTTTCTTGCCGCCCTAAAACTCGTCGCAATCCGCATCTGGCCACGTAGCTATGAGTCTACGTCCTAGGGCTGGGTGACCGGAAGCGGCACGCCGGGTAAATATAGCGAAATCGGGCGGATTTCGTAGACGGCGGTCGGATTGACACGGCGAAGGTCGCGCGCAATGTCGATGGCGGCGTCACGGTTGGCGCAGTCGACGACATAGAGCCCCAGCAATTGTTCCTTGGTCTCGGCGAAGGGGCCGTCGATAACCATTCCGGTGCCTGGCCCGCGCAAGGTGCAGGCGTCTTGTGTCGCGCCGAGCCGGGCCGCCGGCCCAAGGGTGCCTTGGCGGTAGAGCCGATCGTTGATCTGGAGAAGATCGGTCATCAGCGCCGCATCCTGCTCAGGCGTCAGTGCCGTAATCGCTTCTTCCTCGTGATAGGCAAGAATGGCATAGAACATGTGGCTTCTCCTATCGTCGTCCTCACTTCGCCAGGAACGCCTCGATCCGCTCCAGCGCGCGCAGGATGTTCTCCTCGGAATTGGCGTAGGACAGCCTGACATAGCCTTCGCCGAGAATGCCGAAATCGGGGCCGCCGATCAGCGCCACGCCGGCATCCTCGAGCAGCGCCGAGGCGAGCTTCTTGGCCTTCCAGCCGGTCTTGGAAACATTGGGGAAGGCATAGAAGGCGCCTTTCGGCGTAATGCAGGAAACGCCGGGCAAGGCATTCAACCCCTCGACCACGACCTTCCTGCGGCGGTCGAAGGCGCGCATCATCTTGTCGACGTCGTCCTGCGGGCCGTCGATGGCGGCTATGCCGGCATACTGGCTCGGCGCGTTGACGCAGGACCAGCAATTGACCGCCAGCTTGCGCACCTTGTCGTAGAGATGCGCGCCCTTGTCGCCATTCGGCCAGATCGACCAGCCCATGCGCCAACCGGTCATCGCCCAGGTCTTCGACCAGCCGTTGAGCACGATCAGCCGGTCGCGGATTTCGGGGAAGGCGAGCAGCGAGCAGTGCGTCTCGCCGTCATAGGTCATCACGTCGTAGATCTCGTCGGAGAGGATGGCGACGTCCGGGTGCGCTTGCAGCCCCCTGACCAGCTTTTCGATCTCGGCGCGAGGCGTGACGCCGCCGGTCGGATTGGCGGGCGAGTTGAGGATCAGCAGCCTGGTCTTCGGGGTGATCAGCGCCAAGGTCTCCGCAGCCGAAAAGGCAAAGCCGTTCTCCTCGCGCATCGGCACCGGGATGGGGGCAGCACCGGTGAACTCGATCATCGAGCGGTAGATCGGAAAGCCGGGATCGGGATAGAGAATTTCGGCGCCCGGCTCGCCGAACATCAGGATGGCCGCGAACATGGTCGGCTTGCCGCCGGGCAGGATCATCACCGCTTCCGGCGAGACTTCGACGCCGGTGGTGGCCAGCGTGCGGCGTACCACCGCTTCGCGCGTCGCCAGCAGTCCGTTGGCCGGCGTATAGCCGTGATGGCCATCGCGTAGCGCCTTGATCGCGGCCTCGACGATGTGCTGCGGCGTCTTGAAGTCGGGCTGGCCGATGCCGAGATTGACAATGTCGCGGCCCTGGTGGGCAAGTGCCGTGGCACGCGCCAGCACCGCGAACGCATTCTCCTCGCCGAGGCGGTCGAAGGCCGAAATCGTGTGGAGCATTTTTCCCGTCCGTGTGGTTCTTTCAGCGAGCGTGCGTTTTTGTGAGCGTCCGCCCGCAAAAGTCAAACGGATTGGAGTTTTCGGTGTCGGAAAATCTCAAGAATTGGCAACCGCGCCCGCGGGCCGAACGCAAGGTGCTGGAGGGGCGAACTGTCAGGCTGGAGCCGCTCAACGCCGAAAAGCACGGCGACGGCCTGTTTGAGGCCTCGTCGGTGGCCGATGTCGACGGCCGCTTCGCCTGGCTGCCAGACTACCCGCCGGAGAGCCGTGCCGCCTTCCAGCCGTGGCTGGACAAGGCAGAAGCCAGCGAAGACCCGCTGTTCTTCACGGTCATCGACAAGGCCAGCGGCAAGGTCGCCGGGCGCCAGACGCTGATGCGCATCGACGCCGCCTACGGCGTCATCGAGATCGGCAACATCTATTGGGGCCCGCTGATCTCGCGAAAGCCGGCGGCGACGGAAGCGCAGTTCCTGTTCATGAAGTATGTCTTCGACGAGCTTGGCTACCGCCGCTACGAATGGAAATGCAACAATCGCAACGAGCCGTCGAAGCGCGCGGCGGAACGTTTCGGCTTCAAGTTCGAGGGCATTTTCCGTCAGCATCTTGTGGTCAAGGGCGAAAACCGCGATACCGCGTGGTATTCGATCATCGACAAGGAATGGCCTGATCTGCGCAGAGCCTATGAGGCGTGGCTCGATCCGGCCAATTTCGACAGCGATGGCCAGCAGAAGCGGCGGCTCGAGGATTTTCGCGCCGAGTTCGGCGCCTGACCATGCTCCCGAAAAGTGGTATCCGGTTTTCGGAAAAGATCATGGTCAAATAAAAGATAGAGCCTCCATCCCGATTCTGCCGGGTTGGATCAGGCTCTAGCAGGAGCTCATAGATGGCGCATACCCACGACCATGCTGCGCAGGGCCACGACCACAGTCACGGTGCCGGGCATGTGCATGGCTCGACCGACAAAAAGCGCGTGCTGATCGCGGCCTGCCTGACCGCCGGCTTCATGGTCGTCGAAGCGCTTGGCGGTCTCTTGACGGGATCGCTGGCGCTGCTGGCGGATGCCGGCCACATGCTTGCCGATTGCATTGCGCTCGGCCTTGCCTGGTATGCCTTTCACCTTGCGAGCCGGCCGGCAACCGTGCGCCTCACCTATGGTTTCGGCCGGGTCAAGACACTGGTCGCCTATACCAACGGCATCGCCATCTTCGCCATTGCGCTGTGGATCGTCTACGAGGCCTGGGGGCGTTTGCTGACGCCTGAGCCCGTGCTCGGCGGGCCGATGCTGGTCGTTGCCATCGCCGGCCTTGCGATCAATATCGGCTCTTTCTTCGTGCTGCATGGCGGCGACCGCGGCAGCCTGAATATGCGCGGCGCCATCCTGCACGTGCTCGGCGACCTGCTCGGCTCGGCAGCGGCAATCGTCGCGGCGCTGGTGATCCTGGCGACGGGCTGGACGCCCATCGATCCGATCCTGTCGATCCTGGTCTCGCTGCTGATCCTGTCCACGGCCTGGTCGCTGATGCGCGAGGCAGCCCACGTCCTGCTCGAAGGCGTGCCGGCAAGCCTCGACCGCGACCTGATCGCCAGGGACATCGAGGCGACAATCAAGGGCGTGCGCGAGGTGCATCACATGCATGTCTGGTCGATCGACGGTTCCAGCAACATGGCGACGTTGCATGCCTGCCTCAATGACGGCGTCGACGCGCATATGGCGGTAAGCGCGATCAAGAAGCGGCTTGCGGCGGAACATGGCATAGCCCATGCCACGGTCGAACCGGAATTCGGCCGATGTGCCGACAGCCATGAGCATGATGACGAGCACGATCACGCGCATGATGCGGCACCGCACCGCGGCCATTATCACTGACTTCGGGAGTTCTGGGCATTGGCAACGATCGACATGAACTCTCGCCACCCTGGCGCCGCGTGATGGACCGCGACACCCGCAATGCGGCGATCGGCGCCGCCTGGGTTTTGCTGCTGTTCGGCATCGCAGCCTATTATCTTCCAACAGTGATGCTGGCGGTCGGCAAGGTCTCGACGGTGCTTGCCGGTGTCGTCGCGGCGATCTTCATGGTGGCAATCTTCGTCGTGTTCTGGCTGCGTAGCCGCAGCCAGCGCAAAAAGGGAAAGTGACATGCGCATTCTGATTACCGGCGCGGCAGGCATGGTCGGCCGCAAACTCATCGCCAGGTTGGCCAAGGACGGGACGCTCGGCGGCCGCAAGATCGCCGCGCTCGATCTTCACGATATCGTGCCGCCGCAAGCGCCGGTGCTCGAAGGTGTCAGCATTACCCTCCACACCGGCGACCTTGCCGCACCGGGAGCGACCGCAAATCTGGTCGCGCCGCGCCCCGGCGTGATCTTTCATCTCGCCGGCGTGGTGTCGGGCGAGGCGGAGGCCAATTTCGATCTCGGCTACCGCGTCAATCTCGACGGCACCAGGGCGCTGTTCGATGCCATCCGCTTGGCCGCCTATACGCCACGCGTCGTCTTCACCTCGTCGATCGCCGTGTTCGGCGCACCGTTTCCCGACATCATTCCGGACGAGTTCCACCCGACGCCGCTGACCTCCTACGGCACGCAGAAGCTGATCGGCGAGGCGCTGCTTGCCGACTATACGCGCCGCGGTTTCTTCGACGGCATCGGCATCAGGCTGCCGACCATCTGCGTCAGGCCGGGAAAGCCGAACAAGGCGGCCTCAGGGTTCTTCTCCGGTATCATCCGCGAGCCGCTGAGCGGCCATGAAGCGATCCTGCCGGTGCCGCGCTCAGTCGTCCACACACACGCCAGCCCGCGTTCGGCGGTGAATTTCCTGATCCATGCGGCTCAGATCGACGGCAGTGCCGTCGGCCCGCGCCGCAACCTGACGATGCCGGGCGTCGCCGTCAGCGTCGGCGAACAGATCGAAGCGCTGGAACGTGTCGCCGGCGCCAAGGCGGTGAAACTGATCCGCGAGGAGCCCGACGAGACGATCTGGGCGATCGTCAAGGGCTGGCCGACGCGCTTCGAGGCGCGGCGCTCGAGGGAGCTTGGCTTTGCCGCCGAAACGAGCTTCGACGAGATCATCCGCGTCCATATCGAGGACGAGTTGAGGCAATATCCCTAGTTAAAGCGCCCCGATCGGACGCAACGAGGTCAGGCGCCAGTCAGGCTGGCCGAAAGCAGCAGCAGGCCGAACAGGAAGACGAAGGCGGCGCCGCCGATCTCGACGAAGGAATGGATACGGTTGCCCATGCGGCCGTCGCCGGCGAAATACACCGCCCAGTTCTTGGCGGTCACCGCAAGCGTCGCCAGGGCCGAGACGGTGATTGCGGTGCCGAGCGCCATGGCCAGCACCGAAAGGATGCCGCCGAACCACAGCCCATTCAGCAAGGCGAAGCTCAGCACGATCAGCGCGCCGGAACAGGGGCGGATGCCGACGGCGGCCACCGCCGACCAGGCCGTGCGCCAATCGAAGCGATCACCGGAAAGCAGCGCCGGGTCGGGGGCATGCGAGTGTCCGCAGGTCTCGCAGACCTCGCCCGCCGCATGGCTGTGGTGATCGTGCGCAGCATGGGCGTGGTCGTGGGCGCCGTGGTCATGCGCATGATCGTGGTGGTCATGCGCATCAAGCGCGTGGGAATGTGCCGCATGGGCATGCGCGGAATGTGAATGGCCGGCATGTGAATGGCCGGCATGGGCAGCCGAGAGGCTGTAGCCCGGATTTGCGCCGAACAGGCGAAGGATGGCCGGGCCGGCCTTGCGCCACAGCAGCCAGGCGCCGAACAGAGTGACGAAGACATAGCTCATGATTTCAAGGAACCATGCGGCGTCTGTCATCGAGACGGCAGTGCCGCGCAGCAAGAAATAGGCGACCAGCATCACCACGATCGCGGTCAGCGCCTGCAGCAGGGCCGAGACGAAGGACAGCATGATGCCGCGCCGGAGCGCCACTTCATTGGCCACCATGTAGGAAGAGATCACCGCCTTGCCGTGACCGGGGCCGGCGGCGTGGAAAATGCCATAGGCAAAGGACAGGCCGATGAGCAGCCACAACTTGCTGCCGTCCTGGCGCATCGCCTTCATCGCGCCGGCAAGCGCATGATAGAATTCCTGCTGGCGCAGATTGATCCACATCAGGATGTGGGCGAACGGGCCGGTGGCGGTTGGAGCCATGCCGTCATTGGTGCCGATGCCGAGTGAACTCTGGGCGTGGGCGGAGCCGAGAAAGTGCGTCATCACAAAGGCGGCGGCCAGAAGACCGAATGCCAAACGCAGGGACGGTTTGGTCACTGGATCTATCCTTCCGGCTGACAGGTCAGTTCAAGCTTGGTGGCAAAGATCTTGCTCATGTCGGTGCCTGTCGGATCGTTGAAGAAGGCCTCGGTCAGGGTCTTCTGGTTCTGGGCGATCGCCTCGTCCGGGTTCGGGCGGACAACCTTGCTGGTGCAGGTCGGCGGCAACCCATCGACCTGCAGATTGGCATCCTCGGTGAAATCGATCGCGGTGTAGAAGGTCGGGTCGTAGACGCCGATATCTATCTTGCCGCTCAGTTTGATCGGTACCTTCGGTTCAGATTCAAACAGGATGATCAACTGGTCATTGTCGAAATTGGCCATCAAATGCGGCGGCGGGGTCATTGCCACGTCCTTGCCGTCGACGGTGACGAGCTGGAAATAGTTGAATTCGGCAAGCGAGGCATGGACGGTGTCGGCGACATCCTTCAGCTCCTTGTCGTCGAGTTTCAGGTCGGAATTCTTGTCGAACTCCATCATCACCGTGCTCGAAAACAAATCGTCGAAGCGCCAGACATGACGCAATGCCTTCACAGTTTGGTGATCCGGGCCGAGGACCACTTCGAGGCGGGCTTCGGCGAAGACGTGGGGATGCACCTCAGCCGGTCCGACGGCGGCAAACGTCGCGGTCAAGGCCGAAGCCAGCATGATTGCTTGCCGTTTCAGGTGCATTCTCGGTCGCGATTCAATCGGCTTCGGTGAATTGCCGACAGTTACCAGAAAGCGGGCGAAAATGGGACCGCAACGCGGCTGAAAGCTCATGCGTTGTCCAGCGTCTTGAACCACTGCACCAGGAAGTCGACGAAAACGCGAACTTTTGCAGGCAGATAGCGCCGGTGCGGATAGACGGCAAAAATGCCGCCGCCGGGCAGAATGCGGTCATCCAGCGCAGTCAGCAGCTTGCCGCTTTCGATGTCGGGCGCGGCGATGAAATCCGGCAGGACGGAAAATCCCAATCCAGCCACGGCAGCGGCCCTTGCCGCCATCGGGCTGTTGACCTCGATCGGGCCGGAAACCGAAACGCTCACCGTATCGCCGCTGTCGCCTTTGAACGGCCAGTTGGTGAGCCAGCGCCCATTGGTGTCGATGATGCAAGGCACGCGGGCAAGGTCTTGCGGCCTGACCGGCATGCCGTGCCTGGCGATCAGTTCAGGAGACGCGCAAAGCCGTACCGAAAATGGCGCCAGGCGCCTGGCGATCAACGAGGAATTTTCCAGCCGCGAAATGCGCACCGCCAGATCGAAGCCCTCCTCGACCAGATCGACGAAACGGTCGTCGAGATGGATGTCGAGCACGATGTCGGGGTGCTGCTTGGCGAAGTCGATCAGCGACTGGCCGATCGGCGCGTCGGCAAAGGTGCGCGGCGCCGACAGCTTGATCCTGCCGCGCACGTCGCCGGAGGATTCGCGCACCGCATCGGCAAGGCTGTCGACCTCGCGCACGATCTCCGAGGCGCGCCGGTAATAGGTGTGGCCGGCCTCGGTCAGGGAAAACTGCCTGGTGGTGCGGTTGAGCAGCAGCGCGCCGAGCTCGTCCTCCAGCTCGCGCACATATTTCGACAATAGCGCCTTCGAGCGGCCGATCTTGCGCGCCGCCGCCGAAAATCCTTCGGCCTCGACCACGTCGATGAAGGCGCGCATGCGGGTCAGCGTATCCATGTCATGCGCCTCCTTGGTGGGCCGAAAGGATGCGGGCGGCCAGCGCAATCAACTGCCGGTCGCTGTTCTTCGGACCGAGCAGCGAAAGGCCGAACGGCGCCCCGCCGGTCTTGCCGAGCGGCAGCGTGATTTGCGGAAAGCCGGACAGGCCGGAAAGGCAGAGCAGTCTCAGCGCCCGCTCGCGATAGGTCTGCAAATCGTCGAATGACGCGGCCTTGAGCGGCGCGGCACCAGGAGCGGTCGGAAGCACAAGAACGCCGTCGTCGCCAAGCAGGCCGGCCAGTTCGAGGCGAAACGAAACGCGACGTTCCGTTTCACATTGCGCGGTTGCCGCGTCGATTGTCGCGCCGTGCTCGAAACGCTCCTTGACACCGGGTCCCAGCATGCGGTCG
The DNA here is from genome assembly GCF_040320195.1 of Mesorhizobium sp. M0768. Lineage (NCBI taxonomy): Bacteria > Pseudomonadati > Pseudomonadota > Alphaproteobacteria > Hyphomicrobiales > Phyllobacteriaceae > Mesorhizobium > Mesorhizobium sp. M0768. Next base: position 177,554 of record NZ_JAMYPD010000003.1, on the reverse strand, counting down.
CCGCCGGCGATCCAGGCGCCGTGACTTTGCCAGGCTTCATAGCCTTGCAGCTTGCGGAAGCACCAATAGAGATCGTCGGTCGAATGCGACAGCGGGCCGACGCTGCGCGGTGCGCCCAGCACCGAAGCGACACTGCGGAGCATGGCGAGATATTCGTCGGCCTCGTGCGGGCCGAGCACGAGGCCGTCCAGCTCAGCGAGAGTGACGGGGCGTCTCAGTTCATGGGAATGCGGATCGTCGCCGAGCAGCGCCGTGCCGACCTTTTCGTAGATGACGATGTCGCTTGCGAACCAGCCGAACGTGTCCAGCGAAGGCGCCAGCGGCATGGTGCCGTCGAGCGGGATGCGGCCATGCGTCGTCCTGAGGCCGATCAGGCCGCAGAAGCTTGCCGGCGCTCGGATCGAGCCGCCGGTGTCCGATCCGGTTGCAATGTCGGCCAGCCCGCCGGCGACTGCCGCGGCAGAACCGGAGGACGAGCCGCCGGTGACGCGGTCGGGTGCTGCCGGGTTGATGGGCGACGGGAAATGCGCGTTCAGCCCGAGCAGGGAAAATGCGAGTTCGTCGGTCTGCGTCTTGCCGACGAAGCGGGCGCCCGAATCAAGCAGCGCCTGGACGGCCGGCGCGGTCGCCATGGCCGGCGAGGCTTCGCGGTATTTCTGCGGGTTGCCGCAACCGGTGCGGTAGCCAGCGACGTCGAAGATATCCTTGACGGCCAGCCGCAAGCCGGCAAGCGGGCCGGATTGCGCATTGGTAACAGGGACTTGATCAAGATCGAGAAAAGCGTTCAGCGGGCCGCGAGTGCCTGTCATGCGTTCGATATCCGGATGTGCCTGTCGCAGCATTGTTCTTCTGGTGCCGCAGCATTGTTCGATGCCACAAATTTTACAACCTGCCATACGATTTTTATTGATTGTGAAATCTTTCGATCTTATATCGCGCTTGCCCAAAGTCGCACGTGCCTGTGGGTGTCCGCCGATCCTCGAATGGTGAGGGCAATCGGTAAGGTAACTGGAGCCAACCCCTCCAGTCGGTTTAGCGGCCAACCGCCAACCGAGGACACCTTGAAGCAACGACGGTGCGGGCCTTTCTGGTGTTCTGCCGGTCGTCCAAAGACCGGGGTTACTGAAGAGGCACACCTTCATTGCCGGCAGTGCGGACGGGTCTCCCATCCAAGCCAAGGCAGACAAAGCGAACCGAGGCCGGGCAAGGCCAAGGTTCACCGCCGCGAGACGGCGCTTCATGGTTCCGGGGTCTCCACCGGCTGGTTCCATGGATTTCCGTCCCGCCTTTGTCCACCGCGTGTTCGGGAGGCCGAGAGCCCGCGTCCGCAAGCCTTTGTGCGCGCCGCAAGGCGCTGATGGAGAGACCCGATGGCTACCCAGCGCATCCTTGACTTTCTCGCCACCCGACGTCCGAACGGCCCGTGCCTCGTCGTCGACCTCGATGTCGTGCGCGACAATTTCCGTGCTTTCGAGAAGGCGCTTCCCGATTCCAAGATCTACTATGCGGTGAAAGCAAATCCGGCGCCGGAAATCCTGCGCCTGCTTGCTGCGATGGGCTCGTCCTTCGACACCGCTTCCGTTGCTGAAGTCGAGATGGCGATGGACGCCGGTGCGCCGGCGGACCGCATCTCCTTCGGCAACACCATCAAGAAGGAGCGCGACATCCAGCGCGCCTACCAGCTCGGCATCAAGCTGTTTGCGGTGGACTGCGTCGAGGAAGTCGAGAAGATCGCTCGCGTCGCTCCCGGCGCCCGCGTGTTCTGCCGCGTCCTGACCGACGGCGAGGGCGCCGAATGGCCGCTGTCGCGCAAGTTCGGCTGTGTGCCGGCGATGGCGGTCGACGTGCTGCGCCATGCCAGGACACTCGGCCTCGACGCCCATGGCGTGTCATTCCATGTCGGCTCGCAGCAGACCGACCTGACCGCCTGGGACCGCGCGCTGGCCGACGCCAAGAAGGTGTTCGCGACGCTGGCCGACGAAGGCATCGTGCTGAAGATGGTCAATATGGGCGGCGGCTTCCCGACCCGCTATCTCAGGGATGTGCCGGTGGCGCAGGCCTACGGCCAGGCGATCTTCTCGGCGCTCAGGAAGCATTTCGGCAACGCCATCCCCGAGACGATCATCGAGCCGGGCCGCGGCATGGTCGGCAATGCCGGGGTCATCAAGTCGGAGGTCGTGCTGATCTCGAAGAAGGCCGACAACGACAATGTGCGCTGGGTGTTCCTCGACATCGGCAAGTTCGGCGGTCTCGCCGAGACGATGGACGAGGCGATCCGCTACCCGATCGTCACCGCGCATGACGGCAGCGAGACCGCGCCTTGCGTGCTCGCCGGCCCGACCTGCGATTCGGCCGACGTGATGTACGAAAAGACGCCGTACCCGCTGCCCCTGTCGCTGACCATCGGCGACGAGGTGCTGATCGAGGGCACCGGCGCCTACACGACGACCTACGCCTCGGTCGCCTTCAACGGCTTCGAGCCTCTCCGATCCTACGTGATCTGAGGGCTCGCAAGAGTTGCTCAGATCATCCCCGGTGGGCGCCTGTCGCCCGCCCCGGCTCGCCTGTGGAACAATCCGCTTGTGAAGGATCGCGGAAATGAACATTGCAGATCTCATCGTTGAAGGCGTGGGAATCTCCCCCCTCGAGGGGGAGATGGCCGCGAAGCGGCCAGAGGGGGTCGGTTCGACTGGACTCGGCCTCCTGCCGCAGATGGAGGCCGGCGCTTCACGCGCGACAACCCCCTCTGTCGCCTTCGGCGACATCTCCCCCTCGAGGGGGGAGATTGCGGTCGTCGCCGAAACCGCCGCCGACGTTGGCGCTCGCGACGCTTTGCTCGATCGCGCCATGGGGCCGAAGCGCCGGAAGAAGTCGTCGGAAAAGCTGCGGCGCGGCCGCCGGCCTTCGGAGGGCCTGGCCTTTGTCGCGCGCGATGCGTCGGGCACTGTTGCCGGCACGGTGCGGCTGTGGGACGTGGTGCTGGGCGAGGGCGGCACGGCAGCGCTGCTGCTCGGCCCGCTTGCGGTCGACCCGGCGCTGAAAAATGCCGGCATCGGCTCGGCGCTGATGCGCCATGCGGTCACCGAGGCCGAGCGGCTTGGCCATGTGGCGATCCTGCTGGTCGGCGACGCGCCCTATTACGAGCGCTTCGGGTTTTCGGCCGCAAAGACCGGCTCGCTGGCCATGCCGGGGCCTTACGAGCGGCACCGCCTGCTGGCGCGGGAACTGGTTGTCGGCGCGCTCGACCGCGCGCAAGGCACCCTGAAGGCGGCAGGGCGCAAGTTGAAGGCGCAGAGGCTGCCGCTCGCTGCGTGACGGTTCGAAGCAAGCCGCCGCCATCGTGCGGCGGCTTGTTTCACCTCAAGCGATCAGCCGATCAACTGGCTGAGCGCCATGGCGACGCTCATGTCGCCTTCGACCTTTATCTTGCCGGACATGAAGGCCATCGTCGGGTTGAGATCGCCAGATATCAGCGAGTCCAGATCGTCGAGCGACAGCTTTATGGTGCAATCGGCCGGCGCATCGGTAGTCGAGACATCGGCGCCGTCGATGACGATGACGCCGTCGCCGCCGGTGTCGAATTTCACCGAGCGATCGAACCCGGCACTCGCCACGCGCGACCTGATGTTGTCGGCAATCTCCTGAACGCTCATGGCGGTTCTCCTCGTCTGCTTGCGTTTGTCGCGCGCCGGCGCTTCGATCTGGCCGAAGCCGCTTGCCTGGTTTTACAGCCACGGCCGCCGGCGCATATAGCTTCGGGTTGACGTTTACGTCAACGCAGTTCCCCGAGGTGAAGATGGGCTTTATCGCCGCAGCATCACGCGGGCATGGTTGCCGGTGCTGTCCTTCGCCAAATTCAGGGATGCGGTGCTGGTGCCGAGCATGAACGTGCAATCGGCGGCCGAGACCTTCCAGCGCGCCGGCGCCGAGGAATTGGCGGTGGTCGAGGCTTTCACCGACCGCGAGGTGGTCGGTCTGCTGACCGAAGGCCACCTGATGCGGCGCTTTGCCGAAGAACTCGACAAGGCGCGGCGCGATCTGTCGGGCGAGGGGTAGCCGCGTCCTGTCCCGATAGCGATGCGACACACATGTCGGCTGCTGCGTAAGGAGGGCACGTCAACGGCCCGCTAATCGCCGGCTCCGAAATCCGACTGCGCCGACTGTCTCCTTCCTTGTGGAAGAGTGTCTTGAAGAAAAGAGCGTCGGGAACCGCCTTGATTACTTTTGCGATCACGGCGGTCGCGAGCACGGCAAACGCCAGGCGACCGAGAAGCACGCTCGTGACATCGGCGCCAAGTGTGACAACGACCAACGTATCCTCAATGAGGCTATGGGCAAAACCCATGAACACGCAGGCAAGGAATATCTGACGCGGCTCCGCGCTAGGCGTGCGCGCCTCGCGGATCAGCAGTCCTGCGCCATAGGAAATCCCGAGAAACAGGCCAACAGCGGCGAAAGGTACCGTCTGCTTTTCGATGCCGGCGAGCCGAAAGAGCGGTGCAAGCCCTCTGTTCATCCACTCCAAAATGCCCGACATCTTGAGAAGCTCGATCACCCAGCTCAGCGCAAGCAGAACAACGAGCATGATGCCCAGGGTTTTGAGCGTACCCAGGAGAAAGCCGCCCCAGTCGGTGCTTTCATTCGTCGGCATCCACGCCGGCTTCACCGATCCTGACAGCCATCCGGTTACGGCGAATATCTGATGCAGAAGGACAGCAAAGACCAAACCCCCGCCAATACGAAGCGCCGCGGTGACCAGGAAGCTCGGCCCGGCCCTCTGAATGATCCGTTGCTCGATCGGAATGGCATGTGCAAACAGCAAGAGAGCCGAAAGAACCGTCATGTCGGCAGTGCTGAGCGCCGAAACCGGAACCAAGGTGAATACGATCACAAGCGCGCCCCAGATCCCGACCAGCAATCCCGTCAGCCAGGCAAAGGCGAGTTCAGGTGGCAACCCCACCTGCAACATGAGCGGGGAGAAGAACGGAGAAATCGCCTGGATGACGCCAAGGTCCTGCAGCAGCCGCGTGGCAATCGCAACCGGAACGATCACGCGAACCAGTTCCCAATAGATTTCAAGCGTCTCCAATGTCCTGCGATAGAAGGCGGCGCAAATTGCCATCATGCTGCTCCATCATTCCTGGAGCCGTCTGAGTAGCGTGAGACGCTTCGCATTTGTGGTCAAAGTTTGCGATTCCGTGCAATAAAATTGCAACGCACCGACGCTGAGCGCGACCAACATGGACAAGATCGACAGAAGGCTTCTCAACCTGCTCCAGGATGATGCCTCACGAACTAACGCCAAACTGGCGGGATTAATCGGGCTTTCCCCTTCGAGCTGCCTGCGCCGCATACGACGACTGAAGAAAAGCGGTGTCATCAGCCGCGTTGTCGCGCTTCTCGCACCGGCAAAGGCTGGCCGGGGCTTGAAGGCGATCGTCACCGTCGAACTGGAGCGTCATGGTGAGCAGTTTATGCGGGACTTTCTCGAGTTGGCCGCCCAGGAACCGGCCGTCACTCAGGCCTACAGTGTAAGCGGCGAAACCGACGCCGTCCTCATGCTCCGCCTGACGGATATGGAAGAGTTCGATGCGCTGTGCGAGCGACTGTTCCGAGACCGAAGCAACGTCGCGCGATACCACACGATGTTCGTGATCCGAACGGCCAAAGAAGTGACCGCAATTCCACTGTAGTGTTCGGGTTACGATAGACCTGCTGGGCCGCGAATTCATAAACGAGCATTGGCCGCACGGAGCGCGGCTTGAGCTCGAGCCCAAATCATCCCCCGGCAAGGCGCGGCAGCAGGAAAATCTCCGCCCCTTCCGGCAGTTCCTTCGACCAGGTGTCGCGATAGATCGTCCCGTCGATGGCGACGGCGATGCCGCGATCGATGTAGGGCTCGAGGCCGGGATACTGTTCAGCCAGCTTCCTGAACAGCTCCCGAATATCCTTCGCCTCGATTTCGACCTTGCTCTTGCCTCCAGCGATCGCGCCGAGCGACCCCCAGAGCGTTACTTCGACCATCAGCCTCCCCGTTCCGCCTCGAGCGCCGCCAGGATGCGCGGCGGCGACATCGGGATATGCGTCATGCGCACGCCCGCGGCGTTCGAGACCGCATTGGCGATCGCCGCCAGCGGCGGCACGATCGAGGTCTCGCCGACGCCGCGCACCCCGTAAGGATGGTTAGGATTGGGGATCTCGAGGATCTGCGTGTCGATCATCGGCAGGTCCGAGCAGACCGGGATGCGGTAATCGAGGAAGCCAGGGTTCTGCAGCCGCCCGTCCTTGCCGTAGATATACTCCTCGTTCAGCGCCCAGCCGATGCCTTGCGCGGCACCCCCCTGGTATTGCCCCTCGACATAGGTCGGATGCACCGCCTTGCCGGCGTCCTGAACGACGGTGTAGCGCAGCACCCTGGTGGAGCCGGTCTCGGGATCGACCTCGATATCGCAGATATGGGTGGCGAAGGAGACGCCGGCGCCGTCGGCGACGAGCTCACTGTGCCCTGCGATCGGTCCCCCCGTCTTTCCGGAAGCGGCCGCGATCTCCTTCAGCGACAATGCTGCAAGGTTGCCGTATTTCTCGCCCTTGGCAATCGCGTGGCCCTTTTCCCAGACCACGTCGTCGACGGGAATGTCCCACATCTGTGCGGCGCGTTCCCGCAACACCTTGATGGCGTTGCGGGCGGCCGAGATCGTCGCCATGGAGGAGGAGAAGGTGCCGCGGCTGCCGTCCGTCATGTCGTTGTAGCCGAGGCTGGAGGTATCGGCGACCACCGCCTTGACCTGCTCATAGGGGATGCCGAGCTCCTCCGCCGCGACCAACGACAGCGACGCGCGGGAACCACCCACATCGACCGTGCCGACGGCAAGCGAGACCGAGCCGTCCATGCCGATGTTGAGGTCGGTGCAGGTCTGGCCACCGAAATTGAACCAGAAGCCGCAGGCCATTCCGCGGCCCTGGTTCTTGCCGAGCGGCGCCTTCATGTGCGGATGGTTCTTCACCGCCTCCAGCGTCGGCCCGATGCCGATCGGGCCGTATACCGGTCCATAGGACGATCTGGTGCCTTCCTGCGCCGCGTTCCTGATCCGGAACTCGACAGGGTCCATGCCGATCTCCTTGGCCAGCTCGTCGACCGCACTTTCCACCGCAAACGCCGCCATCGGAGCCGACGGCGCGCGATAGGCCGCGGTCTTGGGCCGGTTGACCAGCACTTCGTAGCCGACCGTCCTGACGTTCTCGAGCTTGTAGCAGGCAAAGGCCGTCATGGCGCCGATCTCGGCCCACGTGCCGGCATAGGGGCCGCAGCTATAGCGCAGCGTCGCCTCGGCCGCCGTGATGGTGCCGTCCTTGCGGGCGCCGATCCGAACATCGATCGAGGTGGCGCTGGTCGGGCCGGAGGCGCGGAACACCTCGTCGCGCGTCATGACCAGCTTGACCGGCCGCCCGGCCTTGCGTGACAGCGCCAGTGCCACCGGCTCGGCCCAGACATGGGTCTTGCCGCCGAAACCGCCGCCGATCTCCGAGGAGGTGACGCGCAGCTTCGAGGCTTCCATGCCAAGCAGTTGGGCGCAGTGTTGGCGGTAGACAAAATGGCCTTGCGTACAGACCCACAGGTCGGCGGTGCCGTCGGAGCTGACATTGGCCACGCAGGCATGCGGCTCGATATAACCCTGGTGCGTCTGCTCGGTCTTGAAGGAGCGCTCGACGAGGAAGTCGGCCTGGCCGAAACCTACGTGGATGTCGCCATGGCCGTACTGGGTGCGTTTGGTGACATTGGAAGGCTTGCGGGGCTTTTGCTCGAGGCCCTCGGTGAAGATGGCGTCGTTGACCAGAGGTGCGGAGTGCTTCATCGCCTCGTCGACGTCGGTGACATGCGGCAACACCTCGTAGTCGACCTCGATCAGCTTCAGTGCCTGCCTCGCCGTGCGGGCATCGACCGCAGCCACCGCGGCCACGGCATGGCCGTCATAGAGCGCTTTCTTGCGCGCCATGCAGTTGTCGAGGATGTCGTACATGGCGGCATCGCCGTCGGTGAGGTCGGGCAGGTCGGCCGCGGTGATCACGGCCTTGACGCCGGCGAGCTTCTCCGCCTTCGACGTGTCGATCTTCCTGATCGTGGCATGCGCATGGGGGCTTCTGAGAACGCGCCCGACCAGTTGCCCGGCCATGTTGAAGTCGGCGCCATAGCGTGCGCGGCCCGTCACCTTGTCGACGCCGTCGGGACGGATGGGACGCGTGCCGACAGAGGTGAAATTGCGTCCGGAGTAACGCGGATCGAAATTCATCGTCATACTCCCTTCATCACGCTGGCGGCGTCCTGAACGGCACGCACGATCTTGTCGTAGCCGGTGCAGCGGCAGAGGTTCCCGGCGAGGCCGAAGCGGATCTCCTCCTCGGTCGGATCGGGGTTCTTGGCCAAAAGGTCCTTCGCCGCTATCAAAAAGCCCGGCGTGCAGACGCCGCATTGGAGTGCGGCGTGCTCCAGGAATTTCTGCTGCAGCGGATGCAGCCTGTCGCCATGCGCCATGCCCTCGATGGTCTCGACGTGCCGGCCCTCGGCCTCCGCGCCGAGCACCAGGCACGAGCACACCAGCCGATCGTCGAGGATGATGCTGCAGGCCCCGCAGTCGCCGGTGCCGCAGCCTTCCTTGGCGCCCGTCAGCCCCAGGCGATCGCGCAGGACATCAAGCAGCGTCTCGTCCGGCTGGCAAAGGAACTCGACATTGTCGCCGTTGATTGTCGTTGATACTGCCACACCAGCCATCATTTGCCTCCTGCGCGTGCATAGGCGGTCGTGGCGGCCCGCTTGGCCAGCACACCCGCGACTTTCCGTCTGAATTCGATAGTGCCGCGCTTGTCGTCGATCGGGCGGCAGGCGCCCGAGCAGACCTTGGCGAGCCTCTCCAGCGTGGCTTCGTCCAGCTTGGAGCCGATGAGAACCTCGGCGGCCTCCTCGACCAGAATCACCGTCGGCGCCACGGCGCCCAACGCCAGACGGGCGGATTTGACGCGACCTTGCTCATCGAGCGTCAAGTTCACGCCGGCGCTTACCACCGCTATGTCCATCTCCGTGCGCGGAATGAAACGCAGATAGGCATCGCCCGAACGCGGCAGACGGCTGTCGAGCAGGATTGCCTCGATGATCTCGCCCTTGGCCAGCGACGTCTTGCCCGGCCCAGTCGGCACCGCTTGCACGGCAATCGTGCGCCTGGTTCCCGGGCCGACGACCACAGCCTTGGCGCCAGCGGCCACCAGCGCCGGCACGCTGTCGGCGGCCGGCGAGGCGTTGCACAGATTGCCGACGATGGTGCAGCGTCCCTGCACCTGCTTCGAGCCTATCAGCTTGGCCGCTTCGACGACGCCGGGCCATGCCTTCTGCAGGGCCGTGTTCTCGCCCAGCACGGCGCAGGGGACCGCCGCGCCGATGCTGAAGCCCTCGGCTGTTTCCCTGATCTCGCCAAGCCCGTCGATCGCCTTGATGTCGACGATCAGGTCGGGTTCGATAAAGCCGCCTTTCATTCGCACCAAGAGGTCGCTGCCTCCGGCGAGGATGGCGGCCGTGCCGGCTGAACCGGCCAACAGGCCGGCGGCGTCTTCAATTGAAAGCGGACGTATGTAACGCATCGTCTCCCCTTAGTGGTCATAGTCACACCAACTGATATAACCGTCTCTCCACAATGGCCATCCTGTTCGTGCATTCGCGGATTGGGCCAGGCGCCGCAATTTCATTTTGCTCGTCCAACTGGACGCACCGCCAGCCACTAATGCTCGATCGGTCCCTTCGGCATGACGAGCGCCGTCCCTGCTGTCGTCGGGCGCTCGATCATGCGGCGGACGCGCGGTGGCTCGTTGCCGCTATGCAGCGCCCTTATGCGCTCGCCGATGACGGCGTCGGCGTAGGTGGCGCGCCGATTGTGGCGGATATATTCTACCCAGGTCGGCGTGTGGTAGTGCTCGATCCATATCGAGGGATTTTCGAGATCGCGCGCCAATGTCCAGTTGCGGGCGCCGTCACGGCGGCGGATGCGGCCGCGCTCGGCCATGGTGGCGAGGAATTCCGGCACGTCCTCGTTGCGGATGACATATTCGATCATGATGGCGATTGGACCGCTGCGCGGCTTGAGATCAAGGGCCAGATGCGGCTCCTGAAAACGGTTGAGCGGATCGAGGTTGAGCACAGCCTGCTGCGGCAGCGGCAGCAGCAGGCCGATGGCGCCTCCCGCCAGCATGGCGACGCTGGCCGCCATCAGGGCGACTTCGGCGCCATGCGCGTCGGCAACGACACCCCAGACCCAGCTGCCGAGCGCGATGCCGCCGAAGGTCGCGGTCTGGTAGACCGAAAGCACGCGGCCGACCACCCAGCGCGGCGTCGACATCTGCACGGTGACGTTGAAATGCGAAAGCGCCGTCACCCAGCAGGCGCCGCCGAGCAGCAGGCCGAGCGACGTCTGCCAGGCATGATTGCTGACGGCGGCGTTGAAGGCGCAGACGGCGAAGCCGGCGAATGCCATGCGCACCATGGTTTCGCTGGACAGCAGCTGCCGCAGCCTGACGCTGGTCAGCGCGCCGCCGACGGCGCCGATGCCGAAGGCGCCGAGCATGATGCCGTAGCTCAAGGCATCGCCCTTGACGACGTCGCGCGCGACCAGCGGCAGCAGCGCCAGGACCGCGCCGGCGCTGAAGCCGAAAGCCGAGCTCCTGACCAGCACCTTGCCGATATTGGGCGACATGGCGACATAGCGCAGGCCGGCACCCATGGCGGCGCCCAGCGTCTCGCGCGGCAAGGTCGATGCCGGCAGTTCCGGCTTCCAGCGGGCCAGCACGACGATGAGGCCGACATAGCTCAGCGTGTTGACGGCGAAGGCCGCGGCAGCGCCTGCCGCGGCAACGATGATGCCGCCGATCGCCGGGCCGACGCTGCGCGTCAGGTTGAAGCCCATCGAGTTGAGCGCGATCGCCGCCGGCACCTTGGTGCGAGGCACCATGTCGCCGACCGAAGCCTGCCAGGACGGACTGTTGAGCGCGGTGCCGCTGTCGATCAGGAAGGTGAAGGCGAGCAGCGTCCACGGCGTCATCAGGTCGAGATAGGTGAAGACGGTGAGAAGAGCCGAGACGACGAGCATGAAGATCTGGGCGATCAGCATGACTTTGCGCCGGTTGAAGCTGTCGGCGATGGCGCCGGCCAGCAGCGCGAAGAGCATGATCGGCAAGGTGGTCGAGGCCTGGACCAATGCCACCTGGTAGGACGAGGTGGCGATCGTCGTCATCATCCAGGCGGCGCCAACGCCCTGGATGAGGCCACCGAAGTTGGAGACGAGGCTGGCGGACCACACCGCCCGGAAGATGCCGTGCCGGAACGGCGCCAGCGCCGAGGCGCTTTCGCTTTCCGGTGTGTCGTCGTTCATAAATGCTTTCCCGGGCTCAAATGCGTTTGTTCTTCCGATCAATAGGCCCCGCAAGCCGTGGGTTCAAAAAATAGAACATCATCTCGCAAAGGGCGAACGCATTCTGGAAAAACATCATGGTCCAACAACAAGATAGCGGGCGGGTCAGCGCGTGCCGCCGCAGGCTGAACGATCGGTCAGGCAGGCGGTACCGCTTGCCGAGCGCTGCCATCTGATTGGCAGGCACCGGCGGCACTTCTAGCGGTCCTCGAAGCCGGTCAGCACGCCGACGGCGTTGATGCCGATCTCCTCGACGGCGTAGCCGCCTTCCATGACGAACAGCGTCGGCAGGCCGAGCCTGGCGATGCGGCGGCCGATCCTGGGGTAGTCGGAGGTCTTCAGCTTGAACTGGCTGATCGGGTCCTTCTCGAAAGTGTCGACGCCGAGTGAAACCACGACGACGTCAGGAGCATAAGCCGAAAGCCTCGTGCAAGCGTCCTCGAGCGAGGCGTTCCACACGTCCCAGCCGGTGCCGAAGGGCATCGGGTAATTGTCGTTGAAGCCTTCGCCGTCGCCCTCGCCGCGTTCGTCGGCATGGCCGAGGAAGAAGGGATATTCCGTCATCGGATCGCCATGCAGGTTCAGCACCTGAACGTCACCGCGGCGATAGAAGATCTCCTGGGTGCCGTTGCCGTGGTGATAATCGATGTCGAGGATCGAAACGCGCCCGGCGCCATGGTCGCGGAACCATTGCGCGGCGACGGCGGCGTTGTTGATGAAGCAATAGCCGCCCATGAAGGCCGCCCCTGCATGGTGCCCTGGCGGGCGGCACAGCGCGAAGGCGGAAGGCTCACCGGCCTTGACCAGCGCGGCGGCGGTCAACGCGACGTCATAGGACGACTTGATCGCATCCCATGTGCCTTTGACGAACGTCGCGCCACCGTCGAAGGAGTAGAAGCCGAGCAGCGCATCGATGCCTTTCGGGCGCACGTCGCCGCGAAGGCCGCGCGTCGGCCAGGTGAAGGGAATGGCCGAACCGCTGCGGCCCGATGCTTCCCAGAGCGGCCACACGGTCGGCAGGAAATCGATGTAGTCGCTGGCATGCACCTTCCTGGCGGCGGCGAGGTCGTGGCTTTCCGGCGGCAGGATCGGACCGAGCTTCTCGCTCTCCACCCGCGCCCTGATGAACTCGGCGCGCGACGGCTTTTCAAAGGCCGGCACGATGGCGCCGGCGATCAATTCGACATTGCCGGAATGGCCGGCATGGAAAGGCGAAAAAACAGTCTTCATGAAATTGTTCCGTGGTGAGACGCGGCGACCCTAACCGTCCTGCACTGCCTTTCACAAGGCGCTGGGCCAACCAGCCATGGCTTGCTGGCCCGGCAGCCGGTCGTCTAGCCTGCCGGCAGCGCAACCGACCTGCGGGTAATCATGAGTTCAAATGCCGACCTGATCGTCACCAATGCCCGTGTGCTGACCATGGACGAAGGCAATCCGACAGCCGAAGCGGTGGCGATAAAGGACGGCAACATCCTGGCGGTTGGCGATCGCCGGACGATCGAGACGCTGAAAGGGCCGGCCACGAAGATCATCGATGCGCAAGGCGGTTCGGTGGTGCCGGGCTTCATCGAAGCGCATATGCACCTTTTCGGCGGCGCCGCCGAACTGGACAATCTGCACCTTCAGGGCGTGCATGGCTTCGACGCGCTGAGCGACGCGATCCGCGCCTACGCTGCGGCACGGCCGAACGCCAAATTGCTGCTTGGGGCCGGCGTCGACTATACCATCCTTTCCAAGGAAGAGCCGGTCACCCGCCATCATCTCGACCGCATCATCGCCGACCGGCCGTTCGCCATGTCGGCTTCCGATCACCACACGATGTGGGCCAACACCAAGGCGCTGAAGCTGGCCGGCATCCTGCACGGCAAGCAACTCGGCCCCGGCAACGAGATCGTCATGGGCGCCGACGGCCTCGCGGCCGGCGAATTGCGTGAGGGCGAGGCGTTTGGGCCGATCCTTGAGCTTTCCGGGCAGAACCGCGTGCGGCTCGGCCTTGCGACAGGCGGCGAGCCCGAACCGTACCCTTCCGCAGCCGAAGTCGCGGCCGATCGCGACCTGATGCATCGCGGTCTGGAATGGTGCGCCCGCCACGGCATCACCTCGATCCAGAACATGGACGGCAATCTCTACCAGCTCGAACTGCTTGCCGGTTTGGAGCAGGAAGGGCGGCTGCTCTGCCGCACCAAGATACCTTTTCATTTCAAGAACTTCATGACGCTCGACAAGCTGGAAAAGGCATCGAGCATGGCCAACTCCTATCGATCGGAATGGCTGTCGTCCGGCATGGTCAAGATGTTTTACGACGGCGTGCTGGAAGGCTGGACCGCGGTCATGGTCGACGACTATGCCGACCGGCCGGGCTGGCGCGGTGAGCCGCTGTTCACGCCAGAGCATTTCGCCGAGGTGGCAGTGGAGGCCGACCGGCGCGGCCTGCAGATCGCCGTGCATTCGATAGGCGACGGCGCTGTGCGCGCGGTCCTCGACGGTTACGAGGCGGCGCGGCGGAAGAACGGCAGGCGCGACAGCCGTCACCGGGTCGAGCACATCGAGGTCACCACTGCCGCCGACGTGCCGCGCTTTGCCGAACTCGGCGTCATCGCCTCGATGCAGCCGCCGCACCCGCCCGGCGCCATGGACTTCCCGCTGGAGCCGACGCTCTCGCGCATCGGCCGCGAAAGATGGCCGCTCAGCTATGCCTGGCGGACGCTGAAGCAGGCGGGCGCGCATGTCGTTTTCGCTTCCGACTGGCCGGTGTCGCGGGTCGACCCGATCCTGGGCATTCGGGCGGCGGTGCTGCGCAAGCCTTGGGCAGAGGGCGACCCCGACCAGAGCTTCTCGCTGCTGGAAGCGCTTGCGGGCTATACGGTCGAAGGCGCCTATGCCGAATTCATGGAACACCGTAAGGGCCGGCTGAAACCAGGCTATCTGGCCGATCTGGTGGTGCTGTCGGCCGATATCGAGGCAACTGAACCGGCTTCCTTGCACAAGGTGCGTCCGGTCAGCACCATCTGCGGCGGCAAGATCACTTACCGGGGTTGATGATGGCGCTGACTATGGCATGGGGCTTGCGTTCTGAACCGAGATCCAGATGCATGGTTGCCAAGCCGACCGGCATATGCTGACAATCGAATGGGAACTGGATCCGCCATCAAGAGCGGACATGAAAATGGGGTAATGCGTGCCGGATCAACCGGGTAAGAGTGCAATCGAGGTCCGCGGCGTCCGCAAGGTGTTCGGTACCGGGGACGCACAAGTCGCCGCTCTCGACACGGTTTCGGTGTCGATCCGCGAGAACGAGTTCTTCACGCTGCTCGGGCCGTCGGGCTGCGGAAAGACGACGCTGCTCAGGCTGATCGCCGGCTTCGATTTTCCCAGCGAAGGCGAAATCCTGCTGCACGGCCACGACATCGCGCCGCTGCCGCCGTTCAAGCGGCCGGTCAACACCGTCTTCCAGTCCTATGCGCTGTTCCCGCACATGACAGTGGCCGAGAATATCGGCTTCGGGCTGGAGATGCTGGGCAAGCCGAAGACCGAAATCAAGGCGCGCGTCGCCGAGATGCTGAAGTTGGTCAAGATGGAGGCGCTGAGTGCCCGCCGCACCAGCCAGATCTCCGGCGGCCAGCAGCAGCGCGTCGCACTGGCCCGCGCGCTGGCGCCGCAGCCGAAAGTGCTGTTGCTCGACGAGCCGCTGTCGGCACTCGACTACAAGCTGCGCAAGGAAATGCAGATCGAACTGAAACGGCTGCAGCACCAGACCGGCATCACCTTCATCTTCGTCACCCATGACCAGGAAGAAGCGCTGACCATGTCCGACCGCATCGCCGTGATGTCGGCCGGCAAGATCCTGCAGGTCGGCACGCCCTGGGACATCTATGACAAGCCGGCCGAGCGCTTCGTCGCCGACTTCATCGGCGAAACCAATTTCCTGACCGCGGCCATCACCGGCATCGGCAACGGCAAGGCGCGCGCGACACTAAAATCCGGCGCGACGATCGACGCGACGGTGGCTGAGGGCTTCCAGCCGAAGGAGAATGCGACGCTGGTGGTCAGGCCGGAACACGCCAAGCTGACCGGCGGCAAGGGCGATCTTTCCGGAACCGTCGAAAACATCGTCTATTTCGGCACCGACACGCATATTCATGTCCAACTGGACAGCGGCGAAGCCTTCACCGTGCGCCAGCAGAACACGCGCAGCGCAGGCTGCGGTTTCGAGCGGGGCGACAAGGTCGGCGTCTCGATCGGCAACGACGCCGCGCAAGTGCTGAGGGATTGATGGCGAGCGCGGAAGAAGTCGCCAAGGCGGCCGAACGGCGCGACATCCGCGACCGCTGGCTGCTGTCGGCGCCGGCCCTGCTGATCATCTTCCTTGCAGCAACCGGTCCCTTGCTGATCGTGCTGGTTTATTCGTTTTTGACGCCCGGCCCTTATGGCGACGTGAAGTGGCAATTCTCGCCCGAGGCCTGGACATCGGTGTTCATGGAACGCGACATCTTCGACGACACGCTTTCCATTGCTGCCGCCCATGTCACTATCTTCTGGCGCTCGATCAAGCTTGCCATCGTGACCACGATCGCTACTTTGGCGCTTGGTTTTCCTACTGCCTATTTCATGGCGACGCGCAGCGAGAAGACGCGCGATCTCTGGCTGTTCCTGATCACCATACCGTTCTGGACCAACTTGCTGATCCGCACCTTCGCGGTGCTGCAGATCATCCGCAACGAAGGTCTGATCAACACGGTGCTGCTCAAGCTCGGCATCATCTCGGCGCCGATCCAGATATTGTTCACCGATACGGCGATCCTGATCGGCATGGCCTATGTCTATCTGCCGCTGATGGTGCTGCCGATCTACGCCAGCATGGAAAAACTCGATTTCCGGCTGGTCGAAGCCGGCTACGATCTTTATGCGACACGCTTCCAGGTGCTCAGGCGTATCATTTTCCCGCTGGTCAAGCCGGGCGTCATCGCCGGCTCCATCCTGGTGTTCATTCCGGCGCTCGGCGCCTATGTCACACCGGTCCTATTGGGCGGCGGTAAGACCATGATGCTTTCCAACCTGATCGAGCTGCAGTTCGGGCAAGGCCGCAACTGGCCGCTCGGCTCGGCGCTGTCGATCGCCGTCATGGTCATCGTCATGGTGGCGCTGCTCGCCTATGTGCGTAACACCGGCCGGTCGGAGATGCGTCATGGCTAGCAGCTTCGCAATCAAGCATCAGCCGGGATTCACCGCGATCGCCGCGACCTGCTTCGTCGTCCTCTATCTGCCCATCGTCGTGCTGGTCGTCTATGCCTTCAACGCCGCGACCTCGACGTCGGAATGGGGCGGCTTCTCGCTCAAATGGTTCCAGTCGGCGTGGCAGAACACGCAAGTCATCGACGCCACCGTGCGCTCCTTCCAGATCGGCGCCATCGCGGCGATCCTGGCCACGATCTTCGCCACCATGGCGGCGCTCGCCACCACGCGCACGCCGCCCTATCCCGGCCTGACCTTCAAATATGCCGCCATCAACCAACCTCTGATGGTGCCGGAGATCGTCACCGGCGTGGCGCTGCTGATCTTTTTCTCGCGCATCAAGATATTCACCGGCTATTCCGGACTCGGCTACCTAATCGCGGCGCATACGGCCTTTTGCATTCCGTTCGCCTACCTGCCGATCCGGGCGCGGCTGGAGAACATGGACCTGACGCTGGAACGGGCCGCCGCCGATCTCTATGCGACGCCGTGGAAGACGTTCCGCCGCATCACCCTGCCGCTGCTTTGGCCCGGCATCCTGGCCGGATTGATGCTGGCCTTCGTAATCTCGCTCGACGATGTCGTCATCACCGAGTTCGTGAAATCGGGCGGCCAGGACACGCTGCCGACCTACATGCTTGGCCAGATACGTCGAGGGATAACGCCGGAGATCAACGCGATATCGACCGTGTTCCTGCTCTTGTCGGTCGCCATCGTGACGTTGTTTTTCTTCATCAGCAGGAAACGGGACTGAAAATCGAAAATGGGAGCTAAAACATGAACTGGAAGACATCAGCGACCGCCGTCGGGTTGGCGCTGCTCGCCTCGACAAGCGGCGCTTTCGCGGACGGCGTTTTGAACATCTACAATTGGGGCAACTACACCAGCCCCGACGTGATCAAGAAGTTCGAGCAGAAATACAACATCAAGGTGACCATCACCGATTACGATTCGAACGATACGGCGCTGGCCAAGGTTCGCCAGGGCGGCACCGGCTTCGACATCGCGGTGCCTTCGCAAACCTTCGTGCCGATCTGGATCAAGGAAGGCCTCGTTCAGGAGACCGATCCCGGCAAGATGGAGAACTTCAAGAACGTGGCGCCGGAATGGGCCAATCCCGATTTCGATCCGGGCCGCAAATATTCCGTGCCATGGGCCTGGGGCACGGTGGGCATCGTGGTGAACACCGATGTCTACAAGGGGCCGTCGGACAGTTGGGGCATCATCTTCAACACGCCCGACGAACTGAAGGGCAAGGTCAACGTCGTGCCGGAAATGAACGACGTCATGTTCGCGGCGACCAAATATGTCGGCGCCGCGCAATGCGCCAGCGACAAGGAAACGCTGAAGAAGGTGCGTGACACGCTGGTTGCTGCCAAGCCGAACTGGATCGCAATGGAATACAATACCATCGAGAAAATGGGCGCCGGCGATTTCAAGGCGACCAGCGACTGGAACGGCTCAGCCCTGCGCCAGCGGCTGGCGAACCCCAAGATCCACTATTTCTATCCCAAGGAAGGTTTTGGCCTCTGGAGCGACAATGTCATGGTCCTGAAGGAAGCCAAGAATGTCGAGAACGCCAAGCTGTTCCAGAACTTCATCATGGATCCGGAAAATGCCGCCGGCCTATCCGCCTTCCACCGCTACGCCAACGGCATTGCCGGTTCCGACAAGTACATGCCGGCCGATATGAAGGATGCGCCGGAAGTCATCATCCCGGAAGACGTCAAGGCGCATGGCGAGCTGCAAAAATTGTGTTCCGAGGACGTGCAGGCAATCTACAGCAAGATCTGGACCGAACTGCAGAAGTGACCGCATCGTGATGGACCCGGCGGCAGGCGCCGGCCGGGTCCGTTTTGTCCGCATTTTTTTAACGTCGCCTATCGGTGGCGACATTGAAAGCCGTGCACGCCATCGCCGCGGCGCTCGCCTAGAACGCCAAAGACCCGGAAGGAAGCGGCTATGGCCGGCAAGACCGCGTTCGAGACTAGGTATGGCTTTGCCCGCAAGGAGGTGCTGCTCGGCAATTGGCGGGAAAGCCCGTTCAGCCGGTGGTCGTTCCAGAATGTCGGCGAGCTGGTGCCGAGCGCTGCCGTGGCGGCACAGCCGGGCAGCAGCGAAGCGTCGGCCCAGGATTTCGGCGGGCTACTTGGCGAAAAAGTCGCTCTTGCAGGCGGCGCGGAGACTGTCGCGGCGTTTCTCGCGCGCTCCGATACCGACGCGCTGACGATCATGAAACGCGGCAAATTCGTCGGCGACTGGTTCGCGCCGCATATGGAGTTTGGGGCGCGCCACATCGTCTTTTCGATCAGCAAGTCGCTGACCGCCATTGTTGCCGGCATATTGGAAGGCGAGGGGATTTTCGATCCGCAGGCTCCGGTAAGCCGCTATCTGCCCGAAGCCGCCGGCTCGGCCTATGGCGATGCGCGTGTGCGGCACGTGCTCGACATGAGTGTCAGCCTCGATTTCGAAGAGGCCTATCTCGATCCGGAAAGCGCCTTCGCCCGCTACCGCCGCGCCATGCTGTGGAATCCAGGCGGGGGCATCGAGAGCCTGGCCACTTTCCTCATGACGCTGCAGGGCCTGGCCGAGCCGCATGGCCGGACTTTCCGCTACCGCTCGCCCAATTCCGACCTGCTCGGCATCCTGCTCGAACGTGCGTCGGGCCGGCGCTTCGCCGATCTGATGCGCGAAAAATTATGGGCGCCGCTCGGCGCCGTCGGCGATGCCTCGGTGACAGTCGACACGGAAGGAACGGCGCGCACCGCCGGCGGCATTTCGGTGACACCGCGCGACCTCGCGCGCGTCGGCGAGATGATGCGGCAAGGCGGCGTGGCCAATGGCCGCCGCGTCGTGCCGGAAGCCTGGATGCGCGACACGACCGAAACTGGCGGTGATGCCGAGGCCTGGCGGCGCGGCACGATGGCGTTCCTGTTTCCGCGTGGCCGCTACCGCAACAAATGGTACCAGACGGGCGCGGCAAGCGGCGCCTTCTGCGGCATCGGCATCCACGGCCAGTGGCTTTACGTCAATCCGAAGGCCGAAATGGTAATCGCAAAGATGTCGTCGCAGCCGGTACCGGTCGACGATCCGCTCGATCTGGATATGGTTTCCTTCTTCGAGGCGCTGAGCCGGATGGTCTGATCCATCCAGACAGCCCGACCTTTCCTGTGGACCTCTCGCCGGGTTGAAAATGGCGCAGTTGGCGCGGCAGTGCTCTGCGCCTATGGTCGCCGCTCGTTTCGACTAGCGACAGGTACGACATGGCAGCCGACATCAAGCGCATCGCAACCATCATAGCCGCCGAAATCGGCGCGCGGCCCGAACAGGCCGCGGCGGCGATCGGCTTGCTCGACGACGGTGCGACCGTGCCGTTCGTGGCGCGCTACCGCAAGGAGGTCACCGGCGGCCTCGACGACACGCAGCTGCGCGACCTCGCCGAGCGGCTCGCCTATCTGCGCGAACTCGACGCGCGCCGCGACACCATCCTTGGTTCGATCCGCGAGCAGGGCAAGCTGACCGAGGAGCTCGAGGCAAAGATCGCTGCGGCCGGCACCAAGGCCGAACTCGAAGACATCTATCTGCCGTACAAGCCGAAGCGCCGGACCAAGGCCGAGATCGCACGCGAGCGCGGGCTCGGGCCTCTGGCGGAAGCTATTCTCGCCGACCGTACGGCTGTACCCGCCGAGCTGGCGCTGGCCTACATCGGCGAAGACGTGGCCGACGCCAAGGCGGCGCTCGAGGGTGCGCGCGATATCCTGTCCGAACAGTTCGCCGAGAATGCCGATCTGGTCGGCAGATTGCGGACCTACATGAAGGAACGCGCCTTTCTGCGCTCGCGCGTCGTCGACGGCAAGCAGGAGGCCGGCGCGAAATTTTCCGACTATTTCGACCATGTCGAGCGCTGGGCCAACGTGCCGAGCCATCGCGCGCTGGCCATGTTGCGCGGCCGCAACGAGGAGGTTCTGTCGCTCGACATCGAAGTCGATGCCGATGACGCCTCTCCGGTGAAACCGGTTGAGCGGATGATTGCCGACGCCTACGCCATCGGCCGCCAGTTGCCGGGAGACCGCTGGCTGATGGAGGTCGCCGGCTGGACCTGGCGCATAAAGCTGTCGCTGCACCTGACGCTCGATCTGATGCGCGATCTGCGCGAGCGGGCCGAAGAAGGAGCCATCCATGTCTTCGCCCGCAATCTCAAGGATTTGCTGCTTGCCGCCCCTGCCGGCTCACGGCCGACGATGGGGCTCGATCCGGGCATTCGCACCGGCGTCAAGGTGGCGGTGGTGGACGGCACCGGCAAGCTGCTGGCGACGACAACGGTCTATCCGTTCCCGCCGAAGAACGATGTCCGCGGCACGCAGGCCGAACTGGCCAAGCTCATCCGGCTGCACAAGGTCGAGCTGATCTCGATCGGCAATGGCACCGGCAGCCGCGAGACCGAAAGGCTGGTGGCCGACATGCTGGCTGATATGCCTGCCGGGTCCGGGCCGAAGCCGCTCAAGGTGATCGTCAGCGAAGCCGGTGCCTCGGTCTATTCCGCCTCGGCAGCGGCGGCAGCTGAATTTCCAGGCCTCGACGTGTCGCTGCGCGGGGCAGTGTCCATCGCGCGGCGCCTGCAGGATCCGCTCGCCGAACTGGTCAAGATCGAGCCCAAGTCGATCGGCGTCGGCCAGTACCAGCACGACGTCGATCAGTACCGCCTCGGCCGCTCGCTGGAAGCGGTGGTCGAGGATGCGGTCAATGCCGTCGGCGTCGATCTCAACACGGCCTCAGTGCCGCTTCTGGCGCGGGTTTCGGGTCTCGGCGCATCGCTGGCCGAGGCGATCGTTGCGCATCGCGATGCCTCCGGTCCGTTCGCCAGCCGCCGCGAACTGTTGAAGGTCTCCCGCCTTGGACCCCGCGCGTTCGAGCAATGCGCCGGCTTCCTGCGCATTCCAAACGGCAGCGAACCCCTCGATGCCTCGGCCGTGCATCCGGAAGCCTATGGCGTTGCCAAGAAGATTGTTGCGGCCTGCGGGCGCGACGTCCGCTCGCTGATGGGCGACAGCGCCGCACTCAAGGCGCTCGATCCGCGCGTCTTCGTCGATGAGCGCTTCGGCCTGCCGACGGTGCGCGATATCCTGGCGGAGCTGGAAAAGCCCGGCCGCGATCCGCGCCCCGGCTTCAAGACCGCGACCTTCGCCGACGGCATTGACGACATCAAGGATCTGAAGCCCGGCATGCAGCTTGAAGGCACCGTCACCAATGTGGCGGCCTTCGGCGCCTTCGTCGATATCGGCGTGCACCAGGACGGATTGGTGCACGTCTCGCAACTGGCCGATCGGTTCATCAAGGACGCGCATGAGGTGGTCAAGGCCGGCGACGTGGTCAAGGTGCGTGTCGTCGACGTCGATATCAAGCGCAAGCGCATCGGCCTGTCGATGCGCAAGGATGGTGACGGTGGCGTACCGAAGCCGCGCGACAATGGCGGCAGGCCGGTGCCGCGCGCGCCGACGCCCCAACGCCAGCCGGAGCCGCCGGCGCAGCAGGGCGCGTTCGGCGCCGCGTTGGCCGATGCGTTGAAGCGGAAATAATTTTCGCGAGCCGGCTGTGGCAGGTCAGACGACGGCGCTCGACATTGATGATCCATCACCAATGCTCATGGATTGGCGAAGCTATTTCGTTTGATTTTTTCAGGACGGGAGCCGATAAGCCGCGCGTTTCAAGATTTCTGTTTCGATGCATGTCGTTATCCCCAAGCTGCCGAACACCCTCGGGTCAGGCCCGCGGGCAAGCTTTGGGCGACATGGATGAGGTTGGGAGACCGAGAGCCATGGCCGCCGACAAGAACGCATTCGTCTGGGATGATCCTTTCCTGATCGAGGACCAGCTTTCGGAGGACGAGCGCATGGTGCGCGATGGCGCCGCGGCGTTTGCCGCCGACAAGCTCGCTCCTAAGATCGAGGAAGCCTATCTCGAGGAGAAGACCGACGCCGGGATCTTCCGCGAAATGGGCGAGGCCGGTCTGCTCGGCATCACCATCCCCGAGGAATATGGCGGGCTCGGCGCCAACTACGTCACCTACGGGCTGGTCGCGCGGGAAGTGGAGCGGATCGACTCGGGCTATCGCTCGATGATGAGCGTGCAGTCGTCGCTGGTAATGTATCCGATCCATGCCTATGGCTCGGAAGAACAGCGCAAGAAATACCTGCCGAAGCTGGCTTCGGGCGAATGGATCGGCTGCTTCGGCCTGACCGAGCCGGATGCCGGCTCCGATCCGGGCGGCATGAAGACGCGGGCCGAGAAGACCGCGAGCGGCTACAGGATCTCCGGCTCGAAGATGTGGATTTCCAACGCGCCGATCGCAGACGTGTTCGTCGTCTGGGCAAAGTTGTCCGACGAAAGTGGGGGCGCGCATGACAACCAGATTCGCGGCTTTGTGCTGGAAAAGGGCATGAACGGGCTGTCGGCGCCGAAGATCGGCGGCAAGCTGTCGCTGCGCGCCTCGATCACCGGCGAAGTGGTGATGGAAGGCGTCGAGGTCGACGAGGACGCGCTGCTGCCCAATGTCTCGGGTCTCAAAGGACCGTTCGGCTGCCTCAACCGGGCGCGCTACGGAATTTCCTGGGGTGCCATGGGCGCGGCGGAAGATTGCTGGCACCGCGCCCGCCAGTATGGCCTCGACCGCAAGCAGTTCGGCAAGCCGCTGGCCGGCACGCAGCTTTTCCAGAAGAAGCTCGCCGACATGCAGACCGAGATCGCGCTCGGCCTGCAGGGCAGCCTGCGCGTCGGGCGGCTGATGGACGAAGGCAAGATGGCGCCGGAGATGATCTCGCTCGTCAAGCGCAACAATTGCGGCAAGGCGCTCGACATCGCCCGCCAGGCCCGCGACATGCATGGCGGCAACGGCATCCAGATCGGCTACCACGTCATGCGCCACGCCCAGAACCTGGAAACCGTCAACACCTACGAGGGCACGCATGACGTGCATGCGCTGATCCTCGGACGGGCGCAGACCGGGTTGCAGGCATTCTTTTAGGGTTCAGGCTCCGCTTCCAGGATGCCCGTGCCTGGTATCTCCCCTCGCAAAGCGGGAGATCGGCAACTTTCGTCGACCATGCCACATTTTGTTCTTGCTTTGTGCCGGCAGCTATGCTACTAATCTGGGTATGGTGCTAATTGGCTCCAACGACCCGCCCGCCGAGGCGGGTTTTTTCTTTTCCGCTCTTTTCGACGAAGCATCGCGTGTGCTGCCGATCATCGATATCGGCGGGAAGCGCCCGGTGCTGACCCGCCGGACTTCGGCTCTGCAGCGTTGCAACGTCTTGCCGCCACACTGCGGAATCCCGGGGTCGGCGCTCCGTTTCGTGAAGCTGTGAAAGCTGCTTAATTTAGGTGCAGCGCAACATCTCTGCTTGGAGAATGGTCAGCATTCGTGTCAGGGTTCAGCGAACTCCTTTTGAAACGCCGACTTCAGGGGCACCATGGCAATTCTGGCAGCCGTCTATCACCTGACCCACTACAAATACGACCGGCCGGTCGTCTTGGGCCCGCAAGTCATAAGGTTGCAGCCTGCGCCGCATTCCCGCACCAAGGTGCTCAGCCATTCGCTGAAGGTCGGGCCGGCAAATCACTTCGTCAATCTGCAGCAGGACCCCTACGGCAATTTCCTGGCCCGCTTCGTCTTTCCCGAGCCGGTGACGGAACTGAAGATCGAGGTCGATCTCGTTGCCGACATGACGGTCTACAATCCGTTCGATTTCTTCGTCGAACCGTCGGCCGAGACGTTTCCATTCGCATACCCCGAAGAGATCCGGGACGATCTGACCATCTACCGAACGCCGGAACCGGCGGGGCCGCTGTTGGAGGCATTCCTGAAAACCATCGCGCGCCACCCGACCAACACCGTCAATTTTGTCGTCGACCTCAATGCGCGGCTACACCGCGAGATCGCCTATATCGTGCGCATGGAAACCGGCGTCTTCTCGCCCGAGGAAACGCTGGCCGCCGGCAAGGGGTCGTGCCGGGATTCGAGCTGGCTCCTGGTGCAGATACTGAGGAACCTCGGCATCGCCGCGCGTTTCGTCTCCGGCTACCTGATCCAGCTCAAACCCGACCTCGTTGCGCTCGACGGGCCGCCCGGCACGGCGACCGATTTCACCGACCTCCATGCCTGGTGCGAGGTGTATCTGCCGGGCGCCGGCTGGATCGGCTTCGACCCGACCTCCGGCCTGCTCACCGGCGAAAGCCATGTGCCGCTCGCGGCAACGCCGCATTTCCGCAATGCCGCGCCGATCTCCGGCATGGCGAGCTTCGCCAATGTCGAATTCGGCTTCGACATGCGGGTAGACCGCATCGCCGAGCATCCGCGCATTACCAAGCCGTTCTCCGACGAGAGCTGGCAGGCGCTCGACGCGCTGGGGGTCGAGGTCGATGCCGCGCTCCAGGCCGGCGATGTGCGGCTGACCATGGGCGGCGAGCCGACCTTCGTCTCGATCGACGATTTCGAGGCTGCAGAGTGGAACACCGCCGCCGTCGGGCCGACCAAGCGGGAAAAGGCCGATGCCCTGATCCGCCGGCTGCGCGAACGCTTCGCGCCGGGCGGCTTCCTGCATTACGGACAGGGCAAATGGTACCCCGGAGAAAGCCTGCCGCGCTGGACGTTCTCGCTCTACTGGCGCGCCGATGGCGAGCCGGTGTGGAGCGATCCGTCGCTGATCGCACGGGAAAACAGCGAGGCGGATGTCGGACCGCAGCAGGCCGAAGGCCTGCTGACGGCGATTGCCGACGAACTCGGCATCGACAAGACGATGGTCAGCGAAGCCTATGAGGATCCGGCCGAATGGCTGCTCAAGGAAGGCAAGCTGCCTGACAACGTCGATCCCTCCAATTCGAAGCTGGAGGATCCGGAGGAGCGCAGCCGCATGGCGCGGGTGTTCGAACGCGGGCTGACCAAGCCGTCGGGCTATGTGCTGCCTGTCCAGCGCTGGAACAGCCAGGCGTCCGGACCGCGCTGGCGCTCAGAGAAGTGGAAGACGCGGCGCGGCCGGCTGTTCCTGGTGCCCGGCGATTCGCCGGTCGGCTACCGCCTGCCGCTTGGTACGCTGCCGTATGTGCCGCCGGCACAGTTTCCCTACATCGTGCCGGTCGATCCATCGCTGCCGCGCGGCCCGCTGCCGGCGCGCGAGGCGATCTTGCCCGGTTCTGTTTCTTCGCCGGCTACGGCCGAACTGGAAGGCGCCGACGAAATGGCGCGACGCCAGCAGGCCGTTTCCTTCACGGCCGCCACCGGCCAGCAAGACCGCGTCGAACAGGAGATCACCGAGATCGGCGGCGCCGTGCGCACGGCGCTTTCGGTCGAGCCGCGCGACGGACGGCTTTGCGTTTTCATGCCGCCGGTTGAAGCGCTGGAGGACTATCTCGAACTGGTCGCGGCGGCGGAGAACGCTGCCAGGGCGATCGGACTGCCTGTGCATATCGAGGGCTACGGCCCGCCGCACGATCCGCGCCTCAATGTCATCCGTGTTGCACCCGATCCCGGCGTCATCGAGGTCAATATCCACCCCGCCGCGAATTGGCAGGACTGCGTGGCGACGACCACGGCGATCTACGAGGAGGCGCGGCAGACGCGGCTTGGCGCCGACAAGTTCATGATTGACGGCCGCCATACCGGCACCGGCGGCGGCAACCACGTCGTCGTCGGCGGCGCAACGCCCAATGACAGTCCGTTCCTGCGCCGCCCCGACCTGTTGAAGAGCCTGGTGCTGCAATGGCAGCGGCATCCGTCGCTGTCCTACCTTTTCTCCGGCCTGTTCATCGGCCCTACCAGCCAGGCGCCGCGCTTCGATGAGGCGCGCCACGATACGCTCTACGAACTCGAAATCGCGATGGCGCAGGTGCCGCATCCGGACAAGGGCGCGGCACCCCTGCCGTGGCTGGTCGACCGGCTGTTCCGCAACCTTCTGACCGACGTGACCGGCAATACCCATAGATCGGAAATCTGCATCGACAAGCTGTTTTCGCCGGACGGGCCGACCGGCCGGCTCGGGCTGGTCGAATTCCGCGGCTTCGAGATGCCGCCCAACGCGCGCATGAGCCTGGCGCAGCAATTGCTGGTGCGCGCCATCATCGCCCGGGCCTGGAAGAACCCGCTCGACGGCCGCTTCGTGCGCTGGGGCACTTCGCTGCACGACCGTTTCATGCTGCCGCATTATGTCTGGGCGGATTTTCTCGATGTGCTGGACGACCTCAAGCTGAACGGCTTTGCATTCCGTCCGGAATGGTTCGATGCCCAGCTCGAATTCCGCTTCCCGTTCTGCGGCGAGGTTAGCCAAGCCGGCGTCAAGCTGGAGCTCAGGCAGGCGCTCGAGCCGTGGCACGTGATGGGCGAGCAAGGCGCGATCGGCGGCACCGTGCGCTTTGTCGATTCCTCCGTCGAAAGGCTGCAGGTGAAGACCGAGGGGCTCAACCCGGAGCGTCACGCCGTCGTCTGCAACGGCCGCGTCGTGCCGATGAAGGTGACTGACAACCGCGAGATCGCGGTGGCCGGCGTGCGCTTCAAGGCCTGGCAGCCGGCGTCCGGCCTGCATCCGGCGCTGCCGGTCAACACCCCGCTGGTCTTCGACATCTATGACCGCTGGTCGGGCCGCGCGGTCGGCGGCTGCGTCTACCATGTGGCGCATCCCGGCGGGCGCAGCTATGACACCTTCCCGGTCAATGGCAACGAAGCGGAGGCGCGGCGGCTCGCCCGCTTCGAGCCGCGTGGCCATACGCCGTCCAGCTATGTGCTGCGCAACGAAGAAGCCTCTGAAGATTTCCCGATGACGCTTGACCTTCGGCGGCCGCAAAGACTCTGATCAGCCATGGCGAAGGGGAATCACAAAAGGCTGCGCAGCAAGCCGCAGACCCACAGTCTGCTGGAGCACTATCAGCCGATCGACGGCGTCGTCGACGAGATGGTCGATGCGTCGGGCAATCCGCGGCCGGCCTGGCGGCACTTCATCGAGGCGCTGGAGGACCTGGGTCCGGAAAAGCTTGCCCAGCGTTTTGCCCGCGCCGACCAGTACCTGCGCGATGCCGGCGTCTATTACCGCGTCTACGACAAGGCCGGCGCCAACGAGCGCGAATGGCCGCTGGCGCATGTGCCGCTGCTGATCGAGGAGCAGGAATGGGCTGACATCAGCGCCGGCCTGGTCCAGCGCGCCGATCTGTTCGAGGAGACCATCGCCGACATTTACGGGCCGAACCGGCTGGTCGAGAAAGGCATTCTGCCGGCCGGATTGATCGCGGCCAGCCCGGAATATTTGCGGCCGGTCGTCGGCACCAGGCCGGCCAGCGGCCATTTCCTGCATTTCTGCGCCTTCGAGCTCGGTCGTGGCCCAGACGGCCGCTGGTGGGTGCTTGGCGACCGCACACAGGCGCCGTCGGGCGCCGGCTTTGCGCTGGAAAACCGCGTCGCCACCACAAGGGCGCTGTCCGACATCTACGGCGAAATGCATGTGCACCGCCTGGCCGGCTTCTTCCGTCGCTTCCGCGACGCGCTGATCGGCATGGCCAGGCAAGCCGGCGGCCGTGTCGCCATCCTGACGCCGGGACCGCTGAACGAAACCTATTACGAACATGCCTATATCGCCCGCTATCTCGGCATCATGCTGCTCGAGGGCGAGGACCTGACCGTCTCCGGCGGCAGGCTGATGGTGCGCACGGTTTCGGGGCTGATGCCGGTGAGCGTCTTGTGGCGGCGGCTCGACGCCGCCTTCGCCGATCCGCTTGAATTGCGGCCGGACTCGCAGATCGGCACGCCGGGGCTGGTCGAGGCGGTTCGGCAAGGGGTGGTTTCGGCCGTCAATGCACTGGGCTCCGGCCTGATGGAGACGCGCGCGCTGCTCGCCTTCCTGCCGAAGATTTCGCGCGCCCTGCGCAATGAGGAACTGCTGCTGCCGACGGTCGCGACATGGTGGTGCGGGCAGGAGACGGAGCGTGAACATGTGCTCGCCAATATCGATAGCATGGTGATCGGCCCGGCGCTGTCGACGCGGCTTGCCTTCGAGGACGACGGCTCGACCAAGCTCGGGTCAGCGCTGTCGGTCGAGGAACGGGCCGAGCTCGTCGCCAGGATCGAACGGGACGGCGGCGACTTCGTCGGCCAGGAAGCGGTGACGCTGTCGACCACGCCTGTCTATGTCGGCGGCTGGCTGGAGCCGCGGCCGGCAAGCCTGCGCGTCTATCTGGCGCGGACGCCGGAAGGCTGGACGGTGATGCCGGGCGGTTTTGCCCGTGTCGGCTTTTCGCTCGACCCGACGGCCATTGCCATGCAGCGCGGCGGCCAGGCGGCGGATGTCTGGGTGGTCAGCGACAGGCCGGTCGAGCGCGAGACGCTGCTGCCGCAGGAGCACGACAGCTTCACCCGAACCCTGCCGGGCAGTCTGCCCAGCCGCGCGGCTGAGAACCTGACATGGCTCGGCCGCTATATCGAGCGGTCGGAAGACACGGTGCGCATCCTGCGCGCCTACCATGTGCGGCTGGCCGAGACATCCGATCCCGAGATGCCGCTGCTCGCCGATATCAGCGACTATCTCGCGCCGTTCGGCATCGACGTCGAGACGGCAATCCCATTGGGGCTCATCGGCATGCTGGACAGCGCCGTTTACAGCGCCGGGCAGATCCGCGACCGCTTCTCGCCCGATGGCTGGCTGGCATTGAAGGATCTGTCGAAGACCATCCATCAATTTGCCGCGACAGTGGCGCCGGGCGACGACGCGACAAGGGCAATGACGGTCATCCTGCGCAAGCTGGCCGGGTTTTCCGGCCTGCTGCACGAGAACATGTACCGCTTTGCCGGCTGGCGTTTCCTGGAAATCGGCCGCAGGCTCGAACGCGGCATCCAGATCGCCCGCACGCTCGCCCGGCTGACCGGAGCCCAGGCGCCGGAAGGTGCGCTCGACATGATGCTGGAGATCGGCGACAGCGTCATGACCCACCGTCGGCAATATCCGGTGCAGGCGGGGCGGCGCACCGTGGTCGACCTTCTGGCGCTCGATCCGCTCAACCCGCGCTCAATTCTTTTCCAGCTCGAACGGCTGAAAGCCGAAATCGCGCTGCTGCCCGCTGTCGGCGCTGAAGGCCATATGTCGCCGGCGGCCAAGGAAATCCTGCAGCTCAACACGTCGATCGCCATCAAGGAGCCCTCGGACATGACCGCCAAGGCCCTCGGCGATCTCGCCAATGAAATCGGCGGGCTCTACAACAGCCTCGCCAAAGCCTATTTCGGGTAGAGACAGCATGCTCTACGACATCAGGCTTCACCTGCGTTACGACTATGATGCGGCGGCCGGCGGCGGCCGCCATCAGGTGCGCGTGCTGCCGCCGACCATCCCTGGCGTGCAGCGCGTCATTGCCGCTTCACTGTCTTTTGTGCCGGCCCCCAGCGAACGTTCCGACTTTTCCGACTTTTTCGGCAACAGTGTCACCTCGATCGCCTTTCGTGACGCGCATGATGCGCTCGACATCAGGATGAGCGCGCGTGTTTCAGTGTCGCGGCCCGAACCCGGGCTCGACGTATCGCCGGACATACGCCGGCTGAGGGAAGAACTCGGCGCAGTGCACTCGCTGGCGCCGGCTTCGCCGCATCACTTTCTGGCCGCCAGCGATCATGCCGGCATCGACGCGGCAATCACTGCCTATGCGAAAGGCAGTGCCGGCAGTTCGACAGTCGGCACGGCCATGGCTCTGTGCAACCGCATTCACCGCGATTTCACCTATGACGGCGAGGCGACCACCGTGCAGACGCGGGCCAGCGACGCCTTTGGCCTGAAGCGCGGCGTCTGCCAGGATTTTTCCCACATCATGATCGCCGGCCTGCGCGGCCTCGGTATTCCCGCGGGCTATGTCAGCGGGTTCCTGCGCACCATCCCGCCGCGCGGGAAGCCGCGGCTCGAAGGCGCCGACGCCATGCACGCCTGGGTCAAGGTGTGGTGCGGGCGCGATGCCGGCTGGCAGGAATTCGATCCGACCAATGGCATGCGGGCAAGCAACGACCATATCACGGTCGGCTACGGCCGCGATTACTCCGATGTGGCGCCGATCGTCGGCGTGCTGAAAACCACCGGCGGGCAGGTCGGCGAGCAAGCGGTCGACGTCATTCCGGTCGTGCTCGAAAAGGCGTGACGACGCACGTCTTCGTTGCACGGCGACGTCGATAGGCTGTTCTGGAACCAAGAGATCAAGAGGCGTTGGAACCCGCAGCCGGCAAGCGGCTTATCTACGGAAATTCCGTGGAGAGGACATGCTGGACAAATCCGGGTCGTCGTCTGGCCAATCGGTTGTGAGGAAAGCTGCACCAAAAAACGCGGTGCCGCACAACCGAGCGCTGGAGAACGGCGCGCAAGCCTCGGCCGTTCGGGCCTCGCTCAACTATGTCACCGACACTGAACCCGGTATTCGCCGGCTGCGTTCGGGCAAGGGGTTCTCGTACAAAGGACCCGACGGGCGGATTGTCGACGGGGAGGCGCTGGCACGCATCAAGGCGCTCGCCATTCCACCGGCCTGGACGGATGTGTGGATCTCGCCGGATGCCGACGGTCACATCCAGGCGACCGGTCGGGACCAGCGCGGCCGCAAACAATACCGCTATCACCCGCACTGGGCGGAGGAGCGTGACGGCGTCAAATATTCGAGCCTGATTGCCTTCGCCGAAAGCCTGCCCGAACTGCGGCGGCAGATCGACGTCGATTTGCGCCGTCACGGCCTGCCGCTGGAACGCGTCGTTGCGGCTATCGTCTGGCTGCTCGACAACACGATGATCCGTGTCGGCAATGCCGCCTATGCCCGCGACAACAAGAGTTTTGGGCTGACCACGCTGCGTGACCGCCATGTCGACATCAAGGGCTCGAGCCTGCGTTTTGCCTTCATCGGTAAATCCGGCAAGGAATGGAGATTGAAGCTTGTCGATCGCCGGATTGCCAAGGTCGTGCGTGGAGCGCAGGACCTGCCGGGGCAGAAGTTGTTCCAGTATCTCGACGAGGACGGAAACAGGCGTCCGGTGCGCTCAGACGACGTCAACCGCTATATCAGGGAAAACGCCGGAGCGGAGTTCAGCTCCAAGCACTTCAGAACCTGGGGTGGCACCATCCATGCGGCGTCGCTGTTTGCGCAAACCGAACGTCCGGAAAGCCAGGCGCAGCAAAAGCGGGTGATGAACAATATCATCGACAAGGTTGCCGAGCGGCTCGGCAATACGCGCGCGGTTTGTCGCCAATGCTACATCCATCCGGAAGTGTTCCGCGCCTGGCCCGAAGGACGGCTGCTGGACGAAATGGCGGATGCCAACCAAGGCAAGCGCTCGATCGCCGGGCTCGACGACGAGGAGGCCTTGGTCTTGAGATGGCTGAAGGCGAGGGAATGACGCCGGGACCGGAGCGTATTTTTTTGTCGACGCCATGTCGGCATCGGCCCTAGTGTTTCGTCCTTTGACAGAGAAAAGGACGACCCATGCTCTACGCGATCCTCTGCTATGCCTCCGAAGACGTCGTCTGCTCCTGGAGCAAGGAGCAGGACGACGCCGTCATGGAAAAACTTCTGGGTGTGCAGGAAAAATATGCCCAGGCGGGCCGGCTTGGCCCGGTGGCGCGGCTCTTGCCGACGACCGCGGCGACGACGCTGAGGAAGGTCAAGGGCGAATCGATCGTCATCGACGGCCCGTTTGCCGAAACCAAGGAACAGTTCCTCGGCTTTTACACGCTCGAATGCGCCGACCTCGATGAGGCCGTCGACTTCGCGCGCGAGCTTTCCGAGGTCAACCCGAGCGGCGGCTCCTACGAAATCCGGCCGGTCTCGCTGTTCAATCCCGCCAAGGTTTCCACATGACCGAACTCGCCTGGATCAGCACGGCAATCAGCACCGCTCGCCCGCAGGCGATGGGGGCATTGCTGCGCTACTTCCGCGACCTCGACGCGGCGGAGGAAGCATTCCAGGACGCCTGCCTGAGGGCACTGAACAACTGGCCGAAAAACGGTCCGCCGCGCGATCCGGCAGCCTGGCTGATCTTCGTCGGCCGCAACAGCGGCATCGATGCGGTGCGCAAGCGCGCCAAGCAGGCGCCGCTGCCGGAGGAGGACCAGATCTCCGATCTGGAGGATGCCGAGAGCGACGTCGCCGAGCGGCTGGACGGGGCGCATTACCGCGACGATATTTTGCGGCTGCTGTTCATCTGCTGCCATCCCGACCTGCCGGCCACACAGCAGATCGCGGTGGCGTTGCGCATCGTCTCCGGCCTGACGGTCAAGCAGATCGCCCGCGCCTTCCTCGTCGGTGAAAGCGCAATGGAGCAGCGTATCACGCGCGCCAAGGCGCGTATCGCCGACGCCGGGGTGCCGTTCGAGACGCCGGGAGCGGTCGAGCGCTCCGAACGGCTCGCCGCCGTCGCCGCCATGGTCTACCTGATCTTCAACGAAGGCTATTCCAGCAACAGCGGCGAGGCTTCGGCGCGTGCGCCGCTTTGCGAAGAGGCGATCCGGCTGGCCCGGCTGCTGCTCAGGCTGTTCCAGACCGAGCCGGAGATCATGGGGCTGACGGCGCTGTTGCTGCTGCAGCATGCACGCTCGCCGGCTCGCTTCGACGAGAACGGCGAGATCGTGCTGCTCGAAGACCAGGACCGCAGCCTGTGGAGCCGCAAGATGATCGATGAAGGCCTGGCGCTGGTCGATAAGGCGTTGCGCCATCGCAAGCCGGGTCCCTACCAGGTGCAAGCGGCGATCGCCGCACTGCATGCGCGGGCGGAAAAGCCCGAGGACACGGACTGGAACGAGATCGACCTGCTCTACGGCCTGCTCGAGCAGATGCAGCCGTCGCCGGTGGTGACGCTCAACCGCGCCGTCGCGGTCTCCAAGGTGCGTGGACCGGAAGCCGCACTCGCCATGATCGAGCCGCTGGAGGGAAGGCTTTCCGGCTATTTCCATTTCTTCGGCCTCAAGGGCGGACTGCTGATGCAGCTTGGCCGCGGCGAGGAGGCGCGCGTCGCTTTCGACCGCGCCATCGCGCTTGCCAATACGGCCGCCGAGGCAGCGCATATCCGCATGCATATCGACCGGCTGATGAAAGAAAGCGCCGTGCGGGAAACCGCCAAGACGGCACACTGATTCGCTCTATCTGGCTGGTTCAACAGTCGGACGCCGGCTTGGACCATGCCGGGGTGGCGATTTCTCCCTGAAACGCGTAATGCCACGCCATGACAGCGCCTGGTGTGCCGACCGGCAGGGAGTGGGTATGGCGCAAGGCTCGGACCGACGCCATATGAGCGACGGGATCTGAAAGGGATGAAAATGACGATTGCGAAGGAAACGGCCGGGCTTCTGGCGAAACTGGGCGTTGCCGAGCGCGCGCTTACGGGCGGCGATCTTATCGTGCGCAGCCCGGTGACCGGCGAGCAGATCGCCGCGCTGAAGACCATCTCGCCGGCCGATGCGGCAACGACCATCGACAATGCCCACAGAGCTTTCCTGGCGTGGCGGCAGGTGCCAGCTCCCAAGCGTGGCGAACTGGTGCGGCTGCTCGGCGAGGAATTGCGCACACACAAGGCCGAGCTTGGCCGGTTGGTATCGATCGAAGTCGGCAAGATCCCATCCGAAGGTCTTGGCGAAGTGCAGGAGATGATCGACATCTGCGATTTCGCCGTCGGTCTTTCCCGGCAATTGTACGGCCTGACCATCGCCACCGAGCGTCCCGGCCATCGCATGATGGAGACCTGGCATCCGCTCGGCGTCGTCGGCGTCATCTCGGCCTTCAACTTTCCGGTCGCGGTGTGGTCGTGGAACGCAGCACTTGCGCTGGTCTGCGGCGACGCGGTGGTGTGGAAGCCGTCGGAGAAGACACCGCTGACGGCGCTCGCCTGTGAGGCGATTTTTGCACGCGCGGTAAAGCGTTTCGGTGCTGACGCGCCGCAGGGACTGGCGCCCGTGCTGATCGGCGATCGCGCCGTCGGCGAGATCCTGGTCGATCATCCCAGGGTGCCGCTGGTCTCGGCCACCGGCTCGACGCGCATGGGCAGGGATGTCGGCCCACGGCTGGCGAAGCGCTTTGCCCGTGCCGTGCTGGAGCTCGGCGGCAACAATGCCGGCATCGTCTGCTCGACGGCCGATCTGGACATGGCGCTCCGCGCTATCGCCTTCGGCGCCATGGGCACGGCCGGCCAGCGCTGCACGACGCTCAGGCGCCTGTTCGTGCATGAGAGCGTCTATGACCAGCTCGTTCCGCGCCTGAAGAAGGCTTATGAGAGCGTCTCGGTCGGCAATCCGCTGGAGACAAGCGCTCTGGTTGGCCCGCTGATCGACAAGGCTGCCTACGAGAATATGCAGAAGGCGCTGGAGGAGGCGGCTTCGCATGGGGGTAAGATAACCGGCGGAATGCGGGTCGAGAACGGTCACCCCGACGCCTACTATGTGCGTCCGGCGCTGGTCGAAATGCCGCGGCAGGTTTCGCCGGTGACAGAGGAAACCTTCGCGCCCATCCTCTATGTGATGAAATATTCGGACTTCGACACCGCGCTAGAAGAACACAATGCGGTGGGAGCGGGGCTGTCATCCTCGATCTTTACCCGCGACCTGCAGGAATCCGAGCGCTTTCTTAGCGTCGACGGATCGGACTGCGGTATCGCCAACGTCAATATAGGCACGTCAGGGGCCGAGATCGGCGGTGCCTTCGGTGGCGAGAAGGAAACCGGCGGCGGCCGCGAGAGCGGCTCCGATGCCTGGAAGGCCTATATGCGGCGCGCCACCAATACGGTGAATTATTCCAAGGCGCTGCCGCTTGCGCAGGGCGTGTCGTTCGACATCGATTGACATGCCGGACCTCCGTCGCGGCGGCGCCAAGGCTGCCACGACGGCGGTCGGCTCGCGGTTCAGCTGGCTTGCGAAGTTACAACACAGTTATCGAAGGCTGCATCGATGATGGCGAGCTTGACCGCCTGGGCGGTCATGTATTCCTGATAGAACTCGCTCGACACCCACGTGACCGAGTGACCGCGCTGGCCCAACCAGCCGACGCTGCCGAGTTCTTCGGCATCGCCCAATTTGCGTGACAGGTGGGTCCGGGAAAGCTTGAGCCAGTTCGCGAAATCTCCGATTGAGACGACACCGGTCGGGATTCGGCCCAGGTCGGCATGATCGGGGTCGACGCCGGACATCAGCCAATCCATGACGATGCCGCCATTGTCGAGCCAGGTGAATAAGGAAAAGGTCTGTCTCGGCTCCCGCACGGCATGCGACGAAAGCAGGCCGTCGGCCACCAGCGGCTGCAGTTTGGCGAGCATGTCCGGTTGTGCGACGAATGCAGCCAGTCGAAATCCGCTGTCCAGGCTGTCCAGCGTTCTGAGATGAGCCATGACCCAGCCGGCAACCGTCTCCAGAGTGCCCGCGGTCGGCTCAAAGGGGCGGATGCGCCCATATTTGATCGGCAGATGCCGGATGAAGCCGTAATGCAGCATCTCCTTCAGGAAGGCGTCGGCGGTGTTGCGGCTGGCCACCGAATGCCGGCAGATGTCGTCCATGAACCGTGCGGACGTAAGTCCCTTGCGATGATCGTCCGGCTCTCGATTGAAATACAAGGCAAGGCCGATATGGGCCATCAGCCAACGTTGTTGGGTGGCGAATACGGAGGCCAGCCGCGGGTTCGCTTCATAGGTCTGGAGAAGCGTCCGCGACTGAGCCTGGACATGGCGACGCAGCGCCGGATGGCGGGCAATGTCTTCAGAAACCAGCGCCATCCCCGCCGAGCCCAACCAAATTTGCAACTGGAAATACGATCACAATTTCAGCCTTCGCGGGTCGTGTCCAGAGCCGGCGCATCAGGATACGAGCCGAATCCCGCCGGCTGGTGGCT
This sequence comes from Mesorhizobium sp. M0768, assembly GCF_040320195.1. Classification (NCBI taxonomy): domain Bacteria; kingdom Pseudomonadati; phylum Pseudomonadota; class Alphaproteobacteria; order Hyphomicrobiales; family Phyllobacteriaceae; genus Mesorhizobium; species Mesorhizobium sp. M0768. The sequence goes on along the minus strand of NZ_JAMYPD010000003.1, from coordinate 141,021 downwards.
GAATTCCGCCACTTGATCGCCGAGGCTGATCTCGCGAGGCGCTGATCTCGCTGCAGAAGGCCAGCCTGCTCGAACCCGCCAATGATGGCCCCGCCCCGTCCAGCCCGTGCTCCCGCCGATGGCGACGCGGAACCAACACAAGCTTTGCTCGTTGAAGAACGCTGATTTGGACTGAGACTGTGAGGAACTACAAAATGGAGAATGGCCTTTTCGCCACGCCGCCTGCAGCGTTCCGGAAAACAGAGTCGGTTTGGCTACGGGCGCTGAAAGGGCTGTTGCGCCGGGTGCGCAGCGCCTCCGACAGCTCCGGAACCATGTTGAAGCCAATCCTTTCCGGACCTGAGGATGATAGCGGGCCTACTCCGCCTCGACGGGCTTGAGGCTGATTGCACTGCGATCCTGACGCCAAAATAACCGGTCGCATGTCTTTTCATCACTGCCGCGACGGCGACAGCCATGACCGCTTCGAAGGCCTGCGACGGCGATGTGTTCGCCTGATGCAGCGGCGGGAGCGGCAGTACCGCGTAACGGCGGGAACCATCGGGCGTGCTTGGCTATTAGATACAGGCGGCTGCTGGTCTGCCGGGCCAGGAGCCATTGCCATGATCATTAATCCCCCACCGGAAAGCGCCATCCCGGCATCCGTTCCGTCGGTCGATCCAAAAGCCGCCCCGACGCCTCGCAATGCCGAAGCGGAGGTCTTTTATATCGAGGCGATCCGCGAGCTTGTTACGACCGGCATCCCCTTTCTCGTCGCCGGCACCTATGCCGTAAGCGCCTATACCGGGATCACCCGCCTGACCAAGGATCTCGATATTTTCTGCAAGGCCGGCGACTGCCCGCGCATCCTCGCCCATTTCAAGCGGATCGGTTACGCTGTCGTGGTCGAGGACGACCGGTGGCTCGGCAAAGTGTTCAAGGGCACGCATTTTTTCGACGTCATTTTCGCCTCGATGAACGGCACAATGCCCGTCGACGACCTGTGGCTGGAGCACGCCCGTCAGGGCGAATTGCTGGGCAGCCAGGTGCGGATCATCGGCCCAACCGAGCTTATCTGGTCCAAAAGCTTCATCCAGGACCGCCGCCGCCACGATGGCGCCGACGTCGCGCACACCATCCTCAAGGCGCACGACCAGATCGATTGGCAAAGGCTGCTTTCCTACATGGAAGTCCATTGGGAAGTCTTGCTGATGCATCTTTTGAACTTCCGATGGATCTATCCGACGGAGCGAGACCGTGTGCCGGCGTGGCTGCTCGACGAATTGCTCGACCGGCTGGCCAAACAGCGCGAACTGCCGCCTTCCCGGATGCGGATCTGCCGCGGGCGCATGCTTTCACGAACCGACTATGAGATCGACGTCAAGGAATGGGGCTTTGCCGACGTCGGCGGTGAAGGAGAATATAGCGATGGCTGACGAACTCAAACCTGCTTCGGCAAAGGCGGAAAACGGCGGCACACTCAAGATCGCCGCCATCGGCGATCTGCATGTCGGCAAGGAGGACCAGGCGTCGTACCGCGATCTTTTCGGCGAGATGTCGCGCGAAGCCCAGGTTCTCGTGCTGACCGGCGACCTTACCAATCTCGGCAAGCCTCGGGAGGCCGAATTCCTTGCCGAGGAACTGCGTGCCTGCACGATCCCGGTCGTCGCCGTACTTGGCAACCACGACTATGAGTCAGGCGCCGTCGAGCAGGTCACCGACATTCTGCGCCAGGCGGGCGTTCATCTGCTCGATGGCGAGGCGACGGAGATTCACGAGGTCGGGTTCGTCGGGGTCAAGGGTTTCGTTGGCGGTTTTGGATCGCGCATGCTCGGCTCCTTCGGCGAACCGGCCATCAAGTCGATGGTGGCGGAAAGCGTGAACGAAGCGATGCGGCTTGAAAACGCGATGCGGCAGGTCCGCGCCAAACGCACGCTTGTCGTTCTTCACTACGCGCCTGTCGTCGAGACGGTCGAAGGCGAGCCGCTGGAGATCTTCCCGTTTCTCGGTTCGTCACGCCTGGCCGAAACGATAGACCGGTTCCAGGTCAGTGCGGTGGTGCATGGTCATGCGCATCGCGGCGCCTACGAGGGCCGTACGCCGGGCGGGGCGTCGGTCTATAACGTTGCCATGCATGTCGCCAAGCCGACTGGCCGCCCCTACGCCATGCTCGAAATCTGACAGGCAGCGCCACTGGCGCAAGCAATCGCCCGTGCACGCTGCAGAACGATCATGGCAATTGCCGGTTAACAGCCATCCGCTTCGGTGGAATGTCGTTTTCATCCGGGTTGGGAACGGGATCCTCGTCGGGGAGCCTGTCGGGGTCCGGCTCACGCACGGGCTTGGGATCGGGGATGGGAGGCGGTGGCACCGGGGTCGGTGTTGGCTCGGGTGTGGGAATAGTGGCCATCGTAATCATCTCCTCTTGGCGCAGAACAACGCAACGGGTCGGCTGGTTCCCGGCTTGCCCGTTTTTGGAACTACACCGTCGCGCCTGCGGGTCAGCCCATCTCCGGATTCGGCTGGCTGCCGCCTGACTTGCTTGACCGCAGCAGCAGCGCCAGCGGAACGAGCAGGGCGGTTGCCACCGCGCAGTAGCGGAAGACATCGACATAGGCGAGCAGCGTGGCCTGGCGAGCGATCAACTGACCAAGCCAGGCGATCGCCTGCTGCTTCGCCTCGACCATTGGCGAACCCTGGGCGACGAAATGCTCGGTCGCCTGCCGAAGCGCCTGCTGATAGGCGGGCGACGACTGCACGGTGTGGCCGACCAGATTCGTTTGATGGATCTGGGAGCTTTGCGCAATGACGGTGTTGGACAGCGAGACGCCGATGCTGCCGCCGATATTGCGTGCAACGTTGATCAGCGCAGATGCCTGGTTGGTCTTCTGCGGGGGCAGGCCGACATAGGCCGCGGTCGAGATGGGAATGAACAGGAACGGCAGCCCGACCATCAGGAAAACACGGGCAAAGGCAAAGAAGCGGAAGCTGGCGTCCGGAGTAAGCGAGGTCATATGCCAAAGGGCCACTGCGACCACCGACATGCCCATCATGATCAGATATTTGGGCTGCACGATGCTGCCTACAAATCCGGACACCGGCATCAAGATCAACATGGCGATGCCGCCCGGCATCATCGAAAGGCCCGAGAGCGTCGCGGTGTAGGCAAATGTCGTCTGCTGCAGCTGCGGCACGATCTGGGTGGTGCTGAACAGGATAGCACCGACCGCCATCATGACCAGGAAGGCTGTGCCGAACTGGCGCGTGAACAACAGACGCATGTCGACGACCGGATCGCCGCGACTGAGTTCCCATGGGATAAGCAGCAGGAACGCGATCGCGGAAATCACTGCGAAAGTGGTGATGAAATCCGAGGCGAACCAATCGTAGCGCTGGCCCCGGTCGAGAAAAATCTCCAGGCACCCCAATACCGTCGCTACCAGGACGAACCCGATCCCGTCGATCTTCAGGCCGCCTTTCAGCCGTTCCTTGCGTTCGCGTTCGAGTACGTCCGGTTCGACCAACAGCCATTGCACCAGGGCCAGCGACAGGATGCCGAACGGCACGTTGATGAAGAAGATCCAGTGCCAGGAGAAATGGTCGGTCAGCCAGCCGCCGATCGTCGGCCCGACCGTCGGTGCGACGATGACGGCAATGCCGTAAAGCGCGAAGGCCTGCGAGCGCTTTTCTGGCGGAAAGGTATCGGCAAGGATCGATTGCTCGCTTGGCGCCATGCCGCCGCCGCCGAGTCCCTGAAGGACCCTGAACAGGATGAGCAGTTCCAGGTTGGGCGCCAGTCCGCACAGCAGCGACGCGACGGTAAAGGTCGCAACGCAGAGCATGTAGTAGCGCTTGCGGCCGATGACGCTTGCCAGCCAGCCGCTGACCGGGATGATCACCGAGTTGGCAACGAGATAGGTGGTAATCACCCAGGTGCTTTCGTCCATTCCGGCCGCCAGGCTGCCGGCGATGTTGCGCAGGGCGACATTGGCGATCGAGGTGTCGAGCACCAGCATGAAAGTGGCGATGGAGACGACGACGGCGATAAGCCAGGGATTGTGCGTCCCGGCGGCGGATCGGCTTTCACCCTGATTTCTGGCGGTTTCGCCGCTCATCGCACCTTGACCGTCGGCACCACCGACAGGCCTGGCCCGAGAAGCACATCCGGCGGCTTGTCGAAGACGATCTTGACCGGCACGCGCTGCACCACCTTGACGTAATTGCCGGTGGCATTTTCGGCCGGCAGGAGGCTGAAGGCGGTGCCGCTGCCGGCCTGAATACTGTCGACGCGACCATGGAAGGACTTGTCCGGGTAGGCGTCGATATCGATGTCGACCGGCTGTCCCTGCCGCATCAGATCGAGCTGCGTCTCCTTGAAATTGGCCTTCACCCAGACCTCGTCGGGAACGAACATCATCAATACCTGGCCAGGTTGGGCGTAGGTGCCGTTAGCCGCAGAAATGCTCGTTGCCCGCCCGGCTGCGGGTGCTGTGATAGTCGTGCGTGACAGCGTCGTGCGGGCTTGCTCCTGGCTGGCCTTGGCCTGCTCGAGCTGCGCCTCGGCACTCCTGGCCTGTGCCTGCAAGACCGAAACCTGGCTTTTTGCCGAGGCGACATTGGCCTCGGCGCTGTCCAGCGCAGCCTGGTCCTGACGCAACGTCGATGCCGCCTGCTGCGCCTGCTGCTGCGTTGCCGTGCCCCTGGCCAGGAGTTCGCGATTGCGTTGATCCTCGGCCTTGGCGAAATCCAGCGCTGCCTTGGCCTGTGCAACCTGCCTCTGGGCAGCGTTTACCTTTGCTTTTTGAGCCTCGATCTGCGCGGCGACATTGACGATTTCGGCCTCGGCCGCGGCGACGCCGGCGTCGGCCTGCTTCAGGTTTGCCTGATAGTCGCTGTCGTCGATACGCAGGAGGACATCGCCCGCCTGTACGTGCTGATTGTCGGTAACCGCCAGCTCGGTAATGCGGCCGGCTATTTGCGCACCGATCGTCACTATGCGCGCATCTATGAAGGCGTCGTCGGTCGATTCGTACTGGCGAGCGTTCAGCCACCAGATCGCGATGCCTGCCACGACGAGCAACAGCGCAAGCGCGATGGCTGCGGCCGCATAGGGATGGCGCCTGAGAAAGCCGAGCAGACCGGCCTTTCGTTGCGAGGCATTCCCGTCGGGTTTTTCCTGCCGGGGCTCTGCCGATCGCTCACGAGATTCTCGAACCGGGGCCGGTTGCTCCCGGGTTTCATTTACAGGCTCGACGTCTTGCTCGACGCGTTGAGGCTTCGTGTCCAACGGAATTGCTTTCAAGATTGATATTGCAGCCGCCGAAGCGGACGCAAAGCCAAACGGCAAGCTTCCGCAAAAGTTCCTGTCCGGAAACGGGTTCGGTTAACGGGTCGACATCGAACACAGGCGGGGGCGCGTCGGAATTCGAGCGCCGCTTCACCGGGCAGGTGATCCGTACGCCTCATGTTGCGGCGGTCCGGCCTTGTCAGCGCTCCATGGCGCGATAATTGCTCATATAGGCGTGGGCGAATTCACCTGTCGACAGGAGCCGACCATGAAACATCAAACACTCGACCAACTGCAGGCCGTCGCGGAAGTTGAGTCCTTCGCGGCGTATCCGGCGATGACTCGAACCCAGCGGATTGAACGTTGGGCGGAACTTCTCGAACAAAACCCGACGCGATGCCTTGGGGCGCTTCCAGGCACCGAATATATGAACAGGGAAGCGCGCGACAGATCGCGTGGCGCTGGGACGCCGCTCACTGTCGCCTTCGAGGATCCGGTTCTGCGTGCCATGGGCCTCAGCGATGATACCTATGGTGAGGCAAAGCGCTTCTTCGAACTGAGCGACCGGCAGTTGCACCAAATCGTCTGCCATTGCCATGTCGGCGCTACGATGCAAGCGAGATGGGCCGCTGCCAGGGTGCGCGGGATAGTTCGCGGCAACAGATTTGTTGCCTGGATGAAGGGCTTGATCGTGCATTGAGGCGGTACGAGGAACGGCGGAACACGCGTTCTTTCCGCGCCGTGGAGAGCGCTTCCGAACTTGGAAGGGCTCGTGCGCCGTCGGGCCGCGCAGATTGTGAAACTCCTCGACGCTTGGCTGCGCCTTGTCGCGGCCATGCGTCCGTCTTTGATGTGAGAATTTGAGCTGGCCCGCCACAGGTGAGAGCCTTCGTCTGACCGGCGGTCGAGCGCCGTCCAGGCCTGCCTGCGCGGCTACTAACGACGAATGATCCTGCGATCGGGGAAGATCCTGCGACCTGGCTAAACTAGCGATCGATTTCTCCGAACACGATGTCGAGCGAGCCGATGATCGCGGCAACATCGGCGATCATATGGCCTCGGGACAGGAAATCCATCGCTTGCAGGTGGGCGAAGGAAGGTGCGCGGATCTTGCATCGGTAGGGAACGTTGCCCCCGTCCGACACGAGGTAGACGCCGAATTCACCCTTCGGCGCCTCGACGGCGGCATAGACTTCACCGCTCGGCACGCGAATGCCTTCGGTATAAAGTTTGAAGTGGTGGATTGTCGCTTCCATCGAGCGCTTCATCGTGGCACGCGGCGGCGGCGTGATCTTGTGGCTCGGAATCGCGACCGGTCCCTGGCCTTCTGGTGAGCGCAACTTTTCCAGACATTGCCGCATGATCCGGACCGACTGGCGCATTTCCTCCATGCGGACGAGATAGCGGTCGTAGCAGTCGCCATGCTTGCCGACTGGGATATCGAAATCCATCTCCGAATAGCATTCGTATGGCTGCGCCTTGCGCAGGTCCCAGGACGCGCCCGATCCGCGCACCATCACGCCGGAAAAGCCCCAGGCCCAGGCATCATCGAGGCCGATCACCCCGACATCGACATTGCGCTGCTTGAAGATGCGGTTCTCGGTCAACAGCTCTTCGAGATTGTCGCAGACCTTGAGGAACGGATCACAGAACTTCCAGATGTCGTCTAGGAGTTCCGGCGGCAGATCCTGATGCACGCCGCCGACCCTGAAATAATTCGCGTGCATGCGGGCGCCGGACGCGCGCTCATAAAAGACCATCAGCTTCTCGCGCTCGGCGAAACCCCAGAGCGGCGGCGTCAGCGCGCCGATGTCCATGGCTTGCGTGGTGACGTTGAGGAGGTGCGATAACAGCCGGCCTATTTCGCAGAAAAGCACGCGGATGAGCTGTCCGCGTTTCGGAACCGATATTTCGAGGAGCTTCTCGGCGGCGAGACAGAATGCATGCTCCTGGTTCATCGGCGCGACGTAGTCGAGCCGGTCGAAATAGGGCAAGGCCTGCAGGTAGTTCTTGTACTCGATGAGCTTTTCGGTGCCGCGATGCAGCAGGCCGATATGGGGATCGGCGCGTTCCACGATCTCGCCGTCGAGTTCGAGCACCAGCCGCAGGACGCCGTGAGCGGAGGGATGTTGTGGCCCGAAATTGATGGTGAAGTTGCGAACTGCAGCCTCGGCCATGACAGTCCTCCGCGATCAAGCGGGCTTTGGTTCCGTGCCGGAGCCGGCTTGTCCGCTTTCAGCCGCTCACGTCGTCGTCTGGATGATCAGCGTCAGCGTGCCGTCGCCGTCGATATTGGCTGCGACGACCTGCGTGGAATTAAGCCCGTTCGCCGCCAGCGCCGATGCCGCCTGCGGCGATGCGTCGATCGAACTTTGCAGGATGCGCAAATCCTCGGCGCTGGTCTGGGTGACGACGGCCTCCGCCTGTGCCTTGATGTCAGGAGGCAGATCCTCCATCGCCACGATTGCCACTGCGGTGAAATTCTGGGCGGAGAAGGCTTGGTCAGGTGTAGCCTGGTCGGGAGTGGTCCCTTCGGGCGTGGCTTGCTCTGGCAGGGTTTGCGGGGCCGTCGGCGGGACAGGGGCAAGCTCTGGTCCCACGGATTGCGCATAGACCGGCGAGGCAAGGGCCAGTGCCGAAAGTGTGGCAATTGTCGTCGATAGGCGCATGGCCATTCCTTCCGTTTGCTTAGCGGACGATCAATTCGGTGACGACAAAACCATCGTGTCGAAATATGGTTCCGTGAGCGAGGTGATGTCTTGGCGGAAGCCGTGATTGTCGCGGAAAGCAGGGCGCGAAATCCGGCGTTGCCTGTTTCAGGCAGCGGTGTGGCTGCGATCGGGCTGCGGCCAGCGCTGCAACGCCTCATGGCCCTGAGCGGTCAGTTCGTAGATCCCGCGATCGGTGCGTGCGAACCAGCGATACACATTGTGCAGCAGAATCTTGGGCGCGTTCGGCAGGTTGGGCTTCAAGTCACGCGGCCGCTTTGGGCCATCGGCGAGGGCTGCGGCGCATGCCAGTGCCTGCTGGCGATAGGCGGTCATGATCGGCGCACGCGAGCCGCCGCCGGCGACAGGATCTCCCTGCCGACGCCGATGTTCGTCAATTAGCTTCGAGCGGCGCCGGGGATTCCGACGCGGAGCCAATGCCGTCGGGCTGAGCAGCACCTGAACCTCGCCGTTCGGTCGCACGCCAAGCAGGCCAAAGCCGAGCCGACGGCAGAGATTGCGGTATCTCACATCGCTCTCACGGCCCTTGCCACGGGCCGACATGCATGCCGCTAGCCAGACCTCGTCGCTCGCCGCCATACGGTCGACGCCCTGGAGCACCAGTTCGAGGTTGAACTTCAGCTTCAGCTCGCAGATGACGACGATCGGCGGAGAGTCGGCACTCAGCGCCAGCAGATCGCAGCCGCCGATCTCGCCCTTGACCATAAATCCCAGGCCTTCCAGGAAGGTCTTGACCGGGCTGTAGAGTGAAGTTTCGAGCATGGGCCTTTGTCGGCTGCGAATCATTCCGCCGATCGGCGGTTCAGCGCGATGATCGCTCCTTGCCGTTGAACAGGAGGTAAACGACGGCCAAACAAGTGGTCAGAGCCGTGCCATGGCCGCTTGCCAATTTGGTATGCTGGTATAATGTGTACCTAAGATAGCATGCTCCGCGTAGCTGCGCTGTGCTGGACATCCGGGGGCCCGAGACACCGTCCATGGCATCGTCATTTGAGCGGCGGCTCCCCTGCGTTCTCTAATCCGCCGACCGGCGGCAATGTGCATACAAGTCAATGGGATGACGATCGGCAGGGCCGTCGTTGGAATTCAGGAGTAACGGACACATGACAACGATTGCGCTGTTTGGTGCGGGCGGCAAAATGGGTTACCGTCTGTCGACCAATTTTCGCGGATCTCCCTATACGATACGCCATGTCGAGGTCAGCGACGCCGGCCGCGAGCGGCTTAAGTCGGGCCTCGGCATCGATGCCGTCAGCGCCGATGAGGCGCTTGATGGAGCCGATGTGGTGATCCTGGCGGTGCCGGACACGCACATCGGCAAGGTCGCGGCGAGTATCGAGAGCAAGCTTGCATCAGGCACGATGGTCGTCGTGCTCGACGCCGCGGCACCTTTCGCCGGGCATTTGCCGAAGCGGCCGGACCTGACCTATTTCGTCACCCACCCGTGCCATCCGCCGATCTTCAACGACGAGACCGACATGGCGGCTAAGAAGGATTATTTCGGCGGCGTCAAGGCCAAGCAGCACATGGTCAGCGCCTTGATGCAGGGACCGGAGGAGGATTTCGCCAAGGGTGAGGCGATCGCCAAGATCATCTGGGCGCCGGTCATGCGCTCGCATCGCGTCACCGTCGATCAGATGGCGCTTCTCGAGCCCGGCCTTTCTGAAACGGTGTGCGCCTCGCTGCTCGTCATCATGAAAGAGGCCGTCGACGAGGTGGTGGCGCGCGGGGTCGACAAGCAGGCGGCGCTCGATTTCCTGCTTGGGCATATGAACGTGCTTGGCGCCGTCATCTTCGGCGAGACCAAAGGCGTGTTCTCCGACGCCTGCAACAAGGCGATAGAGTTCGGCAAGCCGGTGCTGATGCGCGACGACTGGAAGCGGGTGTTCGAGCCGGAGGAGATTGCCGCGAGCATTCAGCGCATCACTTGAGGGCAGCGACGCGTTCTTCGGAACATGTCACCTGAAATTGTCATTGACTCATTATACCAGTTGGCTTAGCTGTTCGATGGATCGGACGTCAAGCTTCGCAGCAGGATCAGGCGCTGGATGAGTGGAGGATAGGGGGAGCGATCCGTCGCTGTGAAGCCGGCCAAGGGCTTGTGAATCTGACGCGACCCGCCGCCTACGGCCGGCTAACGAAATCGAATGCATATAGCCTTGGGACAAGGCACGGATTTTCAACGGGAGGAATACATGAAACTGACACGCAGAATGACGCTTGCGGCTTTTGCCGGCATGCTGGCGCTTGGCACCGCCGCACCCGCCTATGCGGCGGATTTGATCGCCATCATCACGCCCTCGCATGACAATCCGTTCTTCAAGGCGGAAGCTGTCGGCGCGGAGGCGAAGGCCAAGGAACTCGGCTACGAGGCGTTGGTGCTCGTCCATGACGACGACGCCAACAAGCAGTCCGAATTGATCGACACGGCGATTGGCCGCGGCGCCAAGGCGATCATCCTCGACAATGCCGGCGCCGACGCCACCGTCGCCGCGGTGCAGAAGGCCAAGGACGCAGGCGTTCCTTCCTTCCTGATCGATCGCGAGATCAATGCCACCGGCGTTGCCGTCGCGCAGATCGTCTCCAACAATTATCAGGGCGCCCAGCTCGGCGCGCAGGAATTCGTCAAGCTGATGGGCGAGAAGGGTAATTTCGTCGAGCTCGTCGGCAAGGAATCCGACACCAATGCCGGCATCCGCTCCAAGGGTTACCACGACGTCATCGACGACTATCCGGACCTGAAGATGGTGGCGCAGCAGTCGGCCAATTGGAGCCAGACCGAGGCCTATTCAAAGATGGAATCGATCCTCCAGGCCAATCCCGATATCAAGGGCGTGATCTCCGGCAACGACACGATGGCGATGGGCGCTCATGCGGCACTTGCCGCTGCCGGCCGCAAGGACGTCATCGTCGTCGGCTTCGACGGGTCGAACGACGTGCGCGACTCGATCACCTCCGGCGGCATCAAGGCGACAGTCCTGCAGCCGGCCTTCGCGCAGGCGCAGATGGCGGTCGAGCAGGCCAACGACTTCATCAAGAACAAGAAGTCCCCGGCTGAGGAAAAGCAGCTGATGGACTGCGTCCTGGTCAATGGCGACAATGCCGCCAAGCTGGAGACGTTCGCGCTCACCAACTGAGCCGGCGTAACATCAAGCAGCAAGGGACGAGCCTCCGGTTCGTCCCTTGCTTCCATTTCGCCCTTGCCTCCATTTCTCTGGGTGCTCCTGACCGCCATGCCGAACGAGCCGACATGTTCAACACGCTGACCCGGCCGATCCTTGTCGCGTTGTTCCTCGCAGCAATAGGCAGCCTGACCGCCTGCAAGATCCTGCCGACGCCGTCGGCGGAAAACGGCGGCACTGGCTCCGCATTCGATCCCGACAAGATGGTCGAGGACATCTGGGCGGCGAAAGTCATACCCTATCTGCAGCAGAAGGCCGGGCCGTTTGCCGAGGTTCACACCTTGGCCAAGACCGATCCCGCCGCTGCCGGCGCCAAATACGGCAACCCGAAGAAGCAGGCGAATTCGCCATGGACCTTCGCCGTTCGGCTCGAGGGCAAGGTCGTGGCAGCCAACACACAGTCACGCGCGGCGACGATGGACGTCGATGCCGACGGCGACGGCAAGGCGGACGCGCGGGTGCAGATCGGACCCGCAATGCGCGGAACCGCGCTGCGCGACAGCCTCGACTTCATCCAGTTCAACGATTTCACCAACCAGATCGACTTCGCCCAGTTCGGCAAGGCTTTCAACGCCTATGCCGACAAGACCGTGCTTTCCAAGCTGCCGCGCGAGGCACTCGAGGGCCGCAGCGTCGAGGTACTTGGCGCCTATACGCCGGGCAGTGGCCAGGACCTGCCGCTGGTGACGCCGGCGGAGGCAAAGATCGGGCCGAAGTCATGAGCGGCGATCAAGATGTCATCCTGAAGCTGGAGGACGTCTCGAAAGTCTATTCCGGCACCGTCGCGGTCAAGCGGGCGAATTTCGAGGTGCGCAAAGGCGCGGTCAACGTGCTGGTCGGCGAAAACGGAGCCGGCAAATCGACGCTGATGAAGATCATCGCCGGCGTCGAGCAACCGACGCTCGGGCGCATCCTGCTGGACGGCGAGGAGGTTTCATTCTCGTCTTCCGGTGATGCCGTGAGCCGCGGCATCGGCATGGTTTTCCAGGAGCTGAATCTGTTCGGCAATCTGACTGTCGCCGAAAATATTTTCGCCACCCGCGAGATCACCAACCGCTTCCGCAAGATCGACCGCAAGGAGCAGGAGCGCCGCGCGGCGGAGTTCCTTGAACGCCTGGAAGCCGGCATCCGGCCCGACATGCTGGTCGAGGATCTGCGCATCGGCCAGCAGCAGTTGGTCGAGATCGCCAAGGCGGTTTCGCTCGATGCGCGCATCCTGATCATGGATGAACCGACCTCGGCGCTCAGCGCGGCGGAAGTCGAGATACTGTTCAAGGTGATTGCCGACCTCAAGGCACGCGGCGTGGCAATCGTCTACATCTCGCACCGGCTCGAGGAACTGATCCGCATCGGCGACACCATCACGGTGCTGCGCGACGGCCGCATCACCGGCCAGGCGGAGATGAAAGACGTCGACACCCAGTGGATCGTGCGGCAGATGATCGGCTCGGATGCCAAGGACTTCGCCAAGGCCGACGGCCATGTGCCGGGCGAGGAAATATTCCGCGCCGAGGACATCTGCCTGCCGCGCGTCACCGGCGGGCTTGCGGTCGATCACGTCTCGCTGTCGCTGCGCGCCGGCGAAATTCTCGGCATCTATGGCCTGATGGGCGCCGGACGCAGCGAGCTGTTCGACTGCATCATGGGCCGCCACGGCCATTCGACGGGCACGATATTCATTGCCGGCAAAAAAGTGCACGAGCGCGACACGACGCGGCGCATCCGGCGCGGCCTGGCGCTGATCCCCGAAGACCGCCAGCGCGAAGGGCTGGTGTCGATCCTCTCCGTCGCCAGCAATCTGACGCTGGCCAGCCTGTCGCGGTTCGTGCGCCTGTTCCACATTCGTGGTGCCGCCGAACGACAGGCGGTGACCCAGACGGTGCGCGAACTGGCGATCAAGGTCGCCGATCCGGCGCAGGAAGCCTCGTCGCTGTCAGGCGGCAACCAGCAGAAGGTGGTGATCGGCAAGGCGCTGCTCACCGGGCCGAAGGTGCTGTTGATGGACGAGCCCAGCCGCGGCATCGACGTCGGCGCCAAGGCCGACGTGTTCCGCACCATGCGCAAGCTGTCGCGCGACGGCCTGGGGATTCTGTTTGCCACCTCCGATCTCGACGAAGTGATGGCGTTGTCCGACCGCATCGCGGTGATGAGCAATGGAAAACTGACCGGCATGTTCGACCGCGCCGAGGCGACGGAGGCCGCACTCGTCGCTGCCTCCGCCTTCGGCCACGGACCGGTCCCGCACGGAGAGCAAGACGCATGACTGACATCCCAGCCAAGGCGGCGGTCAACTCCATGTCGGGCGGCTCGGTCCTGCTGACGCTGATGAAGGCGAGGACGTTCATCGCGCTGATCGCCGTGCTGTTATTCTTCTCGATAGCCGCCCCCAATTTCCTATCGGCCGCCAATCTTATCCTGATGTCGAAGCATGTGGCGCTGAACGCATTCCTCGCAATGGGCATGACCTTCGTCATCATCACCGGCGGCATCGACCTGTCGGTCGGCTCGATCGTCGGCCTGTGCGGCATGGTGGCCGGCTATCTCGTGCTCAACGGCATCGACCTGCAGGTCGGCTATACCATCTATTTCAACGTCTTCGAGATCGCGCTGATCACGCTTGCCGTCGGCATATTGATCGGCGCCGTCAACGGCTTGCTGATCACCAGGCTCAACGTTGCGCCGTTCATCGCCACGCTCGGCGTGCTCTATGTCGCGCGCGGCCTGGCGCTGCTGTCGTCCGACGGCCGTACTTTCCCCAATCTCGTCGGCAAGCCGGAGCTCGGCACCACCGGATTCGGCTTTCTCGGCGCCGGCCGGTTGCTCGGCCTGCCGGTCGCGCTCTGGATTTTGCTCGTCGTTGCGCTAGGGGCGGCCTATCTCGCCAAATACACCCCGCTCGGCCGCCACATCTTCGCGGTTGGTGGCAATGAACGGGCGGCGCGGATTTCGGGCGTCCGCGTCAATATGGTGAAGATGTTCGTCTACATGTTCTCCGGCTTCTGCGCGGCGATCGTCGGCTGATCATCTCGTCGGAGCTGATGGCGTCGCATCCGGCGACCGGAGAGAGCTTCGAGCTCAACGCCATTGCCGCGGCGGTGCTCGGCGGCACCTCGATGTCGGGCGGTCGCGGCACGATCGGCGGCACCATTGTCGGCGCCTTCGTAATCGGCATCCTTTCGGACGGGCTGGTGATGATGGGAGTGAGTTCGTTCTGGCAGATGGTGATCAAGGGCCTCGTCATCATCGTCGCCGTCGTCGTCGACCAGGCACAGCGCCGGCTGCAGAGCCGTGTCACGCTGATGCAGATGGCAAAGGCCGGCTGACATGGCGGAACTGCGTGGAGCGCTGATCGGCTGCGGCTTCTTTGCCATCAACCAGATGCATGCCTGGCGCGATATAGAGGGCGCCTCGATCACCGCCATCTGCGACCGCGATCCGGACCGGCTACGGATCATTGGCGACCAGTTCGGGGTCGCACGGCGCTATACCGACGCGGCAGCGCTGTTTGCCGGCGAAAGGCTGGATTTCGTCGACATCGCCACCACGGCACCAAGCCACAGAATGCTCGTGGAGATGGCGGCGCAGCACGGCGTTCCGGCAATCTGCCAAAAACCGTTTGCGCCGACGCTTGCCGACGCCAAGGCGATGGTAAAGGCCTGTGCTGACGCCGGCGTGCCGCTGATGGTGCATGAGAATTTTCGCTGGCAGTCTCCGATCCAGGCGGTGCGTACCGTGCTCGACAGCGGCGAAATCGGCACCCCCTTTTTCGGACGGATCTCGTTCCGCTCTGCCTATGACGTGTTTTCCGGCCAGCCTTATCTGGCGACGGGAAAGCGCTTCATCATCGAGGATCTGGGTATCCACATCCTCGACATCGCCCGCTTCCTGCTGGGCGACGTCTCGACCGTCACTGCGCGAACGGCGCGCATCAATCCCGGCATTGCCGGCGAGGACGTTGCGACGATGCTGATGGACCACACGGGCGGCGCCACTTCCGTGGTCGACTGCAGCTACGCGAGCAAGCTCGCTACCGAGCCGTTTCCGGAGACGCTGATCGAGATCGACGGCAGCGACGGCACGATCCGGCTGGCGCAGGGCTACCGGCTCACCGTCACCGGCAGGAGCGGGACAGCTGTGAGCGACGTCTCGCCACCGCTGCTGGCCTGGGCATCACGGCCGTGGCACAACATCCAGGAAAGCGTCGTCGCCATTCAAAAGCATTGGGTCGACTGCCTGACCAAGGGAACCGAGCCCGCGACCTCGGGCGCGGACAACCTCAAGACATTAGCGCTGGTCGAGGCTGCGTACGCTGGCGCCGCAAGCCGGGAGCCGGTGCAACTCGACGCCTTGCTGAAATGACAGCCGACGCCTTCCTCCTCTACGGCACACGTGCCGTTGAAGCCGAACCGGTCAGGCTGCGCGCCGGCGCGCTGACGGCGGACTTCGTCAACGGCAATCTGCGCACCATCCGGCATGGCGGCACCGAGGTTCTGCGCGCCGTCGCCTTCATCGTCAGGGATCGCGACTGGGGCACCTACGAGCCGGCGCTCACCGATTTAATCATCGACCAGGGCGATGACGCTTTCTTCGTCAGCTATTCGGCAGGTTGCTTCGGACCAGAGGGAAGCCGGCTCGACTTCCGTGCGACCATCAAGGGCTCGGCCGATGGCCAGCTGATCTTCGACGTGAGCGCTCTTCCCGACAACGATTTCGAGACCAATCGCTGCGGCTTCTGCATCCTGCATCCAATTGCCGGGCTGGCCGGCAGCCCGGTCACGGTCGAGCATACCGATGGCAGCGTGGTCGCGACGCGGCTTCCAGAGCTGATCGATGCCTGGCAGCCTTTCAAGGATCTGCGGGCGATCACCCATGAGATCCGGCCGGGCGTCACCGCCGAATGCCGGATGCAAGGCGACATTTTCGAGATGGAGGACCAGCGCAACTGGTCGGATGCCTCCTACAAGACCTATGTCCGGCCGCTCGCGCTGCCATGGCCCTATGTGCTGCCTGCCGGCAAGACCTTCCGCCAGACCACTAGTTTGCGGATAGAGGGTCGCGGGAAAGTGCCGGCCGCTGCGGCAATCGCGGACCCAGTTCGCGTCACGCTCGGCCAAGCCGGACCGGCGCTGCCGGATGTTGGCGTGATCATCTACCCGGATGAGGTCGAGGCGGCGCTGGGCAAGCTACCGATGCTGTGCGAGCTTGGTCCGCAGCAATTGATGTTCCACTACGACCCGACGCGTGGCCATGGGGTCGACGCCTTGCGATCCTACGCCCGGCTCGCCGCCGCCTATCCGGTCCGGACAACGCTCGAATGTGTCATTGCCGGCGACGGCGATCTCGACGCCGAGCTTTCAGGCGTCGCCGACAGGGTGCGCCAGGCCGGGCTCAAGCTTTCGGCCATTGCCGTCTCGCCCTCGGTCGACCGGCAGTCGACGCCGCCGGGCAGCGCATGGCCGCAATGCCCGCCGCTCGAAGACGTCTACGCCGCGGCGCGGCGCTCCTTTCCCGACAGCCGCCTCGGCGGCGGCATGTTCAGCTATTTCACCGAACTCAATCGCAAGCGTGTGCCGGCCGACCCGCTCGATTTCGTCACGCATTGCACCTGCCCGATCGTGCACGCCTCCGACGATCTCAGCGTCATGCAATCGCTGGAGGCATTGCCTTTCATCGCGGCGTCAGTACGAACGATCTTCGGAACAATACCTTATCGGATCGGGCCGTCGACCATTGCCATGCGCCAGAACCCTTATGGCGGCGCGACCAAGGCTAATCCCGACAGTCAGCGCATTGCCATGGCCAACCGCGACCCTCGCCATGCCGGGCTGTTCGGGGCCGCATGGACGATCGGCTATGCGGCGCGCGTTGCGCCGGCCGGGCTCGAAATGCTGACGCTCTGCAGCTTCACCGGACCATTCGGCGTGCTGGCCTCGTCGGGCGAACCTGTCAAAGAAGGTACACCCCGGCCGATTTTCCACGCGGTGAAAGGACTTTGCGATCTGGCCGGCCATGCGCATGTGGCGGCGACAACGACCGATGAGACGCGGGTGCTGGCACTGGCCGGCCACTCCCAGACAGGCAAGATCATCGTCTGGCTGGCGAACCTTACTCCGGACGACCTTCCAGTCGATGTTTCCAGGCTCGGTTCCGATCAGGGTTTTCTGAATATCTGGGATGGACGAACGTCACGCCAGATTCAGCGCGACGCGTCGGGCCGAGACCGTCTTGTCATGACGCCCTACGCAATCGTCCGGATTGGCTGAAGTCACACCGGGGTTCATGAATCGCCGCAGTTCCGCAGCGGTTGCCCGTAGCCGCAGCACTTCCGCTGCCGACTTGTCACCGGACTTGCTTTCGAAACTCGCCTGGTGCCATTCCAGTTGTCTTGGAAAAAAGACGGCTGAACGAAGCGACGTCCTGATATCCCACCCGATAGCAGATTTCTGAGACGCTCAGTTTCGTTTCCTCAAGCATGGACCTTGCCAACTCCAGCCGCCTTTCCTGGATCCATTTTCCCGGCGTTGTCTGGAGCTCGTCGAAAAACCTGCGAGACAGGGTTCGCGAAGACATTGCCAATTCGGTTGCAAGAAATTTCAAATCGATTTCTGACATCTTGTCTTTCGAGAGCTCGCGCAGCTTGTTCTCGAATGGGCTGGCGTCGTTCGAAATTTTGTCGAGAGGAAATTCGTAGGGACTCTGGAATTTGCGCGGCGGAGGAAGAACCAGAAGTTTTCGAATGATCCGCTCTTCCTTCTCGAAGCCCAGATCGATCAGCAAAGCCCTGGCGAGTTCGAGTCCGGAAAACCCGCCTCCACATGTGTAAAGGCGGTCCTGGCGAATGAGCAGGCGGGAAGCGTCCCATCGCACTTGCGGAAACCGGCGGCTTGCCTCGTTCTTCAGCCACCAGGATATCGTTGCGCGCTTGCCGTCCAACAATCCCGAAGTGGCGAGCAGATAACACGCGCCGCAATGTGCTGCGATGATTGCGTCCTGCTGCTGCGCGAGCGCGATCAGCGGTTTTGAATGCTCACTCTCCTCGTCGAGCGAGCGCAGAAGCTCCGGAATCTCGACACCCGGCATGGCAATGAGAATCAGGACATCCATTTTCCGGGATGGTTGAGCCTTTGTCGGGAAGGAAATTCCGGTGCTCGATGCCGACGGCGCGCTCCTTGAAACGAACTCACAGGAGAGAACCTGCGAACGGCAGACGTCATTCACAAGCTGAAACATTTCCACGAGCGTCGAGACGACGGCCGAATAGAAATTCGACGGCAGCCAGATCACAACGTGGAGGCCCCTGTCAGCCATTGCGGTACTCCAGTATCGTTCTCGGATGGCAAGCTTAGCATAGTCTTTGCAAGAATTGCCAATCCCAGAACAAGCGCGGCGCCTCCAGGAGGGCCTATGCGGGCTTGCTGACGAAAGCGGGCCGCGGAAATCCATGGCTGGGAAGATGCAAATGCCGAAATCGTTGAATGAAAACACGCGGCACATACATCGGATTCAGACGCAACAGAAAACTGCGTCGGTCCGGGCTCAGGCTGATCTGTGGTCAGTCAGTAGGCCGAGAGCAAGGTGCCGGCCGCTGCGGTCGGGACCTTGCTCTTGATTTTCAGCTGCCGGAGTTCATCACGTAAAGCGCACGCGAGCGTTCGAGGTGCTTGATCATCGCCTTCTCGGCGCCATCCGCATCCTTGGCCTCGATGCGTCCGATGATCTCTTCGTGCTCGGTCAGCGTGAACTTTTCCTTGCCGGTCCAGATCAGCATTTCGGTGTGGTATTCCTTTAGCCAGCCAAGCATTGCCTCGCTGACGGCGACATAGATCGGGTTGCCGGATATTGCCGCGATCTGGGTGTGGAATTTCATGTCGGCGGATATAAAGGCTTCCGAGTCGCCACGATGGCTGCGCTGCTCGGCAACCGTTGCGCGCAACCGCTGCACGTCCTCGGCGGTTGCCTTCTCCGCGGCTTCCCTGACCATGCCGCGCTCGAAGAAGATACGCGCGTTCTTGAGGTGCTCCAGCGTGTCCTTCGACGACGACAGGATGATCTTGGCGGCGCCGTCGACCTGTTTGATGATCGACTTGGCGGTCAGCTGCAGCACTTTCGCCCGCTCGCCATGCGAGATCGCGACGAGGCCCATATTGCTCAATGCCTGCATTGCCTCGCGGATCGCCGGCCTGCCGACCTCGAAGCGCTCCATCAATTCGCGCTCCGACGGCATGTCGTCACCCGGCAGCAATTCGCCGCTGGTGATCAGGCGCTTCAGTCTCAAGAATACTTCGTCGGAAAGCTTGCGCCGGACGATCGGCTCCGAACGGTTCATCGTCGCGAATCACTCCTTTGACCGGCCCCTATCTAGCATTTCCGCCGTGAATTCCGGAACGCCTGCTGCCGGCTCGCCCTTACCGCCAAGCCGGATAGGGCTTGCAAAGCTTATGTACTCATTATACCAGATTTCAAGGGCCAAGGAACCTTTTTCGAACCACCCGGCAGGCCGCGCGAATATGATTGTTCTCACCTATCGCATCGAAACGCCGGGCAATATCGAGGCGCTGGCGGCCAAGATCGCAAGCGACCAGTCGACCGGAACCTTCGTCGCGCTGGCCGGCGAGACCGAAGAGCTCAAGGCCAGGGTCGCAGCGCGAGTCCTGGCGATACGGCATCTGCCGGATGCGGATCGGCCGTCTCTTCCCGAAACCGGTCCCGAAGCGCGCAACGGCCCGGTCAAGCGCGCCGACGTCGACATCGCCTTTCCGCTGGACGCCATCGGCACCGACCTGTCGGCGCTGATGACCATCGTCATCGGCGGCACCTTTTCGATCAAGGGCCTGTCCGGCATTCGTGTCGTCGACATGAGGCTACCCGAGGAGTACCGGGGCGCGCATCCGGGCCCGCAATTCGGCGTCACGGGCAGCCGCAGGCTGACCGGTGTCGTGGATCGTCCGATCATCGGGACCATCGTCAAGCCGGCGCTGGGACTCCGCCCGTACGAGACGGCCGCAATGGTGCAAGAGCTGATTGCGGCCGGCGTCGACTTCATCAAGGACGACGAGAAGCTGATGAGCCCGGCCTATTCGCCGCTGTCGGAGCGGGTGAGGGCAATCATGCCGCTGATCCTCGACCACGAGCAGAAGACCGGTAAGAAGGTCATGTATGCCTTCGGCATTTCACATGCCGATCCCGACGAGATGATGCGAAACCACGATCTGGTGGCAAAGGCCGGCGGCAATTGCGCGGTGGTCAATATCAATTCGATCGGTTTCGGCGGCATGGCTTACCTTCGAAAACGCTCCAGCCTTGTGCTCCATGCCCACCGCAATGGCTGGGACATTCTCACCCGTCATCCCGGCCTTGGCATGGATTTCAAGGTCTGGCAGCAGTTCTGGCGCCTGCTCGGCGTCGACCAGTTCCAGATCAACGGCATCGCCTCAAAATACTGGGAACCCGACTGGTCCTTCGTCGAATCCTTCAAGGCGGTGACCACGCCGATCTTTTCGCCGGCCGATTGCGCATTGCCGGTCGCCGGCTCCGGCCAGTGGGGCGGGCAGGCGCCTGAAACCTTCCAGCGAACCGGCCGGACGGTCGATCTTCTCTATCTCTGCGGCGGTGGCATCGTCAGCCACCCGGACGGGCCGGGCGCCGGCGTGCGCGCCGTGCAGCAGGCCTGGCAGGCGGCGGTCCAGGACATTTCGTTGGCGGATTATGCCTTGAGCCATGTCGAGCTGGCGCGGTCGATCGAGAAGTTCGGCGGCGGCGAGGCGGCCTGACGCCATGCAAAACCTGCTTCTGAGTTACTATGGCGACGACCTGACCGGCTCGACCGACGTTATGGAGGCGCTCGAGCTCGGCGGCGTGCCGACCGTCCTGTTCATGCGCCAGCCGGACGAGGCGCTGCTTTCGCAATTTGCGCATTGCCGCGCCCTTGGGCTGGCCGGCACCAGCCGCAGCGAGACGCCGCAGTGGATGGACACGCATCTGCGAGATGCCTTCGCCTGGCTGAAGACCGTCAACGCCGAGATCTGCCACTACAAGGTCTGCTCGACCTTCGATTCCAGCCCGGCAATCGGCAGCATCGGCCGGGCGATCGAAATCGGCCGCTCGGTTTTCCGGCAAGAGGGCGTGCCGCTGGTGGTCGGCGCGCCGCAGCTGAAGCGCTACACCGCCTTCGGTCATCTGTTCGCGGCCTATCGCGAAAAATATTTCCGCATCGACCGCCATCCCGTGATGAGCCGCCATCCGACCACGCCGATGGACGAATCCGACCTGCTGATCCATCTGTCGCGCCAGACCAGCCTCGCCTCGGGCCTGGTCGACCTGGCGACGCTGCAGTCTGCGTCGCGGTCGAAAGCATTCGACCGGCTTGTGGAGAATGGCTCAGGTATTGTGCTTGTCGATGTCGATAGCCTGGAAACCCAGGCACTTGCCGGCAAGGAGATTTGGCGCGCTCGCAAGCCGGGCGGTTATTTCGTCGTCGGCTCTTCAGGCATCGAATATGCCTTGCTGGTCGAATGGGCAGCGAACCGGATCGTGGATACCAAATCCGCCTTTTCGCCGCCGGCCGCTGCCGACAGGATCGCCGTGGTCTCGGGGAGCTGCTCGCCGACGACGGAACGACAGATCCGTTATGCTCTGGCCGACGGCTTCGACGGGATCGAGCTCGACCCAGTCGAACTGGTTTCTGAGGCTTCGAACGACGCGATTGCGCGCGCGGTGGCAACCGGCCGCTCCAGCCTACGGGCCGGGCGCAGCGTCATCCTCTACACCGCGCTCGGGCCTGCGGCCGACCGCGGTGCAGAAATCGATCTCCGGGAAGGCGCCCGCCATAAGCTCGGCCACGGCCTTGGCGAGGTTCTCCGCGAACTGACGCTTCAAGAGAAGCTACTGCGCGTGGTCATCGCCGGCGGCGACACGTCGAGCCATGCACTTGGCCAGATGGGCGTAGACGCGCTGACTGTGCGAATGCCGCTGCCGGCATCGCCGGGCTCGCCACTTTGTGTGGCGCATTCAAGCATTAAGGCGATCGATGGGCTGGAAATTGCCCTCAAGGGTGGGCAGGTCGGAACCGACCGCTATTTCTCCGCTATTCGCGATGGGGTCGGCGGTTGAGAGCGGGGAATGTCAGGTCAAATCGGTGATGCTCGATCGGGATCGAGGATACTAGCCGGCAAACCAGAAATCTCAGGCGTTCAGATCAGCGGCAATGCCACTCATCACGCTATCTGCCCATTGTCCTGCCTGGATGATACTGACGGGCGTAGGCGACACAGGCGTCTACCGTGCTGACACAGAGCGCATCGCGGTTGTTCGGCAGGTTGTTGTCGCCGGCGTAGGCAACCTCGGCAACATGACCGTCAACCATTCGAATTTGCGTGTTGCAATAGCCGCCGGGGGCGACGTTGACGGAACCCCCCAGCGCCGGGACGGGGCCAATGGCCACGGTCGGAACGACAATGTTGAGATTGCCGCGTTGAACGACGCGCTGATAGGTCCAGATCTGGCCGGATTTGCCGACATCGGCAGTGGCGGTAGGAAAGCCGGCGCACATTCGAACGTCCGCCTCGCTAAGGCCGACCATCTCCCTGCGGGCTGCCGCCGCCGTGGCGTCTTCCTTCGCAGTGCTCGACGTGTCGTCGGGCATGACGCAGGAAGACAGGATGGCGGCGCTTGCCGATAGAAGGAGAAGGGCAAGCTTTCGGGTGTGGAAAGATGTCATACCAACTTCGGATTGCACGGGAGCCCCGAATGCCAACCTAGGAAGTGGGCCAATCGAGTCAACCGGCAGAAAATTCACGAAGTCGTTGGTCCGCCATTCCGCCGCACGCATCTGCTGGAAGAGGTTAGGCTGCCGCCGTGACCCTCGCGCCCTATCTTCCGCCTGGGCATCGGATTTCCAAATTCGACCCCTTCTTGTCAGATGTACTGGCGCACGGTGCTGTGACTTTGGTTCGGCCGACGGTGTGCTAGTTTCCAGCCAATTGCTCCGGAGACGTCATGCCTATCAAGCTGCAAGAAATCGCCCTCGCGCTTCTGCTGTTGGTTGCCGGAACTGGGTTCGGTCATGCGGAGACGGCCCAGCGGCCGCCGCCCACAGGCGGGGTTCTCTCGCTCCTGCCACCGCCGCAGACTTCCGATCATTCGATCGTCATTGCCGGACGCACGCTCGATTACGAGGCCAAGGCCGGCACGCTGTCATTGCCGTCCGGCAAAGGCGATATCACCGCCGAGATTTTCTATGTCGCCTATGCTCTGCACGCAGGGAAAGAAACGGGACCGGATCCGCGTCGCCCGATCACCTTCGTGTTCAATGGCGGTCCGGGAGCAGCTTCCGCCTATCTCCATCTCGGCGCGCTCGGTCCGCGGGTTCTGGCGACAGCGGCCGATGGAAGTTTCCTGCCGTCGCCGCAGAGGCTGTTCGATAACCCCGACACCTGGCTCGACATGACCGACCTGGTCTTTGTGGACCCTGTCGGAACCGGTTACAGCCGTGAAGCGCCCGGCACGGAAGCACACAGCTTCTGGGGCGTCAGCCAGGACGCCGCGTCGATAGGCGCGTTTATCCGACTCTATCTGGCGCAGACGAACCGTACGGCATCGCCTGTCTTCCTGGCTGGCGAAAGCTATGGCGGCTTTCGAGCAGCATTGCTCGCCAGGAAGCTTCAGGAAGACATCGGCATCAGCCCGAGTGGTGTCGTGCTGATTTCGCCGGCGCTCGAATTCACGCTGGTGCGCCCGGACGAGTTCCAGCCGCTCCACTGGGCGCTGGAACTGCCGTCGCTGGCGGCAGTGCGCCTACACAGCGAAGGCGTTTCCGGCCCGGCCCTGCAGGAGCGGCTGGCGGAAGTCGAACGCTATGCGCTCGGCGATTATCTGGCCGCGCTGGCCGGTGGGCTGGAGCAGGGTGGACGCCTGGCGAGCCAGCGTGTCGCCGCAATCACCGGTCTGCCGCTCGATCTCGTCCAGCGGCACTTTGCACGCATTCCCATAGGGCTGTTCGCCAAGGAGTTTGCACGGGCAAAGGGCAATGTTCTCAGCGCCTATGACGGCAACATCGCGACTGCGGACGTGGCGCCAGAGAGCCTGGGAGTCGAGGGTCCCGATCCGGTGCTCGACCGAAGCGTGCCGGCGCTCACCTCCGCTTTCGTCGGCTATGTGCGTGATGAATTGAACTTCCGCACGGATATCAGCTATCGGCTTCTCAACCGTGAAGTCAGCGGCAATTGGGACTATGGGACGAGCGCGACGCGTCAGGGCTATGCGGGTGTCATGGACGACCTTCAACAAGCGCGCGTGCTAAACCCCAGCCTCGGCGTGCTGATCGTCAACGGCTACAGCGACCTGGTGACGCCGTACATGGGCTCGCGCTACCTGCTTGGTCAAATTCCTTCGCTTGCCGGCGCAAAGCCCATTCGCACCGAGGTGCTGGAGGGCGGGCACATGATGTATCTGAGGCCGGATGGACGGGCGGCACTGAAGCAGGCCGCGTCCGAGCTTTACCGAACGACGCAATGAGACGGTTTGGCCAAAAAAGCGCCGGATACGCTGTTCGCCCTCTCATCAGGCCCTAGTTCCATCCCGATTGATCGGTTACACACCTAGGATGGCGTCTTTCAGCGACGTTCGACAACGGATTAGCCGGCTCTCCAGAATCGCGCCACTGGTGCGGCGTGCTGCCGAGCGGGCCATTCGGAACACCAAGCCACACAGGCTGACAAGCCTTGTTGACCGTTGGAATGCGCTGTCGCTGGCAACGCAGTTCCTGCTCGCGGGCGGTCTATTTTCCCTGTCAGCCATGGTGGTGGTCGGGATTTCCGTCACGAACCATATAGAAACCGTGGTCACGCAGAATTCGGCTTCCGCAACGGCTCTTTACGTGGACAGCGTCATCGCGCCGCTGCTTCCGGATATGCGCAAGAGCGAAGTGCTCGACGAGAGCGTCGCCCACGCGCTCGATGAAACGCTGGGACAAGGGGCACTCGGCACAAGGCTCGAATCCTTCAAGCTCTGGCGTCGCGACGGAACCATCCTGTATTCGACCGACAAGACATTGATCGGCAAGCGCTTTGAACCCAGCGACAATCTCCGGGCGGCATTCGCAGGCCAAATGGTCTCGGAGTTCGACAAGCTGGACGATTCGGACAGCGAGGCCGAAAGGGCCAGCGGCTTGCATCTTCTCGAGATCTACAATCCGGTGCTGCAGCCATGGTCAGGGGAAGTGGTGGCCGTTTCAGAATTCTACGAGGTCGCCACTGATTTTGAAAGAAACCTGCATCAGGCACTCATTCGAACCTGGCTGGACGTTGCCGCCGTCACAGCGGCCTTCTTTCTCGGGCTGTCGGCAATCGTGTTCCGTGGCAGCCGCATGATCAGTTCGCAGAGCCGCTCGTTGAAGCAGCGCATTGCCGAGCTTTCCGATCTGCTTGCGCAAAACAGACTGTTGAGGCTGCGGGTGCAGCGTGCCTCGCAGCGTGCCACCGCACTTAACGAACGCTATCTCAGGCGCATCGGTGCGGACTTGCACGATGGCCCGGCGCAATTGGTTGCTCTCGCGGCGCTGGGGATCGACAGCCCCGTCATTGCCGATCCCGCTACGTCGCAATCGAAGCGTGCACAGGAATTGCTGGCCATCAAAGCACATCTGGACGATGCCATGCGCGAGATCAGGAGCATCAGCAAGGGCCTTGTCCTGCCGCATATCGAGCATGCCGAACTGGGTGAAATTCTCCAGCTTGCCGTACGGGCGCACGAAGAACGAACCGGCGTCAAAGTGATGCTATCGATGACCGGCGGCCATGCGCCATTGTCGCCGGCGGCCAAGATCTGCATCTTCCGCTTCGTCCAGGAGGCGCTGAACAATGGATTCCGTCATGCCGGAGGTGAAGGTCAGTCGGTCGAGAAACATTTCGACGGCGAGCGCGTTTGTATCGAAGTGGCTGACGCCGGCGCCGGCTTTGACCCGCAAATCGTGCGTCCCGAGAGGCTGGGACTCGTAGGGCTGCGCGAGCGGGTGGAAAGCCTCGGGGGCCAGTTTACCGTAACTTCCTCACAGAGTGGCACAGTCGTAAGAATGGCCCTCAACATCGTTGAAATGGGGCAGACATGACAGCAGCCATCAAGCTCGCCATCGTCGACGACCACCCGCTGTTCAGGGAAGGCGTTGTGCGCACGCTCGATCAGATTGGCGGGTTCGAGATCGTCGGTGAAGGGAGCAGCAGAGACGATGCCCTGCGGATAATCGAAGACCAGCGGCCCGACATTCTGCTGATGGACATCTCGGTTCCTGGAGGTGGCCTTGGCGTGATCGGACCGGCCCTTGAGCGGCATCCGGCACTGAAAATTGTGATGCTGACCGTTTCGGAAGAAAACCAGCACGTGATGACCGCGTTGCAGAGCGGGGCAAGGGGCTATGTTCTGAAGGGGGTCGGGTCGAGGACGTTGGCTGCGATCCTGCGCACGGTAGCGTCGGGCGAACGATATGTCTGTCCACAATTGTCGGCGCGCCTGTTGGCCGATCTCTCGGCTCAATCAAAAGAGCCGGCGAAAGCTGACGGACTTGCCGACCTCACCAGCCGCGAAAGGGAGATCCTGACGCTGGTTGCCGCGGGACTGAGCAACAAGCGGATCGGGCTTCGGCTGAACCTCCATGAAAAGACGATAAAGCACCACATGACGCGAATCCTGGCCAAGCTCAACGTCAGCAACAGGACCGAAGCTGCCATGACCTTGCGCGACGCGACTGAGCGCCGCCATCCGCCTGTTCGCGATCATGCTTGAGCCGAAAATGCCGCACTGCGCGGCCATGTGAACTGGCCCTCAGTTGATCATTCCAAGCAACCTGTCCCGATCGGAACGCGTCGCCAGGCGCCGAATGATGATGCGGCCCTCGGCATCCCGCATTTCATATTGGTCGCTGTCGATGCGCTCACTGAGTCCGTTCGAATGCACCACGCCAATGCTCGGGCCGCTCACCTCGACCCGGTCTCCTGTGGATGCGTTGACAAAGAGTTTTGGCTTGCTATCGGGGTTTACCGCAGGGGCGGGATCAGGGAGATTGTCGTCCTGCGACTTTGCTTTGCCCTTGCCGGCACCAGCGTTCGAGTTCGAATTGCCGGAGTTTCCACCCGAATTGCCCGAATTGCCGTTCCCATTCCCGTTCCCGTTCCCGCCATTGCCGTTCCCGCCATCTTTGGCCCAGGCAGCCTGCGGGCCGAGCGGCTGCGATGATCCATCGAACACGACGCGATAGGGGCTCACGACGAGAATGAAGGTCAAGACGACTACAGAAATGCCGACACGACGTCCTCGTGAAGATCCGGTCCTTCGTTTCCGGGTCGTCATCAATGAACTTGCCAGTCGCATGTCGGAACTCCCCTTAATCATACGGCTCTGTCGTACTGCCTCCTGTTCGAATTCGTGTGATGCTTAAAACAATGGTTTGCGTCCGGAACGTCAAGGCCCACCAGTCCCACGATGGTAACTGGTGGGTCTCGCTAGCGCAGGAAGGGACTATTTACTGCGCAAGTCTTTTGCCTTCCCGTGGTTGCGTCTCTCCGCGATAGCGCCGAGTTCCCACTGTCAGCCAACAATAAATCCAATGGCCGCGATCCCGAAACACAGGCCAAATAACGGAAAAAGCAGCCAACGTGCCTGGTGAATGCTCGGGTCCATGGCGGCCTCCTGTAACAGTCGGCATCGCAACGGGGCTCCTCGGAACTCAGTTCCTGAAACTCTCGCATTTCGGGCTTTTGCGATAGCAGCCTCGGACCAAAGTTTGGCTGTGCGGGTCCTTGGTCGATAGGCCTACAGACTGAAGTCCCTATGCCAGGAGCCACCCTGCATTCGGCGACCTTTGTGTCCAACTGGCAGCTGCGATCCACCGCCCCCTTCGAATGCTTTGCGTTTCTGGCTCTATGGCAGCAACGCCGTTGGTCTACTGCCGCATCGTTGAAACGCCACCAATACAGACCCATATGCGAATTGCGTCGGATGTCTCCTCCCATTGCGTCCGGCGCGTTCCCCTCTGGAGGTTATAGACCTTCACACTTGGCCGGGCTTAACAGTCCGGCCTTTTCTTTTGGCATTTTGCGCAATCCGCCTGACGGCCCTAATTTGCGAGACACCGGTAAAATCGATTTGCAAATGCATTCATGTGCTCATAACCTGTCACCATGAGCACGATTTCCAAAGTTGCTACGCGAGCGGGCGTGTCGCGCACGACCGTGTCGCATGTCATCAACCATGCGGACCGGGTATCGAAATCGCTGCGTGAACGCGTACAAGCGGCGATCGACGAACTCGGCTACACGCCGAACCCGCAGGCGCAAAGCCTGCGCACCGGCCGCACCAACATCATCGCGATGCTGATCCCGGACATCCGCAACCCGTTCTATCCGGAGCTGGTGAAAACGGCGCAGTCGACGCTCGAAGTGGTCGGCCTCGACATGCTGATCTTCAACACCGACGTGCCGGGCGGACATTCACAGGATCACGGCCGCGAGTATTTGCGCCAGATAGGGCGCAAGCGGGTCGATGGCGTCATCGTTGCCGACTTCGCGCTGCACGGCATGCACAGCGAACTGCTCAGCCTCGATCTGCCCGCCGTCTTCATCGGCCATCTGCCGAACCATGCTGTCGACAGCGTCCAGCTGGACGATTTCGGCGGCGGCTATCTGATGGGCGAGTATCTGGCGAAGAGGGGCCATCGCCGCGTCGCCCATGTCACCGGGCCAGCCTTTTTCAAGGAGGCGATGGCGCGTGCCGCCGGCTTCGAAAAAGGGCTCGCCGACAATGGCGTGCCAATCTCCGCCGATCTGCGGTTCGAGGGAAGCTATCTTGCCCCGTCAGGGCGGGAAGCGGTCACCTGGCTCAGGGAGAAGCACGGCGGAAACCTGCCGTCGGCGATGTTCTTCGCCAATTATCTGATGGCCTCCGGTGCGCTGACCGAATTCTACGACCATGGGATCAATATCCCTCAGGATATCGCCATCGCAGTCTTCGATGACCTGCCTCAACTGGAATATGTCAGGCCGAAGCTGACCCGTGTCGGCAACAGTCCGACAATGCTTGCCAAGCGCGCCACGCAAATGCTGCTCGAACGGCTGGCTGGCAAAGTCGAGGGCGCGCCGCGCACCGAAGTGATCCCATGCGTGTTGAGCCCATTCGACAGCGCGTGACGCCAGATGCCGGCAAAGGGAACGGAGGTCCCTTCGCCAACGTTCGACCGAACAACATCCAAGGGAGGAATTGATGACTGACAAAACGACCCGCGACCGGCCATTGGCCAGCCTGAACCGCCGTCGGCTGATCCAGGGCGGCGCCACTTTCGCTGCCGCCGGCCTCACAGGCTTCCCGTTCATCAACAGGATGGCCGTGCGCGCTCAGGAAGCGCCGCTGAAATTCTGGCAGTTCTATGCGCCTGGGGGAGACGTGAAGCCGCAGGTCCAGTGGTTCGAGAAGCTGGTGGCCGACTGGAACGACGGCCACGACCAGAAGGTCGAGCTCGAATATGTCGTCAACAGCGAATACATCTCCGGTTCCAAGCTGGCAACGGCCTTCGCGTCGGGCGAGGGCCCTGACATCTTCCTCATCAGCCCCGGCGATTTCCTGCGTTATTACAATGGCGGCGTACTTGCCGACCTGACGCCGCATATCGAGGATGCCGCCAAGGCCGATTTCCCGGAAAGCGTCATCGCCAACCGCATGGTGGACGGCAAGATCTACGGTGTGCCGATGGAAGTCGAGCCGATGGCCTTCTACTATTCGGTCAAAGCGTTCGAGGATGCAAAGCTCAACGAGAACGACGTGCCGAAGACCTGGGACGAGCTGTTGGCGGTCGCCAAAAAGCTGACGACGCCCAGTCGCTACGGCGTGCTGTTCGAAACGACTCCCGGCTATTACCAGAACTTCACCTGGTATCCGTTCCTGTGGCAGGGCGGCGGCGAATTCCAGGGCAAGGACGGCAAGAGCGCCTTCGATTCGCCGGCCACCGTCCAGGCGCTGAAACTCTGGCAGGATGCCATCAATACCGGCGTGGCGCCGCGTCAGGTGGTCGGCGGCGGCTTCGACATAGTCGCCAATCTCGGGGCAGGGCTGTGCGCCATGCAGAACTGCGGCATCTGGGGTATTTCGGCGATGGACAACAACGCCAAGGACGTGCCCTACGGCATCTTCAAATTGCCGACACCGGCCAATGGCAAATACGTCACCGTCGGCGGTGGCTGGGCCTTTGTCGCCAATGCCGGAGGCAAGAACCCGGATGCTTCCGCCCAGTTCTGCGCCTGGGCGCTGGCCTCAATGGATCCGGCATCGATCGACCGGGTCGTCAACTGGTGCACTGTCGCCAAGAGCGACATGCCGCCGCGCAACAGCGCGCTGAAGGCCGGCGCCGATGTCTTCAGCACCGGCAAGTTCGGCACCTTCGCCAAGGAGATCCATCCGGGGACGCGCGCCGAGCCGCGGGTTCCGCCGGAGGCCTACAAGATCATCTCCGACGCCATCCAGTCGGCACAGCTTGGCGGGGTTGATGCCCAGCAGGCGGCGACGACGGCCAGTCAGCAACTCGATGCGTTCCTCGCTTCCTATTCCGGCGCGCCGATCCTTTAGGCCCTTTCCAGCATGGATCAGATGAAACCGCCAGCCGCGGGCGCGAATTCCGCCCGCGGCCTCACCGCCAAGCAAAGGGAGCGCTGCGCCGCATGGCTGTTCGTCCTGCCCGATGCGGTTGGCCTGCTGGTGTTCGTCGGCGTGCCGATGCTGCTGTCGCTCGCCGTCGGGTTCTTCGAGGTCAACGGCTTCGGCGGCTACAGGTTCGTCGGGTTCGGCAATTACAGGCGCATGTGGGGCGACCCGCTGTTCTGGTCGTCCGTGAAGGTGACGGTAGCTTATGCCGTCATGCTGGTGCCGGCGCTCTACGTCGCCGGACTGGGACTGGCGCTTCTGGTGCAGAAGACCAACCGCTTCAACGCGGTCATGCGCTCGATGTTCTTTGCGCCGCAGATGGTCAGCCTGGTCGTGGTGGCGCTCGTGTGGCAGCTCATGCTGGTCGAAAAGGTCGGCATCGTCAGCCGGCTGGCGCCGCTCGTCGGCCTCGGCGGAATTTCGCTGCTCGGCGATCCAAATCTGGCGCTGTTCACGCTGGTGCTGGTCAGCGTCTGGTTCCTGATGGGTTTCTACATGCTGATCTTCCTCGGCGGGCTCCAGGACATCCCGGCAGAGTACTACGAAGCCGCAAAGATCGACGGTGCCGGGCCGGTGACAAGCTTCTGGTACATTACTTTGCCCCTGCTCAAGCCGACCAGCTTCTTCGTCCTCCTGGTCTCGCTCGTCGCGGCTGTCGCCGGCGGCCAGGTCTTCGACCTGATCTATGTGATGACCAAAGGCGGTCCGGTCAATTCGACCTCGGTGCTGATCATCTACATCTACAAGCAGGCATTCCAGTTCGGCGCGTTCGGCTATGCATCGGCAATGGCATCGCTGCTGGTGCTGGCGCTGATGCTGGTCACGGTCTTCTTCTTCGTGCTGACGCGCGGCGGACGTTTCGAGCATGACTGACGGCCGAACTCCTTCCGGCCGTTCGCAGATACGAGCGGCGAGACTTGCCTGGATGCTGGCAACCGCCGCACTTGGCCTGATGACGGTATTCCCGCTTGTCTGGATGCTGGTCATCTCGCTCAAGCCGGCGAGCGACGTCTTCACGCCGAGCCTCATTCCGGAACGCCCGACGCTCGGCAATTTCCTCTATGTGCTGACCGAGGTGCCGTTCCTGCGCTATCTCTTCAATTCGTTCTTCGTGTCGGCGACGGTGACGGTCGCCGCGCTGTTCTTTCATTCGATGGCCGGCTATTCGCTCGCACGGCTGCGTTTTCCGGGCCGCGACACGCTGTTCCTCGCCATGTTCTCGACCTTTCTGGTGTCGCTGCCGGTAATCATCGTGCCGCTGTTCATCCTGACGCGGATGCTGCACATGCTGGACAGCTATGCCGGGCTGATCATTCCGGCGATCTTCAACGCGTTCGGCATCTTTCTGCTCAGGCAATACTACCTGTCGCTGCCCAGGGAACTGGAAGAAGCGGCGATCATGGATGGTGCCGGCTACTGGCGCATCTATTGGAGCATCATCCTGCCGCTCAGCCGGCCGATCCTGTCGGCACTGGCGATCCTGTTCTTCCTCGCCAACTGGAATGCTTTCCTGTGGCCGTTGACGATCACATCGGACCTCGATCTCTGGGTGGTGCAGGTAGCCATTGCGAACTTCAAGAGCCAGTACGCCGCCGCCTGGAACTACGTCATGGCCGCCTCGACCATCGTCGCCGTGCCGATGCTGGTTCTTTTCGTGATCTTCCAACGCCAGATCATGGAATCGATCAAGACAAGCGGCCTGAAATAACCGCTGAAGCAAGAGGAGAAACACATGGATAATGCCGGCTTGTCGCCGCTTCGCGGGCTCGCCAAATTGCGCGACGCCAAAACCCGCCGGTTCTCGAGCTACGACCGCACCGGCGGCAATGACGACCGGCTGCATGTTGAACCCGGCCAGACGGTGGTGATTGCCGAGCATGACGGTGCCGGCATTGTCACGCATATCTGGGCGACGCTCGCCTGCAAGAGTGAGGACTTCCTGCGCAAGATCGTGCTGCGCGCTTACTGGGATGGCGAGGAGTATCCGAGCATCGAAACGCCGATCGGTGATTTCTTCGGCATGGGGCATGCCCGCACCCGCAATTTTGCCAGCCTGCCGGTCCAGGCAAGCCCCGAGGATG
This sequence comes from Mesorhizobium sp. M0768, assembly GCF_040320195.1. Taxonomy (NCBI): domain Bacteria; kingdom Pseudomonadati; phylum Pseudomonadota; class Alphaproteobacteria; order Hyphomicrobiales; family Phyllobacteriaceae; genus Mesorhizobium; species Mesorhizobium sp. M0768. The sequence goes on along the minus strand of NZ_JAMYPD010000003.1, from coordinate 108,086 downwards.
GCAAGGCCTTCAACTGCTACTTTCCGATGCCGTTTGCCAGCCACATGCGCTTCACCGTCGCCAATGAAGCTGAGGACGACCTGCTTTTCTATTACTATGTCGATCTCGAACTGCATGAGGAACTCGAGGAAGGCCTGGGCCGCTTCCACGCCCAATACAGTCAGCAGCGACCTGACGGCATAGACGAGACGGGGTTGGCCAACGAGCAGGTCCTGTTTGGCGGGGAAAACACCGACGGGAACGGCAACTACACCATCCTGGAGGCGGAAGGTCATGGCCACTATGTCGGCGTACTCTATTCCGTCTATTCGCGGCGGCGTTCCGCACTATGGGACTGGTATGGCGAGGGCGACGACATGATCTTCGTCGATGGCGAGCCGGGCATTTCCGTGCCGGATACAGTGCGCAAGCCCGATCCGCGCATCGGACCGAAGGCCGAACTGATCGACGATCGCGGCGAGACCGGCCCCGGCGCCAACGATGCCTGGCCGCCGACGCTGCACGGCACCGGCACGGAAGATTATTTCAATACGGCATGGTGCCCGACACAGGACTACAGCGCGCCCTATCACGGCATCATCGCCGCCGGCGGGCCGAACTGGACCGAGCCGGTTACGCTCTATCGCTGGCACATAGAGGACCCGGTCATCTTCCACAAACGCATCCGGGTGACCATCGAGCACGGACACGCCAATCGCCGCTCGGACGACATTTCGTCGGTCGCCTTCTGGTATCAGGCCGAACCGCACAAACCGTTCGAAGCGCTTGCCGATGTCGAGGACCGCATCCCCACCTATCGCGCGCCTTATCACAATTGGAATGACGCCTTCGACGAGAAGAGGCGTTAGGCCGGGATGCGTTCGAATTGAACCGTGCATCCCGCGCTATCTGTGTCGGGGCACGACCGTGCCGCAGCGCGCCGCCTCAGCTGCGAGGTGGAAGTTGCTGGACAGACCAGGTGTTGCCGTCGGGATCCTCAAAGAAGACAAATCTGCCCCAGGGAAAATCCTTGATATCGCTGACCTCGATACCTTGAGCGGCCAGGTACCGGTGAGCCTCATCGATATCGGGCACGACGAGTTGCAGGCCCCTTATGGATCCCGGGGGGCTGTCGACGAGGCCCTTGCCCATGGCAATCGAACAGGCCGAACCGGGCGGCGTCAATTGCACGAAACGTATCTCGTCGCTTACGGTGTGGTCGTGATCGAGATGAAAGCCGACCTTCCCAACATAAAAGGCAATTGCTCTATCGACGTCCGATACGGGGACCGGGACCAGCTCCAGCTTCCAATCCATGACAGCCCTTTCGCAGCTTGATCGCCAAGTGGTGCCGAACACCGTGGGCGCCATCCCGCCATCTTCCCAATGCCATTGTCGGCGCGGGCCGCTCAGTCAGTCAAGAGATACCCGGGCTCGGGCAACGTGAGGACTGGTCTCATTGCTGAGACGGCGTTCGTAACCGATGAGCACAAGCTCAGTTAGGCGGAGGACAACCACCTTTCGGATCAGCAAGGCCGACTTTAATGATCGGAACGCAGGCGCCGAATACAACTGTGGGAAGGTTGAACGGGCGTCGTTGACGCGCGAAGGGATTGCTTGGAAGCGACGCTCGCCGAAGCTGGCGAGATCGTCGGACGGCGAAGCCGAAGCGCAATTATGCCGTGAATGCCTACGATTCGGCCTGCCTTCTCCTTGCCGCGATCAAAGACGCCAGCACTGTATCCAAGGGGACATCCGAGCCGGCGCGACGTTCTGGCGGCGGTGCACAATATCCGTTTCAAGGGAATCGCTTATCGCGAGCCCGTTCGGTGGGATGAAAAGGGTGACAATCTGGCCGCTGTGACTGCACTCAACGGGGTGGAAAACGGCCGCTTCCGACAGATCGCCGAAATCCAGCAGATGCAGAGTGTCGAGCAGACCTGACGCCGACAGGCTCTCCGACCGAACCGGTTTCCGCCGCTTTGCCAGGACGATTTTCACAGGACCACGAAACAATAATCTCCGGTCGCCGTTTCGCCCGCAGAACCTTTCGAGGAGGCGACGATGAGCGCAACCGGCTTGGACGTTTTCGACAAAACGCTGCAAATAACAAACATCTGGCTTGACGAGATCATGGCGGATCTTGGTCCGGATCGACACGTCGCCTGGCATACATTGGGCGCCGTTCTGCGAACCCTTCGCGACAGGCTGCAGATCGGACTGGCGGCCAAATTGGGAGCGGAACTGCCGCTGCTCGTGCGCGGCGCCTACTATGATCGCTATCGGCCCGCCGACATGCCCGACAAGACACGCTCGCTCGAGAAATTCCTGCAACACATCGCCGATGAATTGAAATCGACCCGTCCTGTCGATCCCGAGGATGCGGCACGCTCTGTGCTGCGTGTGCTTGCACGGCATATCGACCTTGGCCAGTCGGCAAAGGTGCGGGATGCGCTGCCAAAGGAAATCCAGGTCCTCTGGCCTGAAAGCGTGGGCGTCAAATAGCGGCGATCCTGCTCATGCGGACGCGCGACGGACCAACTGCCACGAAACGCTGAAAAGGGTAGGTATTGCGCCCGGTGTTGCCGAGATCAATGAGATCAGATGATCGGCAAGATGGTCGTAGTGGGCAGTTTCGGGGCCGATTGTCGTCAATGCCGGATGACTGAATTCGCCCTCGTCGATATTGCCGCAGCCGATGACTGCAATGTCGCCGGGCACGGAGAGGCCGGCCTCCTCGAATGCGTGCAGGGCGGTCACGGCGGCAAGATCGGATTCGACGAAAAGCGCGGTCGGCCGATCCGCGCGGGCGGCCAGCGCCGTAGCATTGGCAAACGCAGCCTTGCGCGCCTCTGCACCGCCGATCACCAGGTCGTCTCGCAGCGGAAGGCCGCGTGCTTGCAGGAAGCTGCGATAGGCGGCGAGACGGCTCCCGTCCACCGCTTGCTCATGCACCATATAGGCGATGCAGCGATGGCCGGCTCGGTAGAGGTAGTCGAGTGCCTCGAAAACGGCCCTGCCGGTATGCTGGCGCACAACCGAGAAGCCTGCCGGCTCGATGGTCGGATGGAAGATCACCGCTGGCCGGCCCGCGGCCGCCAGGCGCGCGGCCAAAAGCATCACCTCGGGCTCGGAGAGATGCTGCCAGTCGGCGATAATGCCGTCTGCCAGCCCGCTCTCGATTTCCCTCACGATCCGGTCGGTTCGTTCGAACGTGTCTCCCGCGGTGATAATTGTCGAAAATCCCCTCAGCGCCGCTCCAGATTGGATATCCTGCGCGATCCGGTCGCTGAACGGCACGCCGAGACGAGGCAGTACAAGGCAGATTCGCTCGGCCTGCTGGCGGCGCAGCTGCCGCGCGGTGCGGTTTTGCACATAGTTGAGCTCAGCGACGGCCTCGAGGATGCGCTGCCGCGCCTCCTTGCCGACGAACTTCAGGCGCGTGCTGTCGCCGCTGAGCAGGTACGACACGGCAGCGGTCGATACATTGGCGCGCCGGGCGACATCGGCCATGGTCGGCGCCTTTCTGCGATCGGAACTTCTCTCGTGCATTGTTGGATCCGCTGCGCGACGTGACATGATCAGCTGTCGCTCAGCCGGATTTCATTCCAGCTTCCATGCCCGGCGGCAAGGATCTCGGGCCTTGCCTCGCCGGCCTCCTCCATCAGGGCAACGATGCGGCCTCGCAGCCATGCACGCGTCGCTGCGTGATCGGGCGAAGCTATGAGATTGATTAGTTCGTTTGGATCGGCATCGAGGTCGTAGAGTCTCGCCTCGACATAGAAATCGCTGCCGGAATTCCGCCAGCCGTCTTTTCCCGGTGCCTCGACCTCATATTTCCACCGTCTGGTGCGCAAGGCGCGGCCGACATGGTGCTCGCTGATTTGAATGAATATCTCGTCGCGCGGCGGCCGTTCGCCCTGCAGTGCGTCGAGCAGCGAGACGCCCTGCATCGAATTGGGCACTTTCAGGCCGGCCGCGGCGAGCAGGGTCGGCGCGAGATCGACGAGGCTGACCAGGCCTTCATATGTGCCGATGCGCTGGAAGCCGGGGCCGTGGAATAGCGTCGGCACGCGGATCGACGCCTCATGACAGGAACGCTTGTATTCGTTGTTGCGAGTCTTGAAGTGACATCCGTGGTCGGAGGTGAAGAGGATGATCGTGTCGTCAAGCCGGCCAAGGCTGTAGAGCGCCTCGATCAGCCGTCCAAACGCCTCGTCGAGGCGTGCGACCATGCCCAGATAGCCGGGGAAATGTTCCGCTGTCGTGCCGCCAAGTGCGGCGAGATCGCCGGGAATGGCGAGCTTCTTGCGGATCCTGTCCTCGTATCCGAGCGGGGCAGGGTAGTTGTCCGTCTGGTTCTGGTGATGCGGCTCGAGGAAGGACAGGAATAGAAAGAACGGCTCGTCTTCCCTCGATGCGACATAGCGGATTGCAGCGTCGGTTAGGGCATCGACGCGGTATCCCGGCAGCTTCACCGCCTTGCCGTCATTGTCGTGGACGACGGTGTCGAAGGGGCCGGAAGTGAACTCCAGGATGTTGGAGGCCAGCCAGTAGCGATAGCCGCCGCGTTGTTCCTGGGTGACCGGCTCGGCGGACCCCAGGTGCCACTTGCCGATGTAGGCGGTGTCATAACCTGCCGCGGTGAAATGATGCGCGAGCGTGCGCTCGCTCTTCGGCAGTGGGATGTCGTTGCGGTAGCAGCCGGTGATGGTCGGGTACCGCCCCGTCTGGAATACGGAGCGGGCGGGTCCGCAAACGGGCTGGCAGGTAAACGAATTCGCCACGAACGTGCCGGTCCCGGCGAGGCGGTCGAAATTTGGCGTAAGCTCGAGCGGATTGCCATGGACGCCAACGGTGTCCCAACGCTGCTGGTCGGTGAAGAAGACGATTACATTCGGTCGGCGGGACGTCATAGGGTGCAATGCCTTCGAATGGTCATTTCATGCCTGCCAGCATCACGCTGCGGACGAAGTAGCGCTGCGTGAAGAGGAACAGCAGCAGGCTCGGGATGAAGAGAATGATCCCGCCCGTCGCCGTCAGGTTCCACTGAGTGAAGAATTCCTGGTTGAAAAGCGTCAGTCCCGTCGTGATCGGCCGCATTTCGGTGGTGTTGACGGCGACCAGCGGCCAGAGGAATTCGTTCCACTGGAACACGAAGGTGAGGAGGGCCAGCGTCGCCAGTGCCGGACGGACCTGCGGCAGCACGATGCGCCAGTAAAGGCCGAGTTCCGAGCAGCCGTCCATCCGTGCAGCGTCAAGCAACTCGTCGGGAATTGGACGGATGAACTGCCGCATCAGGAAGATTCCGTAGGCGCTCATGGCGAATGGAAGGATAAGGCCCTGATAGGTGTTGAGCCATCCCATCCGCGCGGTGAGCACATAGAGCGGGATCATGCGGATGAAGAATGGGATCATCAGCGTCGACAGCACCGCGACAAACATGACGCGCTTACCGGCGAATTCCATCTTCGCGAAGACGTAGCCGATCAACGGATCGAAGATCAGATGGAGGAAGGTAATCCCGCCGGCGATGATGAAGCTGTTGAGCGTGAAACGCGCGAACGGCGCCTTCTGCCAGATGTCGATGTAATTCGTGAATTGCCACGTCTCGGGGATCAGAATCGGAATGCCGCTGAAGACGTCGGCATCGCTCTGCAGCGACAGCGAAAGCATGTAGAGGAACGGAAAGATCGACAGCGCCACGCAGAAGAGCAGCAGTAGGTAGGACGGGAGCGTTTTTGCCAATGTCATGCCAACCTCAATAGGTGGTTTCGCGGTTGAGCAGGCGGAACTGAACGAAGGTGATGGCCAGGATCAGCAGGAACATCAGGAAAGACAGCGCCGAGGCGTAGCCGATGTTGAGCTCGAAGAAGGCTGCCTCGAACACGTGCAGGCTGAAGAACCGCGTCGCGTCGGCCGGTCCGCCCTTGGTTATCAGGTAGGCCGGCGCCAGCTCCTGCAGTTGGCTGATCGTGCTGACGACCGCGATGAACAGCGTGGTCGGCGTCAACAACGGCCAGGTCAGATAGCGGAATTGCTGCGTCGGCGTGGCGCCGTCGATGGATGCGGCATCATAGAAGTCGGACGGGATCGACTGCAACGCGGAGAGGTAGATCAGCATGGCATAGCCGACATCCTTCCAGACCGTGATGGCGATGAGGGTCGGCAGCGCGGTCGAGGTGTCGCCGAGCCAATTCTGGGTCGGCAGCCCAAGCTCGGCAAGGAAGCTGTTCAAGATGCCAGTGTAGGGATCGAGAATTGCCTGCCACATCAACGCGACGATCACGAAGGAGGTGATGTAGGGAAAGAAGATGATTGCGCGGATCAGAGTGCGCCCCGGGATCGGCCGGTTGAGCACGACCGCCAGTCCGAGGCCAATGGCGATGCTGGCCGCGGTGACGCCTATCGCGAAGGCCAGCGTCACGAAGAGCGACTGCCGAACGCGCGCGTCGCCGAGCGCAGCAACGTAGTTGTCCAGTCCGGCGAATCGGCTCTCGCCGATCAGCGGCTGGCCGCTGTACAGGCTCGCCCAAAACTCCAGTCCTATCGGATAGAAGAAATAGACCGAGAAATAGAGGATTGCTGGCGACAGCAGCAGGTAAGCGAGAAGCGTTTGTCTGGTGCGCCGGCTGAAGCGGGCAGCTCGCCGGGTCGGCATCGCGCCGACGCGAATGTCCGTATCGGCCGTATCGGTGCTGCCGCTGATAAACATCGGCCTAGTTGTTGGCCAGGATGACGTTGGCCTCGGCCGCGAATTTCGGCATGATCTCGGCTGCTGGCTTCTGATTGTAGATGATATCCTCGAGCGCACTTTGCAGAAGCTTCTCGATTCGCGCGTGTTTGCCGGTGAGGCGCAGCTCGGCGGTGACGTCTTGCGCGTAAGGCAGGCATTTGCTGAAGCTGCCGATGACCGGATCGGCCTGAACCTCGGCGTTTTCGGCCCAGGATTTGCGCGGCATCGTCATGCCCGCTTCCTTGGTAGCCGCTAGTTCCGTGTCGAGCGCGACGAGCCGCTTCAACAACTCCCAGGCCTCCTTCGGGTGCTTGGCGTCCTTAGGGATCATCACGCTGACGCCGCCCGCGAACGTCGCCTGCACCTTGTGCTTGAGTGATGGCGCAACCGCCCAGTTGAGCTTCGGGTTGCCCGAGCGGATCGGCTTCACGTCCCACGGACCGGTTATGATCATTGCGACCCGGTTGGCCGTGAACAGCTTTTGCGGACCCTCATAGTCAGCACCCGCCGCCGGCTTGGTCGCTGCTTTTTCCTTGTGGATCAGGTCGGCGAGGAACTGGATCGCTTCGATCGCCTCAGGACTGTCGAGATTGACCTTGTTTGTCTTGGGATCGTAATAGCTTACGCCGTTCTGCAGCAGCCACGACGAATAATATCCGATGCTCGGGTTGGGAGCGAAGCCGAAGCGGGCGCCGGTCGTCGTCGCCTTGGCAACCTTCAGGAACTCCTCCCAGGTCGCAGGCGGCGCGTCGAAGCCCGCCTGCTTAAGCATATCGACGTTGTACACGAGGGTGGCGCAGGTGAGGTGGATCTGGACGCCATAGTACTGGTCGCCGAGTTTGTTGCGCTCGACGGAATAGGCTTGCCAGTCGTCGGGATAGCCGATCGCCTTGCCGTCTTGTTCGATGAAGTCGTTCAGCGGCCGCAGCAGATTCCGCTGGCCGAATTCCTGCACCCAGCCGCCGGGTTCGGCGACGAGATCGGGCGCGCTCTTCGCCGCAAAATCCGCCACCAGCTTGGTGCGCATATCCGGCCACTGGAATTTCTCCCACTGCACCGACCATCCGGGATGATCGGCCTCGAACTTTGCTATTGCATCGGCATAAGCTTGATAGGCGTGGCCGGCGTTCCAATAGAGCGTCAAGGTCTCGGCATGGGCCGCAGTCACGGTCGTCAGGGCCACGCCCAAAACCATGCCGTGCAGGAATCCGACTGACTTGTAGCGGCTCATCTTGGTCTCCTCCCTGGTTTGCCCGCCTTCCTCACAATGGATGGCGTCATATTATTCGATTAATATACCCGCCATACCGCAGTTTTTGTCAAGCTCCGACTGTAATGCAGTGCATAGTTCTGGCCGAACTCGGGCGGAGCTATCTACAGCGCGCGATGGCGAAGTTGCTTCCGGTACCCGGTATGGACGATGGCGGCCTAACCTGGAAAGATCGTGAAACCGCCATCGACTCGGATTACCTGCCCGTTGATGAAGCGCGCGCGCGGACCGGCTAGGAAGGCCACCGCTTCGGCGATCTCTTCAGGCTCCGCGTACCGGTTCAGCGATTTCTTGCTCGAATCCATGCGCTGCGGATCGACCACGCGGCTCGCCTGGAACCGTGCCGTCTTGGTGGCGCCGGGGCTCACCGCATTGACGCGTACGCCATCGTCGATCAGTTCCTTGGCGAGGCAGCGCGTATAATGGACGACAGCCGCCTTGAGCGTCGAGTAGACCACCTCGGGCGAACATCCGATATGCGCTGCCGCCGAGGCGATGTTGATCACCGAGCCTGAGCCACGCTTGACCATCGGCGGAACGAATGCCTGGCAGACCAGCATCGTGCCGATGAGGTTGTTCTCGGTTAGAACCTTGATGTCTTCGTAGTCGATGTCCAGTGCGTTGTTGGGATTGGGCTTTATGCCCTTGGCGCCGATGTCGCCGCCGGCGCAGTTTACCAAGACGTGCACATCGCCGAGCTCCGCCTCGATCTTCTTCTTCATTTCCGCGACAGCTTGCTTGTCGCCGATGTTGCCGGTGACCGCGGTGATGCGCGTCCCGTGCTTCTCCAAGCCCCTGGCAGAGTCGCCGAGGTCCGCGAATTCGCCATATTGGGATGGCCGGGCCCAATCGAGGTCGTGGACCGCGACGTTTGCGCCAAGTTCGGCCAAGCGGTCGGCCATCACGCGGCCGAGGCCGCGTCCCGAGCCGGTGACGAAGGCGGTCAGGCCGCTGAGTTCTCGGGCAGTCATGCTGATTTCTCCATTGCAATGAAATCGAATTTCATCATGTTGGCGGCGCTGCGCCGGATCATGTCGAGTTCGTACGAAACGAGCGCACCGTCATCATCGCGCTCCCATGGCGTGCGGTAGTCGGCGTCGTCCGCAAGGCGGTTCAGGCGCGCAGCACTCAGGCAGGCCGCGAATTCGCGGGCGGTCTTCGGCGCATATCCGTTCCACCAGTCGTCGGTGAGACAGCGAACGTGACGGGCCTCCAGCGCGCCGGGCTCAAGCACCGCCGTCACCGTGTCGTGGTGCTCGCCAAGGATGGCTGCCAGTTCGGCGAAAGGCACGGCGCCGTCGCCGATCGCGCAGCGGACCAGGCGGTAGCCCTCATCCGTGAACTGGACGCGATAGTCCTTGAGGTGAACGTGGCGGACATGGGGCGCGATCCGGCGCGTGAAGGCAAGCGGCGCCTCGCCGACAGGAAAGGTGTTGCCGGTGTCGTAGGTGATGCCGACACCCGGCCCGCCAAGTTCGCAGAACGCAACCAGTTCGTCGCTGCCGAAGTCCTGATGGTTCTCGATGCCGAGCACGCGTCCCTCGGCCGCCGCACGCGGCCCCCATTCCGTCAAGGCAGCGCGAATCATTGCGTTGAACTCGCTCCATTTCGGACCCCACGCATTGCGGTCGCCGCACAGGACAGGCGTCAGTGCGATACGGATCGTCGTCGCCTCGAGCAGGCGCGCAGCCCGGAAGGCGGTGTCCAGCGGACCTGCCACCAGCAGTCCGCCGCTCACCACCGGGACGATGTCCAGCGCGGCAAGACGCCTGCGCAGCGCGACGATTTCGGCGTCAGTCAAGTCGGTCAACCAGGGTTCGTAGATCTCGAGCGTGCGTGCGCCCAGTTCCTGCCCCAGCGTGATGAAGCCTTCCAGCCCCGCGCCGTGCGGATTGTGCCGCGGCGTGCCGCGGCCCTGCAGTCCGAGATGATAGGTCAGTCCGTAGGGGTTGAGGCCGAGACGAAGCATCAGCTTGGCGGTTCCAATGGAGAGCGGAGAGGCGTCACTAGCGCAGACCAGCATCGACGGTAATGGACTGTTTGGTGATCATGCGGCTGTCGTCGGCTGCCAGGAAGAGCACCGTGCGTGCAATCTCCTCGCCCAGCAGGACGCGGCGGATCAATTGCCGCTGCACCGTCTGGTCGACTGCCTCCTGCGTCTTGAACCACAGCTCACGCTGCCGCTCGGTCATGACGGCGCCGGGTTCGATCGCATTGACGCGGATGTTATCCGGTCCGAACGACCGCGCCAACGCACGCGTCAGCGCCACCACGGCCCCCTTGGCGGTGGCATAGGCCACCATCTGGTCCGCTCCGAACCGCCAGGCAATGGAGGAGAAGTTTATGATCGAGCCGAAGCCGAGTTCCTTCATATGCGGATGCACTGCCTGCGCGGCGAAGAAGTGATGCCTCAGATTGACATCGAAGCTGCGGTCCCAATAGTCGGCCGTTATCGCGTCGACGGGATGGCGCTGATCATTGGCTGCGTTATTCACCAGGACGGCGACCGGACCAAGCCGCGCGCGCACGCCTGCTACCGACGCCTTTAGCGCATCGACGTCGGTCACATCGCAATGGAGATATAACGGAGCCTGCCCGGCGGCACCAGCGAGCTCGCGCACCAACGCCTCCGCTGGTTCGTCCTGCACATCGAGAAAGGCTATCCGGGCGCCGTTCGCCACGAAGGCGCGGACCATATCGGCGCCAATACCGGAGGCGCCGCCGGAGATCAGCACGACCCGATCGGTCAAGCTCGGATAAGTCGCGAATTGTACGGACATCAAACTACAGAAGCGCCTTGGTTGTTGGATCGAACAGACAGGCGCGCGACATGTCGATGCCGAGCGTTATCGTCTCGCCCATGACGGGAGCGTCATCCGGCTCGAAACGGCCGGTGATCTCCAGGTCACCCAGCCTGAGCACGGCAAGCGTCTCGGCCCCGGTAGGCTCGACCAATTCGACCGGCGCCTGCATGGACGCTACAGCAGGTTTGCGCGACTTCAGATCGGTCGTGAAACGGTAGATGTGTTCCGGCCGGATACCGAGCACGACGTCCTTTGGCGCGCCGGCGGGCATCGGCGCGGCAAGGGCGAGGCTGACGTCGCTGCCGTCAGCGGCGCGTACCGAGATGCTGGTCGAGCCCGTAAGCCGGGCGGGAATGAAATTCATCGCCGGCGATCCCATGAAACCGGCAACGAACATGTTGGTCGGCCGGTCGTAGATCCGTTTCGGCGTGTCGAACTGCTGTACCGAGCCCTGGTTCATCACCGCAATGCGGGATGCAAGCGTCATCGCCTCGACCTGATCGTGGGTGACATACACCGTGGTCTTGCCGACGCGATGGTGAAGCTTCTTGATTTCGGTACGCATGTCGACGCGCAGCTTGGCGTCGAGGTTGGACAAGGGCTCGTCGAACAGAAACAGCTTCGGGTCGCGCACGAGGGCACGCCCCATCGCAACGCGCTGCCGCTGGCCTCCCGAGAGCTGGCCGGGCTTGCGTTTAAGCAGCTGTTCGATCTGCAGGAGTGCGGTAACCCGCTGGACAGCTTCCGCCTGCGCCGCTTTTGGCACGCCGCGGCTCTCCATGCCGAAGGTGATGTTCTGGCGCACCGTCATGGTGGGATAGAGGGCGTATGACTGGAACACCATCGCAATATCGCGGTCCTTGGGTTGCACCGAGTTCACCAGCCGGTCGCCGATCCATATCTCGCCCGACGTGACGGTTTCCAGTCCGGCGATCATGGCGAGCAAGGTTGATTTGCCGCAACCCGACGGGCCGACAAGGGCGACGAATTCTCCGGTCTTAGCCTCGAGATCGATGCCGGCAAGAATCTCGAGCGAGCCGTAGCTCTTGTGAAGGTTGCGGATCATCAACGCGGACATGGGCGACGCCTCATTTTATGGCGCCCTGGGTGAGGCCGCGCACGAAGTATTTTCCACCAAACAGATAGATCAGCAGCGGAGGCAACGCGCCGATCAGCACGGCTGCGCTCATCACATCGTAAGCACGCGCGGTCGTGCCGCCGGCCGTGAGCGCGACCAGTGCCGCTGTGATCGGCTGCTGCTGGCCCGATGTGAAGACGACGCCGAACAGATACTCGTTCCAGATGCCGGTGAACTGCCAGATGACGGTGACGATCAGGATGGGCGGCGACAGGGGCAGGATGATCTTGCGGAAGATCCGCCAGAACCCGGCGCCGTCGATGCGTGCCGCCTTGATCAGGTCGTCCGGTATGCTGACGTAGAAATTGCGGCAGAACAGGGTGGTGAACGAGATGCCCTGGACGACGTGGATCAGCACCAGCCCATATGTGGAATTGGTCAGGCCGAGCTTGCCGAGCAGGAACGCCCACGGCATCAGCGAAATCTGGCCGGGCATGAATACGCCGAGCAGCATCAGATTGAAGATCAGTTCAGAGCCCCTGAAGCGCCATTTGGAGAGGATGTAGCCGTTCATGGCGCCGAGAATGGTCGAGATGATGGTGGCGGGGATCGTCATCGCCAGGGAGTTGAAGAAATTGCGCTTCATTCCCTCGCAGGTACCGCTGACGCAGTAGGATCCCCAGGCCTGCGCCCACGCATCGAACCGGAAGCTGCGCGGTACGGAGATGAGGCCGTTGCGGGCAATCTCCGACTGCTCGCGCAATGAGTTGAAGATCACCACCAGCAACGGCACGAGATAAACGACCGCGAAAAGCGTCAGCACGGCATAGACAAGGAAGCGGCTCCAGAAATGCCGGCGCGTGGCAGCGGCTTCTTCCGGATCAAAACGGGCATTAGGGGCAATTTCAGCCATTGCGGCCCTCCGCTCGCCGGCGCCAGACGATCCACAAGGAATACGGCACCAGCACCACCGCGACCGCAGCGAGCATCATCATCGCCGCGGCGGCACCTTCGCCGATTTGGCCGCGCTGGAACATCAGGTCGTAGACATAGATGGCGGGGAAGGTGGTGGACACACCTGGGCCGCCTCGCGTCAACGCCGCCACCAGGTCGAAGGTCTTGATGGCGAATTGTATCTGAATGACCGCCACCGCCAGGAATATCGGGGCGATGGTTGGCAGGATGACCCTGCGATAGGTCCGGAAAACCGACGCGCCGTCGATTTGCGCGGCCTTGACGAGATCCGGATCGACCGACCGCAGACCGGCCAGGAAAAGTGCCATTGCGAAGCCGGACGACTGCCAGATACCGGTTATGATCACAGCATAGATCGCCGTATTGCGGTTTGCCGTCAGGGCGAAGCTGAAGTCGGTCCAGCCAAGCCCGCGAACGAAGGCCTGGATACCGTCGACAGGATTATAGAGCCAACTCCACACCGTACCGGTGACGATGAAGGACACCGCCAACGGGTAGAGGAAGATGGTGCGCCAAGCCGCCTCGCCGCGGACGCGCTGGTCGATCGCGATCGCGAGCAGCAGGCCAACGGCCATCGAGCCAACGATATAGAAGCCGCTGAACAGGAAGAGATTGGTATAGGCGATGTTCCAGCGCCGGTTTGCCCAGAGCGAAGCGTAATTGTCCAGGCCGACGAACCCATAGGTCGGCAACAGCGACGAATTGGACAGCGAGATGTAGAGCGTCCAGAGCGTGAAGACGAAAACATAGATGAAACTCGCCGCTATCGACGGCGCCAGCACCAGAATGGGCACCATCGTGCCCAGGCGCTCGCGCCACGGACGGGCCGCGGCAGCTGCAGCTGGTACCATCAGATCATGGGTGGACATCGGGCTGCTCCGGCGAAGTCTGGCCGGGCGCTTCGCCCCCGGCCATCATCGGCAGCGTCACTTCTGCGCTTCGGCCGCATCCGCCATCGCATTGGCCGCGTCCTGCGCACTCATATCCGGCGTCGCTACAAACTCGGTGATGGTATCCATCATTGCGCCGCGGACTTTTTGCGGCACCGTCATGTTGTGCGCCATCGAACGGACGAGCGTTCCGGCGGCGATCGAGGCTTGCAGATCCTTTTGCGAGAGTTGCTGGCAGGGATTGAAGCCGTTCGAAAGATCGACGTCGAGGCGGGCCGGAATGGACCCTTTGGTCTGATTGAAAATGGTCTGGAATTCGGGCGACAGGATGATGCTGGCAAGCAGCTTCTGTCCCTCGATATAGTCCGGGTCCTTCTGCTTGAAGAACACGACCGAGTCTGAATTCAGGATGAAACCGGGCTTGCCCCAATCGGTCGGCGCCTGAGCGCAGACATAGTCGGTGCCCTCCTTGAAGCCGCCGGCCGTCAGCAGGCCGATCGTCCAGTCGCCCATGATGTGGAAGGCGGCCTCGCCGCGGCCAACGAGATGCGACATGGTATCCCAGTCACGCCCGTTCATGCCGGGGTCCATGTACTTCGAGGTCATGGTGCGAAACTGCTCGAAGGCCTTGACCATGCCGTCGCTGCGCATGGCGTCGACGTCGCCCTCGACGAAAGCTTTCTTGTAGAGATCGAGGTCCTGACCGTACACGACCACTTCGAAGACGGTCGAGTCGGTCCAGTCGGCGGTCGAGTGCGAAATGCAGATCTTGCCGCTGGCCACGATCTTGTCGCAGGCGGCGTTGAATTCCGCCCATGTCTTCGGCATCTCGGTGACGCCCGCGTCCTTCATGACCTTCGGCGATGCCCACAGCCAGTTGATGCGGTGGATGTTCATCGGCGCGGCCACCCAATTCCCGGTCGGCTTCATCACCGGCAGCAATTCGGGAGCGACGACTTTCTCCCAATTTTCCGCCTTCGCCAGGTCGTCGAGATTGGCTGTCATGCCCGTCTCGTTCCATTCGGCGATCTCGGGGCCCTTTAGCTGCACAGCGGGAGGTGCGTTGCCAGCGATCACATCAGCACGCAGTTTGGCCAATGTATTGGCCGTATGGCCTGCGATGGAGGTCTGCTGCCAGGTGCCACCCTTGGCGGTAAACATCTCGCCGAGCTTGGCGATAGCCTGGGCGTCCGATCCGGTGGCCCATTGATGCAAGAGGTTGGTCTTCGGCTCCGCGAGGGCTGTTCCGGTAATCAAGGTGAAGGCGGTAGCGGCCGCAAAGGCCGTCCTCAGGTATTTCATCGTTTCACTCCCATATGTGATGCACGGTTCGTATCGACCGCTTGTGGCCCGCGATTTGAGGTCGTGGCCGGCGAGATGCAGTAATCTCCGTTCTTTCCAAGATGACATATTTGGGCTATCAGTCAACGTGCTTTGTGCTCATCATGAACAAACCTTCGCTTAGAAATTGGCTGATCGACAGGCCGTCGGCGTCGCCGGAGAGCCTGATCGTCCGATGCCTGCGCGAGCGCGGCGTGCTTTCTGCGTCGCAAATTACCCGCATTACCGGTTTGGCGCGGTCGACGGTTTCAACCGCGCTCAACGGCTTGAGAAAGTCAGGGATGGTGATCGAATCCTCGACCCATCATGACGCGGCCAGGGGTATCGGCAGGCCTGCCACGACATTGACGCTCAATCCCGCTGCGGGCACCTGCGTCGGCATCCATCTGGGCCTCGACGAGATGCGGTGTGTCGTCGCTGACGTCTCGCATTCTTTCGTTGCCGAACAAACTATCCCCATGGGTCTGGACTACCAGCCGCAACAGGCGGCCCAGCTCGCCAAGTCAGTAATTGCCCGATGCTACGAAGAGAACGGTCTGCCGATGGCGGGGCTCCTGGGGGTTGGGGTCTCCGTCTCGGGCCCAGTCAGCCGCGAAGGAGTGGTGCTGCGCGCGAGTATCGTTCCGACCTGGGCCGGGGTCAACATCCGCGATGTGTTCGGGCCGGTCCTTGAACAGCCGATCTTCGCCGACAATGAGAGCAACTGCTCGGCCATTGCCGAGCTGATGTGGGGTGCGGCCGTCGGCCAGGACGATTTCGTGCTGTTCAAGGTCGATCTGGGCGTCGGCGGGGCCATTGTCCAGCACGGTCGGCTGGTGAGCGGCATCGCCGGCGGCGCCGGCGAATTCGGGCACATCAGCATCGATCCCGGCGGCGACCTTTGCCGGTGCGGCAATCGAGGATGCCTGGAGCTCTATGCCAGCTTTGCCGGACCGCTCGAGCAGATTTCGCGCATCGTGCGGCGGCCGGTCACGATGGACGACGTGATCATGATGGCCGAGGAGGGCGACGTGAGGGCGCTGCGGATGATCGAGGACACCGCCGAGTTCGCCGGCCGTGGCCTTGGCCTGATCGGTTCGGTTCTCAATCCGCCGCTCATCATCATCAGCGGCCGCATGGCCCTGGCGGGCGACATTCTCCTGGCGCCACTGATCGCATCATATGAACGCCACACGCTCATCAAGTCCCGCGATGTGGCGCCTGCGCTGCGCACGCGGATAATCGTTGGCAAGCACACGGAGAACGACGCATTGCTCGGCGCGGTCGGCCTCGTGCTGCGCCACAACAGCCGGCTTCAGTGACCCGGCTTGCTTCGGGTGGCGCTCTGATTTTGCGAGCTGCTCGCCGAAGCAGCGGAACTGATGTTTGCCTACGCGACACGCACCGTGCGCTGCCTCGGCTTGATCGCGGTGGCGAGCAGCAGGCCGGCGATGATGAAGGCGGCGCCGGCGAGATCGTAGTCGTGCAAGCTTTCGCCAAGGACCAGATAAGCGAGAACGGCGACGAAGGCGGTCTGGAGATAGAGCAGCATGCTGGCGCGCCCCGCACCAAGTGTCTCGACGCTACGGTTGTAGAGATAGTACATCAGAGCGCCGCCGGGGCCGGCAACATAGGCGAGAGCCAGAAGGCCGTTCGCATGCAGCGCCGAACGATCCCCGGAAAACAGTTCCCAGAGATAGAAGGGCAGTGCGGCCAGCGCGCCGGCTCCCAGCAGCAGGACCACCATCGGCAGAAGCTCGATAGCGAATTTGGCGCGACGCAGCAGCACGGTGTAGAGGCCCCAACAAAACGCGCTGCCGACGATCCACAACTCGCCGGGATTGAACTGCAGCTGCATCAGCGCGGCAAGGTCGCCGCGCGCCACGATCACCACCATCCCGGCCAGAGCGACCAGCGCTCCAAGCGCTTTCCAGATACCGAGGGGCTCGCCGAGCACGAAGCGGGCAAGCACCATAGTCATGATCGGCGACAGCGCCATGATGATGCCGGCGGTTGTCGCGTTGGTGTAGTTGAGGCCCGTGTAGATCATGCCCTGACACAAGGTTAGCCCGATAGTGCCGATGACCAGCACCTCGATCACCCGGGATTGGATCAGCACGAGCATCGCCCCGTGATGACGATGGACGATAGGCAGCAGGATCGCGCACGCGAGCGTCAGCCGCCAGAAGCAGAGCGCCCAAGGCGGCATCTCGGGGGCAACCCACTTGGCGGCGATATAGACGCCGGCCGACAGGAGCCAGCAGAGCGTCGCGAGGGAATAGGCGAGCGGAAGTGATGCGCCGGGTGTCGCCTTCGCTACACTTGGATGTGCTATCGGCAGCGATTGGATATCCGTCTCCTCCCACCGCAGACTTTAGCAGATTGGCAGCGTCTTGCTAAGCAGCAACAACAGCTGTTTCACCAGCTGGCGCAATCGGTGGGTCATTGTGGGTCCCGCCGTTCACGGTCTCCTTCCATTCGAACGCATGTTGGCCCATGAGCAACTCGATACCGAAAAGCGCAAGCCGTATCGATTTCGCGCGACACGAATGTGAGATTCATATCGCGCGACAGATATTCGCGCGGTTGCCACAATCTTCTCGCGCCATATTTCTACCGAGAGCAGATCTGTCGCGAATTCCTGGTTCCTAGGATCACGAGCGCCGCTGTTTCGAAGCAATTGGAAGAATAAGCCACTGACTTCCGTTTGCACAAAGAGCGCGACACAGATCCATGCGGAGGACGTCCGATGCATGCCGGCTTCCGAGGAAGCGTACTCGTAGCGGTGTTGGGCACCGTCATGGCAAGCTGCGCTGGGATTCCGGCGCAAAAAACCGGGGCAATAACCGGCTATGGCCCCAACCCCACTTTACCGAAACCAAGACCGACGCTGATCCCGACTGTTAACATCGCCGAGGCGAAAGGCTGGCAGAAAGAAGGTATGCCGACCCCGGCGAAGGGGCTGACGGTGAACGCCTTCGCCACCGGCCTCGAGCATCCGCGCTGGCTACATGTGCTTCCGAACGGCGACGTGCTGGTTGCTGAAACCAATGCCCCTGCCAAGCATGATGAAGGCTTCAGTCTTAGAAAGGTCTTCATGGACCTGGCTATGAAGCGGGCTGGCGCCGCGACCAAAAGCGCCAACCGCATCACGCTCCTGCGCGACACCGATGGCGACGGCATTGCGGATGTGCGCACGACGTTCGCGGAAGGCCTCAATTCGCCCTTCGGCATGACGCTGTCCAAAGGCAAACTCTTTGTCGCGAATACCGACGCGCTCGTCGCTTTCCCCTACTCCAATGGCCAGACCCGAGTCAGCACGTCGCCGGAAAAGATCATCGACTTGCCGGCCGGGGACCTCAACCATCATTGGACCAAGGACGTGATCGCAACTCCGGATGGACGCAAGCTCTATGTCACCGTTGGTTCCAACAGCAACGTTGGAGAAAACGGCATAGCCGCCGAGAAGAACCGCGCCGCTGTCCTTGAAGTGGATCGGTCTACCCGCCGCACTCGGGTCTTCGCCTCGGGCCTGCGCAACCCGAACGGGCTCTCCTGGAATCCTGAGACTGGCCAGCTTTGGGTCGCCGTGAACGAGCGTGACGAGATCGGCGACGACCTTGTGCCGGATTACATGACCTCGGTTCGTGACGGCGCTTTCTACGGTTGGCCCTACAGCAACTACGGACAGAACGTCGACGAACGCGTCAAGCCGCAGCGCCCCGATCTCGTGGCGGCAGCGATCAAGCCCGATTACGCCCTGGGCTCTCATACCGCCTCGCTGGGACTGACCTTCTCCAAAGGCGCGCGGCTCGGTCCGGCCTACGGCAACGGCGCCTTCGTCGGCCAGCACGGCTCGTGGAATAGAAGCGTGCATAGCGGCTACAAGGTCATCTTCGTGCCGTTCCATGGTGGCAAACCGAGCGGTCCTCCGGAAGATGTGCTCACTGGCTTCATCGGGCGTAATGACGAGGCGATGGGCAGGCCGGTCGGCGTCGCTATCGATCAGACTGGCGCACTGCTCGTCGCCGACGACGTCGGTAATGTCATCTGGCGGGTCCGCCGGGCGAATGGCCGTTGAGCGCAGGTGGCCTTTCTGATTCCGATCTCACCAGCCTTCGGCTACATTCGGCGGAGGCGGATATCCTAAACAATTAGCTAGCAGCACGCCCGAAGATAGTCGTGTCAAACATGCTTGCGCCCGCCTGCCTCGCGGAACCAGCTGTCAGGATAGGGATACCACCAGCCCTGAATCTCCGGTCTGTGGTCGATGATGACCATCTTCGAGCGGCGGAATGCATCCAGACCCTGGCGGCCGAGCTCGCGGCCGAGGCCCGAAGCCTTCCAGCCCCCGAACGGCAACGCGTCATTGTCTATCAGCGGATTGTTGACCCAGACCATGCCGGCCTCGAGCCGCTCCGCGGCCTCATGCGCTTCGGCTAGATCGGTGGTGAAGACCGAGGCGCCGAGACCGAAGGGGCTGTCGTTGGCAAGCTCTATCGCCTGGTTGAAATCCTTGACCCGGCAGATTGCGGCGACCGGCCCGAAACACTCTTCGCGCACGATTGCCATATCGGCGGTGATGCCGGTCAGGATGGTCGGCTCGTAGAACCAGCCTACATTATGTGCCGGCGGAATGCGTCCGCCGGTGATCGCTTTGGCACCGCTGCGGATTGCATCGTCGACCAGCCGGATGACCTTCGCACGCGCGGCCTCGCTGACCAGCGGTCCGATCTCGGTTTTGTCGAGGCCGTTGCCGATACGCAGCGCGCGCGTTTTCTCGGCAAACAGATCGACGAAGCGGTCGTGAACGGCATCAACCACGAAGAACCGTTCGGCCGAAGTGCAGACCTGGCCAGTGAGATGGAAGGCAGCCGTGACGCTGCCGGCAGCCGCCACGTCCAGTGGGGCGTGTTGGCTGATGATCAGGGGATCGCTGCCGCCGGCCTCGATAACGCAAGGCTTCATGCGCTCTGCACATGCGACGGCGACAGCCTTGCCGGCGGCGACCGAACCGGTGAAAGCAACCGCATGCGTGCGGTCCGAGGCGATCAGCGCCTGCGCCGTTGCTGCTCCGCCTGGCATGCAGGAAACCAGGCCCTTCGGCAGGGAGCGGAACACGGTCATGTAATCCAGCGTCGACAATGTTGTCGCTTCGGCGGGCTTGATCACGCAGGCATTGCCGGCGGCAAGCGAGGCGGCGACGGTCCAGCACATCAACAGGATCGGAAAATTGTAAGGCATGATGTGCACCGACGTGCCGTAGGGCTCGTAGCGGGCATACTGGAACGAACCGGCCTGCGTCGTGCCGGCGATCTTGCCGGCGTCGTCACGCGCCATTTCGGCGTAATAGCGGAAGATCGGCGCGCAATTGGCGATCTCGCCGATCGCCTCCGGATAGGGTTTGCCCATCTCGCGCACCATCAGCTCGGCGCAGTGCGTGAAGTCGGCTGCCTCGATGGCGTTGGCGACGGCGTGCAGATGCCGGGCACGGCTCTTGGCGTCGAGCTTTTTCCAGGCCGTTTGCGCCTTGGTCGCTGCGGTGAGCACGGCGTCGATCTCGCCGTCGCTGGCTGCGGTGATCGCGCCGACGGTTTCGAGCGTCGCCGGATCGATCACCGGTTTTGCCGCACCGGTCATTGGCCGATAATCCGGATTGACGAAGAAGGTCGGCCGGTCAGGTGAAAAGTCCATTCTGTCCTCCCGTGTGCACGGAACCTTTTTGAGAATTCACCCTGCCGAGACAGGCGGCGTGGTTTTCGAGAACCGAAGCGGAGCGGAGATTAAAGTCCATGAGCATCGGAAGCGGAGAAAACGGCGTCAGGTGTCCGGTAGGGTAGAATTATCGTGAAGGTTCAGCGGATCATGTAGACTTTCTTGATGGTCTCGTGGACGGTGCAGACGCCTTTCCAGTCCTGCGGAAAGAACGCTGCGGTGTCCGGTTCGATCTCGATCACCTCGCCGGATTCGTGGACATAGGTGCAGCGTCCCTCGAGGAAATGGCAGAACTCATCGCGGGTGACGTGGCAGTGCCATTTGCCCGGCGTGCAGACCCACAGTCCGCATTCGGAGCGGCCCTCCGGCCCCTTGTGCAGCAGCTTGCCGGAACTGCGGGATTCGCCGTCGATCAGGGTGGGGATGACGCCCCAGTCGACCAGGTCGGTGAGGGCGAGCGGCGATTTCATGATCGGTGTCGGCATGTCGGGAGCTCCAGTGGCCGGCTTTAGGCCAGCATGTAAACGTTGCGGATGGTCTCGTGGACGGTGCATTCGCCGGTCCAACCGGCCGGGAACATGACAACCGTGGCGGCGGATACCTCGATCACCTCGCCGTCGACCGATCTGTAGGTCGCACGGCCGGCAACGAAATGGCACAATTCGTCGCGCGGAATCGCCAGCCGCCAGCGACCGGGCGTGCAGACCCAGATGCCGGATTCCGGCTGGTTGTTCGGCCCTTTGTGCACCAGCCTGCCGGTGGAGTGCGAAGCGCCTTCCAGCGCGTCGGGCTGGGTGCCCCAGTCGACGAGGTCGGTGCGGGTCGAGGCTTGGTGGAGGTGTGGGGCAGAGATCACAGCAATTTCTCCAGCAAAGCAGCCGCTTTCTCCGGGCCGTTCTGCGACTGCATCTGGGCCGACGTCTTGGCCAGCTTGGCCCTGATTGCCGGGTCGGTCAGGCAGGTTTCGATCCTGGCGATGAGCTCGGCGTCGCTCCAGTCGTAGCGCGGCATGCCGAAGCCGTGGCCGGTCTCCTCGACCCGCGTCGCATTGTCGTGGCCGTCCCAGACGTAGGGCATGATGATCGCCGGCTTGCCGAAATACAGGCACTCGGTGAACGAATTGTTGCCGCCATGATGGATCACCGCATCGACCTGCGGGATGACCGATGGCTGCGGGAACCAGCTCTCGACGATGACGTTTTCGGGCACTTGCGCGTACTGCTCCTTGTAGCCGCCGACATTGACCAGCGCCCGGTAGCCCGTCTTGCCCAACATTGCGACGATGCGCTTCAGCAGATCGACATCGCCGGCGCCAAGGCTGCCGAAGGAAACATAGAGCAGCGGCCCGTCATTATTCTTCGCAAAAACCGGCACGGTGTAGGGCTTCTCCTGCCGCACGCAGCCTTCCAGATATTGGAATTTTGCCGGGTCAAGCGGATAGCGGCGCTTGAACTTCGCCGCCTCGGGATAGAGCAGCAGATTGAGGTACGGCGAGGCCTCGAAAAACTGGCCGATCGGATACGGCGCTTCGTTGTTCGCTTTCAAAAACGCATTGAAGTCGTCATGGATCGGCTTGATGACGGCGTTGAAACGGTCGCGGTAACGCCGATGGCAGGCGTGGTCGTTCTCGCCGCAGCCGGACAGATGTGGCGGGATGTCCTCGTCCTCGATCTCGTTTTCCGAGCAGGAGATGACGCGCACCCAGGGCTTGCCATACTGCTTGATTGCCGGGAACAGGATGACGTTGTCGACGCAGATGACATCAGGCTTGATCGTCGCAAGCACGCCAGGCAGATCCTTCTCAGCCCATTTGGCGCTGTCGACGATCGCCGTCCAGCAATCCTTCACGTAATTGTCGACCTGGTCGTAGGGCGATTTGCGGAAGTTCGGGATGTGGCCGTTGATGAAGTCTTCCCAGAACTTGGCCATCTGTTCCGGCGGCATCGGCTCGGACAGGTTCACCGGATGAGCCTCGAAGCCGTAGCCCTTGTAGACGTCGACGAAACCGGGGTCCGACAGGAACACCGCTCTGTGGCCGCGCGCCTCGATCGCCTGGGCTATGCCGACGGAATTGAGCGCGGGGCCATAGGCGGCCTCCGGAAAGAACGCGATCGTCTTCTGCGCCATGAGAGGTTCTCCTTCGATCAATCTGCGAAAATTCTGACGTCAGCCGCATCCCAGCCGAGCTCGACTGTATCGCCCGACGAGACCGGGCGGCGGTCGGCGGCGGCGGCGGTGACGCGCACCAGGAACGGCTTTGGCGACAGGGCGGTGCGGACGTGCAGCTGCAGATCGAGTCCCTGATAGGCCAGCGCCTCGACCGCGCCGAAGATACGGTTGGCCGTTTCTGCCGACGGGAACAGCCGGATGCGTTCGGGCCGCACTGAAGCTACCGCCGCAGCGCCGGGCGAAATTGTTGCGGGAACATCGCCGGCGATCCGCACGCCGTTGCTTGCCAGCACGCCGTCGCCGGCGGCTTTGCCCGGTACGAAATTCATGACGCCGATGAAGTCGGCGACGAAACGGTCCCCCGGATGCTCGTAGACCGCATGGGGTGTATCGCATTGCAGCAGCTTGCCGTCCCTGAGCACTGCCATACGGTCGGCCATGACGAGCGATTCCTCCTGATCATGGGTGACGATGACGAAGGTGATGCCGACCTCGTGCTGCAGCCGCTTCAGCTCCAGTTGCATGGCCCCGCGCAATTTCTTGTCGAGCGCGCCAAGCGGTTCGTCGAGCAGAAGCAGCCGTGGTCGCTTGACCAGCGCTCGGGCAAGCGCGACGCGCTGTTTCTGGCCGCCGGACAATTGCTCCGGCTTGCGGTCGGCGAAGGCAACGAGTTCGGTCGTCGCCAAAATGGCGTCGACACGGGAGCGGATTTCCTTTGCAGGCAAGCGTTCCATTTCGAGGCCGTAGGAAACATTGGCCCTGACGCTCATATGCGGAAACAGCGCATAGGACTGGAACATCAGATTGACCGGCCGCTTATTGGGCGGGGTCCTGGCGATGTCGCGGCCGTCGAGCAGGATGCGCCCGTCATTGGGCGTCTCAAAGCCGGCCAACATGCGCAGCAGCGTTGTCTTGCCGCAGCCCGAAGGTCCAAGCAAGGCGAAGAACTCGTTCTCGCGGATATCCAGCGAAATGCCGTCGACCGCCGTCACCCGGCCGAACTTCTTCGACACGTTGTCGATCGCCAGCAGCGTGCGGGGCTCGTTCATTGGCCGATCACCCCACGGTTGAACCGCTGCGACAGGGTCAGCGCGGTGATTGAGACCGCCATGACGATAGTCGCCAAGGCATTGATCTCCGGCGTGATGCCGAAGCGAATCATCGAATAGATCTGCATCGGCAGCGTGGTCGAGGCGCGGCCGGCGCCGGCGGTGAAGAAGGCGATGATGAATTCGTCGACCGAAAGGGTGAAGGCGAGCAGCGCGCCGGCGACAACGGCAGGCAGGATCACCGGCAACGTCACCCGCCGAAATGTCGTGAGGGCGGAAGCACCGAGATCGGCAGAGGCCTCGACGATCGACCAGTCGAAGCTTTTCAGCCGCGCGCGCACCACGGAGCAGACGAAGGCGAGATTGAAGACGACATGGGCGAGGATGATGGTGTGCAGGCCCAAGGTGAGATCAAGCATCGAGAAGAAGCTGAGCAGCGCGATCGCCAGCACGATGTCGGGAATGATCATCGGCGCAAAGATCAGCGCCTCGAGACCTTTGCCGTGTTGCCGGCGTATTTCGACGCCGATCGCCAGCAGCGTGCCGAGCAGCGTGGCGATGGCGGTCGAGACAAGCGCCACGATCAGTGTGTTGAGCGCGGCAGAAAGGATTGCGGCGTTTCCGATTAGCGAGACATACCATTTCAGCGAAAAGCCCGACCAGACGGTCGGCAGCCCGCCTTGGTTGAACGACAGCGCCACCAGCACGGCGATCGGGATGTAGAGGAAGGCCAGGACCAGTGAAAGCACGAGCCAGAGCGCGCGCCTCGTGGCGAGGGAGCGCTCAGCCATCGGCGCCTCCTCTCGCTTCGGCGGCACGGCCCGAGGCGCGATCAGCAGCCAGGGCCTGCGCCGTCAGCACCAGCAGCATGATGGCGATCAGCACCATTGCCAGTGCCGCACCGAAGGGCCAGTCATTGGCGGTCAGGAACTGCTCGTAGACGACATTGCCGATCATCTGGAAGCGCCCACCGCCGAGCAGAGCAGGGGTCACGAAATTGCCGATCGACAGCACGAAGACGAAAACAGCACCGGCGGCGATACCCGGCACGGTCAGTGGCAGGATGACCCGGCGAAAAGTGGTCACGGCCGACGCGCCGAGATCGCGCGAGGCCTCTGCGAGCTCCGGATTGAGCCGCGACAGCGGCGCGTAGCAGGCCAGGATGACGAAGGGCAGATAGTTGTAGACCAGACCGGCGATGACGGCGCCTTCGGTATAAAGCATCGACGGCGGCTCGCCGGTGTAGCCGAACCAGCGCAGCAGTTGTGTGATCAGCCCTTCGCGGTTGAGCAGCACGATCCAGGCATAGGTACGGATCAGGTAGTTGGACCAGAAGGGCAAGACGGCAAAGAACAGAAACATCGG
This sequence comes from Mesorhizobium sp. M0768, assembly GCF_040320195.1. Taxonomy (NCBI): domain Bacteria; kingdom Pseudomonadati; phylum Pseudomonadota; class Alphaproteobacteria; order Hyphomicrobiales; family Phyllobacteriaceae; genus Mesorhizobium; species Mesorhizobium sp. M0768. The sequence continues at coordinate 82,736 of NZ_JAMYPD010000003.1, read as the reverse complement.
CTGCAGTTGCCGGGGTGCTGCCGCGATCGCATAGGCGGCGGCATAACCGATCACCACCGCGACCAGGGTTGCCGTGCCGGCAATGCGCGCCGAATTGAGGAAGATGCCGGCATAGAGCGGGTCGAACACCAGTCCGAAATTCTCCAGGGTGAAAGTGTAATCGATGCCGCCATAGATCCCGCGCCGGAAGAAGGCGAGCGCCAGCACCAGCGCGCATGGCACGACCATCAAGGCGGTGAGCCAGGCCAGCGCCGGCGTCATCAGCAAGGATGAGCGAAGTCTTGTTTGGGACAAGATTGCGGTACCGCATTCAACGGTCGGCGGCGAAAACCCCGCCGTCGACCGGGATCTCTGATTTTGATGTCGGTTATTGCGCGGCCTTGATTTCGCTGACGATCTTCGAGTAATCGCGTTGGACATCGCCGACATCGCGCAACTGCTCGAACTTGACCAACTCTGCCACCGGCATGCTCATATTGGGAAATTTGGCGAGAAAATCCGCCGGCAGGCTTTCCATAGCCGGCTTGTTCGGTACCTTGTAGTCGATGTTCTGGGCCGCCCAGGCGTGGTTCTTGGCGTCCAGCATGAAGTTGATGAACTGGAAGGCGGCGTCCTTGTTGGCCGATGCCTTCATCACGACCATCGTATCGACCCAGAGATCCGAGCCTTCTTTCGGTATGGTGTATTTAATTTGTGGATTCTCGGCGATCCCGTAATTGCACCAGCCATCCCAGGCCTGAACCATCAGCGCCTCGCCCGAGACCAGCTTTGAATAAAAGGTCGTGTCGTCATAGGCCAGCAAGGTCTTCTTGGCCGAGATCAGCAGGTCCTTGACTTCGCCGAGCTTTGCCCGATCGGTCTCGTTCACCGAATAGCCCTTGGCGAGTTGGCCGGCGGCAAGCAGCCAGCGGTCGGTCGCCAGCATCGTCGTCTTGCCCTTGAGCGCATCGGACGGGGCGAGAAGGTCGTTCCAGCTCACCGGCTCCGCCTTCACCAGATCCGAACGGTAGCAAAGGCCGGTGGTGCCCCAAGTGTAGGGCACGGAAAAATTGTTGCCGGCGTCGTGCGGCAGCTTCGCCGCCTCGGGATAGAGATTGGCGAGGTTAGGGATCTTGGCATGGTCGATCGCCTCGATCAGGCCGAGCTTGTTCAGCACTTCGGCGAAGGGCGAGGAGACGAAGACCACGTCATAGCCCTTGCCGCCGGACGCGACGAGCTTGCCCATGATCTCCTCGTTAGTGGCGTGAACCACGACTTCACCGGAGACACCGGTCGCCGCCTTGAAAGCTTTCATAGCATCCGGCGCCATGTAGCCGTCCCAGTTGGAGATAACGAGGTCGGAGGCAGCCGCCGGCGCTGACAGCGCCAGGCCAAGGCCAAGTGCGATCAAGGATTTCCTTAACGGACGGTGCCGCAGGGTGGTGGTGGTCATGACAGACTCCCATTCTGGTTGATCATCGAACTTAGTCGTCGGACCGGCACTTGCAGCCGTAGCCGCTTTGATCCTGTTCCCCGGTCTTTTTATTGCCGATTGATCTCACAGTACTATTGCAGAAAAAAGTACGTCAATCCATAATTTGTCAAACTACGGTGAATCCCGGCCGATCGCATCCGCAAGGGCAATCGGCCAAACCTCCGCCGCCCGTCCTTCATGAGAATTGCCATGCAAGTTGCAGCCCGACGTCCCCGCACCAACCATCTCGACCTCGCACAGCGCATTCTCGATGTGGCCCGGAAACGCGGCTTTGAACCCGGCGCTCATCTCCCGGAGCAGCAGATCGCTTCGCTCTGCAATGTATCCCGAACTCCGGTGCGGGCCGCGCTGCGTCTGCTCACTGAAAAAGGCGTAGTTCAATGGGAGGCTGAGTCCGGCTATCGCTTGGCCGTAGACCTCACAAGCCAGGCGACCGTCGCCGCCGACCTGCCGAGCGCCGAGGAGGATGAACTTGCCGACGTGATCCTGCGAGACCGCTCGGCGCGCCGGCTGGACCGGACGGTCACCGTCGGCGCGCTGATGCGACGGTATAATGCCGAGCGCAAGACGGTACTAAAATCGCTGAAGAAACTGGCCGAGGAAAATCTTCTGGACCGCGCGCCGGGGCAGTCCTGGCTTTTCAGGAGAGTGCCGGACGATCCTGGCGCACAAGGGGAGAGCTATGAATTCCGGCTGTTGCTGGAACCCGCCGCCCTTCTGGCGCCTGGATTCCGGCTGGATGGGACGCGCGCGGCAGCCTTGCGACAGGGCATGGAAATGCTGCTGGCTCTGCCCGACGCGGCATTCGATTCCAGAGAGTTCCAACGGCTGGACATCGATTTTCACGGGATGATTGCCGGTGGCTCCGCCAACCGCTTCGTCGGCGAGGCGTTGGCCGATCATCTCAGGCTGCGCCGGCTGCCGGGAACGTATGCCGGCGTCAATGTCTTCCGGCTGAAGCAATCATTGCGCGAGCATCTGACCATACTCGACCATCTGGAGAGCCAGCAGTACGAGGTTGCAGCCGATCTGCTTCGGGTCCATCTGCGGCTTTCACGCAGCCAGCGACCGCAGGCGGCCAGTCGCGGGGCGCCCGCGCTGTTCGGCATGATCAGCCGGCCGGAATAACGAGGATCATGCGCAAAGGCAGCCCGACCATCGCACTGTTTCCGGAAGCGAGCTTCGGCGCTGCGCTGAATTGCGTTGGCATAGCGCAGGCCCTGCGCGCTCGTGGCGCCCGCCCGGTGTTCATCTGCCATGCCGGCTTTTCTGGCGTGTTCGCCGACTATGGGTTTCAGGAATACCAGTTGCCGACTGACGACCCGTTGACCGACAGCGAACGCCAGAGCTACTGGCAGGCCTTCGTGCGCCGTCATCTGCCGCATTTCAGGCTGAGCCCCATCGATCAGCTCGAAACCTACGTTGCCCCGACCTGGCAAGCAATTGTAGACACTGCGGTCAACGCCGAGGCGCCACTGCGCCAATTGCTGGCGCGGCTGAAGCCGGACGCCGTGGTGCTCGACAACGTCGTCATGTTCCCGGCATTGGCGACCGCCGGCTGCCCGTGGGTGCGCGTCGTCTCCTGCGCCGAAACTGAGCTTCCCGATGCCAATGTGCCACCCTATCTGTCCGGTCTCGCCGCCGACGACCCGAGCCGCGCGGCGTTCGAGGCGCGCTACCTGGCAGCGGTCGCTCCAGCCCATGACCGCTTCAATCGGCTTCGGACCGACGCCGGTCTTGCGCCCTTGCCGACGGGTCTTTTTCTGGAACCTTCGCCCGCCCTCAATCTGCTGCTGACCCCAACGATTGTGCGAAGGCAGCGCGCCGAGCCGCTCGACCCTGCCAGCTTCGTCTATCTCGAAGGCTGCGTTCGCTCGGAAGGGCCGTTCGACGTGCCGGTTTTTCCGCGCGATGGCGGACCGCTGGTTTATGTCAGTTTCGGTAGTCTTGGCGCCATGGATGTCGGCCTGATCCAGCGGATGCTCGCCGTTTTCGACAGGCTGCCGGCCCGCTTCATTGTCAACGCCGGAGGTCTGCGCGACAGCTATCGCGCCGTTCCGGACAATGTCTATCTCGATGCCTGGTTTCCACAGCCTTCGGTCGTGGCGAAATGCGACCTCTTCATTCATCATGGTGGCAACAACAGCTTTTGCGAAGCACTGCGTTTCGGTGTGCCGTCGCTGGTCATGCCCTATTGCTGGGACGGGCATGACAATGCGCAACGTGCCGAGGAAACCGGCGTCGGGCGCCACATCAGCCGCGATGGCTGGACGGAAGACGAATTGGAGCGAAGCATTCTCGGCCTGATGGCCGATGCTGCAATGCGCGCACGCCTCCGGGAGAATGCAGTGCATATGGCGCTGACACCCGGAACGGACGTGGCTGCCGAAGCCATTCTCGCTCTCGCAAGGACCCGACCTGATGCTTGACACCACAACAACGGATGCCTCGACCATGAACGGCACCAACGACCCGAAAGACTGGTTGGCCGCTCACGCTGTCAGCGAGGTCGAGTGCCTGGTGCCCGACATGAACGGCGTGCTGCGCGGCAAGGCCCTGCCAGCGGCCAAGTTCCTCAAGGCGATCGAGGACCGAGCACTCTATCTGCCGAGCAGCGCGTTCCTGGTCAGCATCGACGGCCGCTATTCCGGTTCCGTCGACGAGGGGTTCGCCTACCAGGACCCCGACATGCGGATGGTGCCGGATGTCGCAACACTCTGTCTGGCGCCCGGTGGCGGGCCAGGCAAGGCCTATGTCTTCGCCGATGCGTTCCACATGGACGACCGGCCGTGGATGGCTTCGCCGCGGCACGTGTTGCGGGCCGTGCTCGATTTATATCGCCAGCGCGGCTGGCGGGCGGTGGTGGCGCCGGAGCTTGAATTTTATCTCACCGCGCCCAATCCCGATCCCGACAGGCCGGTGACGGCGCCGGTCGGGCGCAATGGCCGCTCCGAAAGCGTGCAGCATCCCTACGACATGGCGGCACTGGAGCAATTCGAGCCGGTGATCCGGCGCCTCTATGACTATGCTGCGGCAGCCGGACTGCCGCTCGACACGCTCATCCATGAATCGGGCACGGCCCAACTGGAGATCAATTTCCTGCATGGCGACGCGCTGCCGCTGGCAGACAAGGTGTTGCTGTTCAAGCGAATGACGCGCCAGGCCGCGCAGGAAGGTGGCATGCAGGCGACCTTCATGGCCAAACCGATAGCCGCACAAGCCGGCAGCTCAATGCATCTCCACATGTCTGTCGTCGACGAGGCCGGCAACACGCTGTTTGCCGGGCGTGACGGCGCCGACACCGAGATGTTCGGGCATTTCATCGGCGGCCTGCAGAAATACATTCCCGAGGTGATGCCGCTGTTTGCGCCGAACGTGAATTCGTTCCGCCGCATCCGGCCGAACCACAGTGCACCCGCCAACATCGAGTGGTCGCACGACAACCGCTCCTGCGGCCTGCGTGTGCCGGCCGGCGGGCCCACCGCGCGGCGCGTGGAAAATCGGCTGCCCGGCGCCGATGCCAATCCCTATCTGGCGATAGCCGGCTCGCTGCTTTGCGGTTATCTCGGCGTCGAGGAGAAGATCGCTCGTTCGACGGAAGCGTCGGGCAATGCCTATCGCAGCAGGAGCACGCTGCCCAAAACCATGGAAGAGGCGCTCGACCGCTTCGCTGCGTGCGATCCGCTTCGGGCGGTGCTCGGGGAGGATTTCTTCCAGACCTATTTGCGCGTCAAGAGCGTTGAGCTCGACCTGTTCCAGAGCGTCGTCACCTCTTGGGAACGCGACCATCTGCTGCTCAAGGTGTGATGATGGGCTTCAATTCTGGGGGCTTCAACTCCGGCCTGGATATCGGCAAATCCTACTATGTCGCGACGGCCAATCCGGCTCCGGACCATCCGGCGCTGCAGGGCGACGTCGACGCCGATCTGGTGGTGGTCGGCGGCGGTTGTACCGGCCTCTCCGCAGCCTTTCATGCAGCCGAACGCGGCCTGAAGGTGGTGCTGCTCGAAGGCGGCAAGATCGGCTGGGGGGCGTCGGGGCGCAATGGCGGCCAGATGATCCCCGGCCTGCGCAAGGGCGCCAAGGGGCTGGTCAAGCTATATGGGCCGGAACGGGGGAGGGCGCTGTTCGATCTCGCCTTCGAGGCGCGGGCCCTCGTGCTCGGTCTGATCGAGCGCCATGCCATCGATTGCGACCTCAGGCTCACCGGCCATCTGGCTGGTGCGGTCAACGGTTCCGACCTGCGCGACCTCGAAGAAGAGGCCGAGTGCCTTTCTACGGTGATGAACTTTCATGATGTCGAGATGCTGTCGGCAGCGCAGGCGCGCGGAATGGTGAACACACCTTATCACGGCGCGATGTACGAGAAGCTCGGTGGCCATATGCATCCGCTGAACTACACGCTCGGTCTTGCTCGCGCCGCGGCTGCGGCGGGCGTCACCATCCACGAGAATTCGGTGGCGCTGCGGCTGGAGCGGGAAGCTTCCCCCCGGGTTTCGACGGCCAAAGGCTCGGTCCGGGCCAGGCATGTCGTACTGGCCGGCGATGCGCTGCTCCACGGGCTTGAGCCGCGCGTCAACAGTCGCATTATGCCGGTCGGCAACTACATCATCGCCACCGAGCCGCTGGGCGACACGAGCGACGTCATCCCAAGCAATGTGGCCGTCTCCGACACGCGCTTCGTCGTCAATTACTACCGGCTGTCGGCGGATGGACGCCTGCTGTTCGGCGGCGGCGAGCGCTATACGCCGTCGCCGCCCGCCGACATTGCCGGCTTCGTGCGGCCGCACATGGAAAACACCTTTGCGCAATTGCGCGGCCGCCGCATCGATCACGCCTGGGGCGGGCTGGTCTCGGTGACGACATCGCGCCTGCCGCATGTCGGTCGCTATGGCGACGTCTATTTTGCGCATGGCTATTCGGGCAAGGGGGTGATCCTGTCGACGCTGTCGGGCAAGTTGCTCGCTGAGGCGATCATCGGTGATGCTTCGCGGCTCGATCTGTTTTCGACCCTAAGCCCGCTGCCGTTCCCCGGCGGCACGGCGCTGCGCGGCCCGCTCTATGTGCTCGGCATGCTTTGGTACGCAATGCGTGACCGCATCAAACATTGAGCGCAGGCATGCGCAATGAGGCCGAGCGCCGCCACCAAGCGATTAACAGCTGATTTCGCGGCAGCGTCCGACTTGATCGATCTTGAATATGGTCCGCAGGCAATGGCCGCGAGTCGGTCCAGGTCCTGCTCCCGAAGCCTGAGCGCCGATAGACCTGCCTGGTATTTCCTCAGCTAATAGATCGATATGATTGCAGGATTAACCGTTTCATATCCCAGGCGCGGCTCCGATTTGTCTTTCGAAATCGCGCTGGAGACAGTTCCGGTTGAACTGCAGTCCAATTTTGTTTTCCTGTTTTTCTTGATCGTGCTGCCCGACAGGTCGGCACAGCACGACGTTACTGGTGTACTGACCACCCTCTTTTTCTCGTGTGCAACGGCGGCGGTGGATACGGCCATCACAATTGCCGCACAAATAATCGTCAATCTCATTGATTTCCCCCTTAGAGCACCGCAAAAATGTGGTCGACTGCCTTGAGACGCCGGCGAAGACGGTACTCGCGCTTAGCCGGCCCATGCAGCTTCCGACTGCACAAGATTGTAACTACATTAGCTGCAGCGCAAGTAACCATTTCGGACTAGGGAACGGGTTCCCTTCAATCGAAAGCGTTGGGCTGCCGGCGAAAAAGCAGGCGTTTTAGCCGTTCTCGCCGCCGAGCGCCTTCCAATTTTGGGACAGAGGTTGGCTGATGCCCCTAAACTCACGGCTACGCCTTGGTTGGATCTATGCAGCGACAAGGCCAACCTTGGCAAAGCCTCTACATGGTCACCTTCGGGCAGCACCAGTCTTGGAATTCACGCCCTCAAGCAAGGCGAGCAGGCCTTTCAGAATTTCGATTGGCGGCGGCGGACAACCTGGAATGTGCAGATCGACGGGCAGGGCCTCGGACACTCCGCGCAGCACTGCATAGCTGCCGGAGAAACAGCCGCCATTGCCTGCGCAATCTCCCAGCGCGACCACCCATTTTGGGTTGGGTGTTGCGTCGTAGGTCCGCTTCAATGCCTCGCGCATGTTTTTTGTGACCGGCCCGGTGACGAGCAGTACATCAGCATGGCGCGGCGATGCGACGAACCGGATCCCAAAACGCTCGATGTCATAGAAGGCGTTGTTCAGCGCGTGCATCTCAAGTTCGCAGCCATTGCAGGAACCGGCATCGACCGCCCGGATCGACAGGCTTCGCCCCAATCGTTTGTGGGCAGCCCCATCGAGCGCGCGTGCGAGTTCGTCGACTGCCGTGCTGCTTGCCAACGGCGGACGCTCGGTGAGAGGGGGGCGTATCAGGCTTTCAAAAAGAAGCTTGCGCATGACAGCGTGCCTTCAGAGATCATGGCCCGAATAAGAGCAGTTGAACGATTTGTTGCACAGCGGAAAGTCGGCAACGATGTTTCCTTCGATCGCCGCTTCAAGGAGCGGCCATTGAAACCATGACGGATCACGGAGGTGACAGCGCTCGACCAAGCCGCCCTTGCCAATGCGCAGCCAGGCCAGAATGTCGCCGCGGAAACCTTCGACGAGCGCCATGCCTTCATGCGATCGGTTTGTCTGCGCGAAATCGACACGGATCGGTCCGTCTGGCAGTTGTCGCAGGACTTGTTCGATCAGAGACAGGCTCTGTTCGACCTCGTGGATACGAATCCATACACGGGCGTTCACATCGCCTTCCTGGAGGAGAGGTACATCGAAGGCGAGTTCGCCATAGGGTGGATAAGCGAGATTGCGTCGGGCATCGAAGTCCCGACCGGAGGCCCGGCCAACGTAGCCTCCGGCGCGATATTGACGAGCGAGTTCCACCTTCAGCCGGCCAGTTGCGACAGTCCGATCCTGCAGCGATGCCGTGTTGTCGTAGAGCTCGACCAGCGCGGGAAACCGCTGCCTGATCTCTGCGATCAGGGACCTGAGCGCTGTCGTGCCCTCATCGCTCAGGAAGCTTGCCACGCCTCCGGGCACGATGCAGTCGCGCATCAAACGATGACCGAAGGCAGCATCGCTTGCCCGCAATACGCGCTCACGCAGCACCCCACAGTGGGCATGCATAAGCGCGAAGGCGGCATCATTGCAGATAGCGCCTATGTCGCCCAGATGATTGGCCAGGCGCTCCAACTCGGCCATGAGCGCTCGCAGCCAGACCGCGCGTGGGGGAACCTGGACACCCAGCGCCGCCTCGACCGCGCGGGCAAAAGCGAGGGAGTATGCCACGGTACTGTCGCCAGAGGTTCTGCCCGCCAATTTGGCTGCACGGTCGATATCTGACCCCGCCATCAGGCCTTCTATACCCTTGTGCGCGTATCCGAGGCGCTGCTCCAGCCGGACGACCGTTTCACCGCTTGCCGTGAACCGGAAATGGCCCGGCTCGATGATGCCGGCATGCACGGGCCCGACCGGGATCTGATGCAGGCTCTCCCCCTCGGCAGGCAGGAAACTGTACGGGAAGGCAGTCGCAGCAGACGTCCGGACGCGGGTACTCAACGGATAGCTGACACCCCAATGGCCATGATCAAGCCACCGTCTCGTATCAGGCGCGCCTTGTGGCAGGAGCCCGAACAGGTCAGCAGCCGCACGTTCGAGCCGCAATGCGGGCGGATGCAGCCGGCCGACCGATGGGTAGCGGCCACTGGGGCATTCCAGGCTGACAACGCCGATGTCCCCGGCGCTTTCATCGAGAAGTGCCATGTGGACGGCGCCTGGCTCACCCCATAGGCCGAGCAAGCTCCAGTGGCCCTCGGCCAGTTGCTCGACGGCAAAGCCCCATTTTTTCGGAGTCACCACGGCGCGCGACCACGGGAAATGATTTTCGACACGTTGGCCAGCAAGGATGAGGTCGATCAGCGCAGGCATGCTCTTTTCTCTCCTCTGCTCACCCCAGGATACTTGCGACGTGCTGGAACCATGTGACCAGCGGTGGCGGCAGATAGATGCCGGCGGCAAACACCAACGCCAAGTGGGAATACATCGGAATGTAGGACGCCTCGGCGGGTGCAGTGCTGCCGCGCGGTTCGCCGAAAGCGACGCCGGTCAGTCGAAGCAGCAGGGCGCCGAAAGCGAGCAGAATCCCGAAAACCAACGGCATCGCCAAAAGAGGGTGTCTTGCAAATGTCGAACTCACGACCAGGAATTCGCTCATGAAGATACCGAGCGGAGGGAGGCCGGCAATGGCAACGACGCCGATGACGAGCGCCCAGCCAAGGGCAGGATGTGTTTCCGTCAGTCCCCGGATTTCGGCGATGTTCTGTGTCCCCTTGACCTGGGCAATGTGGCCGACCGTGAAAAAGATCGCCGACTTGGTCAGGCTGTGCATGACCATGTGCAGCAGCCCGGCAAAATTGGCGAGCGGGCCTCCTATGCCGAAGGCGAACACGATGATGCCCATGTGCTCGATCGAGGAGTACGCGAACAGGCGTTTGATGTCGCGGCGGCGGTAGAGCATGAAGGCCGCGAAGACAAGCGACGTCAGTCCCATCGTGATCATCAATGACCCAGGTGCGATCGCTTCCGGGCTTGCCGCGAGCAACAGCTTGAAGCGCAGCACGGCATAGAGTGCGACGTTTAACAGCAAGCCCGACAGCACTGCTGAAATCGGCGTTGGACCCTCAGCATGCGCGTCTGGCAGCCAGGCATGTAAGGGCGCAAGGCCGACCTTCGTCCCGTAGCCGAGCAGCAGAAAGATGAAGGCGACATTGAGCAGAGCCGGATCGAAGCGCGCGGCGTGAGCGATGAGCACCGTCCAGACCATCGCATTCGTCCCCTCGCCAACAACCGGCTGTGCAGCCATGTAGACGAGGATGGTGCCGAACAGTGCGAGCGCGATGCCGACGCTGCCCAGAATGAAATATTTCCAGGCGGCCTCCAGCGCTTCGTGCGTGCGGTAGATGCCGACCATGAGCACGGTGGTCAGCGTGGCAAGCTCCACCGCCACCCACATCAAGCCAATATTGTTCGACACGAACGCCAGGTTCATGCCGAACATCATGACCTGATACATTGCGTGATAGAACCGCAAGTTCGGGACTGTCAGCCGCCCGCTCTCCAGTTCGTGGGCAATGTAGGAAGCGCTGAAGACGCTGGTGGTGAAGCCGACGAATGTGTTGAGCACGATGAAGACGATATTGAGATCGTCGACGAGCAGATACTGCCCAGGCTGCGGGCGGTCGGTGACAAGAAGCGACAGTGCGGCGAGCACGGTCAGCAAGCTCGCAGCGACATTGACGCCCGCCGATATCCGGTATTTCGGCAGCGCCGCCAGAAGTGCGGCCGCGAAGATCGGTATCAGCAAAATGGCGGCCACCGCATCGAGGGAAAACGCGGTCAACGGTGTTCTCCCCTGTAGTCGTCGAGCGCGCCGACATCCACTGAGTCGAACCTCTCGCGGATGCGGAACAGGAAGACTCCGATGACGATGAAGGCGATAAGGATCGAGAAGGCGACACTGATCTCGACAACCAGAGGCATGCCCTTGGCCCCCGTGGCGGCGAGGACCAGACCGTTCTCGAGCGACATGAATCCGACAACTTGGCTGACGGCGTTGCGGCGGGTGACCATCACCAGCAGCCCCAGCAAAATGATGGACAGCGCGAAAGCCAGGTCCTCGCGGGCGAGGGGATCAGCCTCGGGAGTGACGCGCAGCATCAGGACCATGGACAGGGTCACCAGGCCTATCCCCGCAAGCATCGTCGTACCGATGCCGACGGCGGTCTCGACGTCACGATGGATGCCGAGCCGCTGAATGATGCGATGAAGCCCGACAGGAATGACGATCGCCTTGAAGACGAGGGCGATCGCCGCCGTGACGTAGAGATGATGCGCGTCCTGAATGTATGCCTGCCAAGCTACGGACAGGGCCAGCACGATTGCATGAAGCGCAAAAACGTTGATCAGAGCAAAGAGGCGATCCTGATACAGCATCATGAAACTGACCAGCACCAGGCCGCCGGCGAGCAGGTGAGCGATGTCGAAGGTGAGGCCGTTCATCAGAGGCTCCGTGAGACGAACAGCAGGAGCGTGCCGAGCAGGGCCAGCATCAGCGCTGCCCCGAGGAAATCCGGGACGCGGAAGACGCGCATCTTGGCGATGGCAGTCTCAAACACGGCGAGGAGAACGCCACAGACGGCAAGCTTGCCGACATAGGCGACGACACCCGGAGCAAGGGATTCCAGTCCTGCCCCGGCGCTCGCCAGTCCCCAAGGTAGGAAGACGCAGGAAATCAGCGACACATAGAGCAGAAGCTTGAGGAAGGCGGCAAACTCGATCATCGCCAGATGGCGACCGGAATATTCCAGCACCATCGCCTCATGAACCATGGTGAGTTCCAGATGGGTCGATGGGTTGTCCACGGGTATGCGGGCGTTTTCGGCGATCGCCACCATCACGAGGGCGATGAGCGACATCCCGAGCGACACCCGCAAGCCAACCTCCGGTGACCCCATGAAGGCGGCGACCGTTGAGAGTTGCGTAGCACCCGCGACGAGCGCCAGGCTGAACACGATGAGCAGCATGGCGGGTTCGGCCAGCGAAGCGATCATCACCTCGCGGCTCGAGCCGATGCCGCCGAAGCTCGTGCCGACGTCCATGCCTGCCAGCGCCAGGAAGAACCGGGCGCTTCCCAGCAGTGCGACGATGGCTATGAGATCGGCGGTCCAACTGAATGTGAGGCCGGCGGCGAATGTCGGGATGAGCGCCGCGCCGACCCAGGTGGTGGCAAAGATCAGATAGGGCGTCACGCGAAACAGCCAGGATGCGTTGTCCGCCAGAACGACTTCCTTGCGCATCAGCCGCAAGAGATCGCGGTAAGGTTGGATCAGGGAAGGACCCTGGCGGCGCAAGAGCCGTGCCTTCACCTTGCGCACGAATCCGGTCAGGAGCGGCGCCAGAAAAAGCACCAGCGCCATCTGCGCGCCTTGAACGGCCAACTCGCGAATCACGGCCATAGTGCGAGCACCAGGAGCAGGACAATGAGAAAGAGAAAGACTAGGGTCAGGTAGCGCCTGATCGTCAGGAACTGCAGATGGTTGAGGTGGTCGGTCGCAAAGTCGAGGGCCCGGCCGATAGGCAGGTACAGCGTCTCCCAGATCACATCATGCATTTCGACATTCAGACGAGCCGGACCGGTCTCGCCAGGTGCCGGCATTTCGACGGTTTCCCTTGCACGGAATACGAACGTGCCGAAGACGCGGCGGATAGGCTGCGCGAAGCTGACGGCCGTGTACTGCGAGCTCGGGACCACATCCGGGAAGCCACAACCCCAGGCGGGACCCCGACGGAGTGCATGGGATGCAAAGCGATGGATCACATATGCCGCAGCGGATGCGGAAAAGGCGATGAACAGGAACACCAACAAGCCGTTGTAGGAACTGCGGCTCGCTGCAATCGGCACGATAGAAAGCCAGGGCTGGGCCATCTGCACAGGCATCCGGCTGCCGATCAGTGGCAGTGTCACCGATGAGAGGCCGTCTATCACAAGACCGGGCAGAATGCCGGCCAGGAGACAAAGGGCAGCAAGAATGAACATTGCCGCCAGCGAGTAGCGGTCGACCTCATGCGGCAGTTCCACCGCGGCCGAGCGTGGCCGGCCGAGGAATGTAATCCCGAACGCCTTTACGAAGCAGGCCGCGGCCAGTGCCGCCGACAGCGCCAGCAGACCGCCAACGGCGGGCACCATGACCTTCAGTCCCCATTGTGGCAGATCGGGGCTCTGCAATATGGCCTGAAAGGCCAGCCATTCGGAGACGAAGCCGTTGAAGGGTGGAAGTGCCGAGATCGCGACGCAACCGACGAGAAAGGCAAAACTTGTAAAGGGCATGCGGTGGATGAGACCGCCCAGCTTCTCCATGTCCCGCTCTCCGGTCGCCGTCAGCACGGCGCCCGCGCCGAAAAACAGCAGGCTCTTGAAAAAGGAATGATTGAGGACGTGGAACAGCGCGGCGGTGAGGGCCAGCGCTGCAGCCGATGGCATGGCGTTCGCCTTGAAAGCGAGCGCGAGACCAAGGCTTACGAAGATGACGCCGATGTTTTCAATGGTGCTATAGGCAAGCAGTCGCTTCAGGTCCTTTTCCATCAGCGCGTAGAGGATGCCGAGAACCGCCGTCAGGCCGCCAAGGAAAAGCACGGCAACACCCGACCACCATGCCGGCTCACCGAGCAGATCGAAAATAACGCGTATGAAGCCATAGACTGCGACCTTGGTCATCACGCCGCTCATGAGAGCCGAGACGTGGCTTGGCGCGGCCGGATGAGCGAGTGGCAGCCAGACGTGCAGCGGGACGAGTCCAGCCTTGGAGCCGGCGCCCAGCAGCATGAGAACCAGGACGAAAGCAGCGGCGAACGGGGTGGGATCGGCGGCTCGCATCGCGTCGAATGTGTAGGTTCCATCGGATCCGGCGAGCAGGCCGAACGCAAGCAGCAGCGCGAGTGTGCCGAAGCTCGCCATCACGAGATAGATGTAGCCCGCCCGCGCATTGTCCTGCTTGCGATGGTGCGCCATGACGAGCGCCCAGGAGGCGAGCGACATGAATTCCCAGGAAAGCAGGAAAGTGAAGGCGTCGTCGGCCACCACGACAAGGTTCATTCCGGCTAGGAAAGCCGGGAAGAACGGCAGCACCCGATGCGGCGCAGACTCATGCCTGCCGTAGCCGAGGCCATAAAGACTGGCCATGGAGCCGCCGAAGTTGACGACGATGAGGAAGAAAGTCGACAGCGCATCCAAACGGAAATGAGCGCCAATCCATGGCAATCCAAGAGGCAACACCACAGTCGACGGGGTGACGGGATTGTCGGCGATGCGGCTCGCGAGAACCATGAGCACGGCCGCCGATATACCTAGCGTCAAGCCGTAGATCAGGCGTGTTCCCGAGTCGGATCTGCGGCTTTCCGCAATCGCAAGCACCGCAGTCCCCAGGAGCGCAGCGACGCCCCACAGGAGGACCGCGGCCCCCGAAATCACGCCACGCTCCTCACGGGGAGTTTGGCATCCGTATCGACTCCGCCAAGGATTTTGGCGGGGTCAAAATCCGCTTTCAGTCGCACGCCGCGCCCGCCGATTTGGCTGGAGGCGCCTTCAGCGATCAATTCCACGCCGGCGAGGTCAAGTGCCCCGATCAGCTTCATGAGAGAATCGACGTTACCCCGAATAATCGACTCGCTGGCTTCCATGCGTTGAATTGTCGGCACGGAAAGACCGGACAATTCGGCAAGCCTGCGCTGGTCGATGCCAAGGAGCGCCCTCGCGGCACGCAACTGTGGAGCAGTTATCACGGTCGCATCCCCCTTTTTGATCAGCTTTGAGATATTATCTCTACGTCTTGCAGCATATATTAAAATGCGGCGCATTCAATTAGTGATGCGTGACGCATCTGTCTTGAGGCTGTAGAAAACCGGGCGATACGCCCTGCCTCGAACCAAAGCCATGCGGCCATTCCCGTCACGGCCAGTCTTGTCGCCAGCCATCTCGGATTTGCGCGTGATGGGGCTGGCAATGGGCCCTTATCTCGGCCGGCCACTCGATTGGAGCCGCCGCGGGCGCGTCGGCTATCTCTTCGACCTCACTCTACGCTATGAGTGGGTATGGCTGAGTTCGCTTGCTCTTGTCGTTGGGCCGATCTCATCGTGTTCGTGCTTCAGGATCGGCCAAAACAGATAGCTGCCGAAATCCAGGAACAGCGCCTTCGCGAATGTGCTGCCAAATCTGGCATGCGGCAAAGCTCTGCAGCGCTACTGCCAAAGCCGCCTCATGCGAACGGAGACGTCCTCCAGGACTGGCATGGAGGCCAGCACGAGGAGAATGGCCGCCAGAAACAACGTCGCCGCGAAGCCGACATGCTTGAAACCCACAGCGCCGACGACGCCGCCGAGAAAGAACAATGCTGGTCGTCACGCTCTCGCTTTATGCCATCCAGAACGCGCTGCTCAGCCGCAGCGGCGCCGGTCTGCGCTAGGAGGCCCGGATGTCCTCCCCGCGATCAACCACCACCAGCCGGCTTGGCCGCTTCGGCCTCGGGCTGACGGCCATGATGGTGCTGGCTTTCCTCATGGCGCCGCTGATCATCATCGTGCTGTTCTCGTTCAAGAGCAGCGGCGATTTCACCTTTCCCATCACCGGCTGGTCGCTGAAATGGTACCGCGAGTTCTTCTCGATGCAGACCTGGATGGATGCCCTGCGCAACAGCCTGGTTCTGGCTGTCTCGACGACACTTTTGGCGACGCCGCTAGGCACCATGGCCGCGCTCGGCCTCGCGGCGCCTAATCTGCCAGGTCGGCGCACGATCTCCGCCTTGCTGCTGGTGCCGATGATCGCGCCGGTGGTCATCGTCGGCGTCGGCATGTATTTCGTCTTCTCGATGGCCGGCCTGACCGCGACCCTTCCCGGCCTCATCCTCGGCCATACCTCGCTCGCCGTTCCCTTCGTCGTGGTGACCGTCTCGGCCGTTCTCACCGGTCTCGACAGGCGGCTGCTCTGGGCGGCCGCCAGCATGGGGGCGCCACCCTTCCTCACCTTCCGCAAAGTCACGCTTCCGGTCATTCTGCCGGGCATCGCGTCGGGCGCGCTGTTTGCCTTCGCCACCTCGCTCGACGAAGTCGTGGTGACGATGTTCCTCGCCGGTCCCGGACAACGCACCTTGCCGCGCGAGATGTTCACCATCGCGCGCGACACGCTGACGCCGACCATCGCGGCTGCTGCCACAGTGCTGATCGCCGCCTCGATCGTTTTGCTGATTGCGTCCACAGCGCTCGGCCGCTCGAATCGATAGCGCCGGCCGTCCCGACAAGGAACCCCTCGGCTTCTGGCCACGGGTTTGTCGATCAAACGCATGTTGCCCAAAACTGCACAGCGGCTCGGGACAGCGGCTCGGATTGAAACAGGAGCGCAAAAGCGCGTCAGCGGATCGTGGTCTATCGCGTAATAAAGCCTTTCAGGAACGCGGCCAGCGATGGAAGTCGAGTTAATCCTGATCGTCCAGCAAAGCGATGGCATCGAACGGTTGTTCGCGCGGCACCCGGATTTCGGCGCCGATACTTTGAAGGCTGGCAAGGAGTGCCGACACCCTTTCGGGCTCTTCCGGGTTCTGTTTCAGCACGCCGCCGGCAAGTCGGGTCAGCGGGCTATGGAGGAATTGCCGCTAGCGGGCAAAGGTGATGCGGATCGCTCCATAGGGTCCGAAATCGGCAGCGATAGTGTCACTGTGGCGACACTCCACGGGCCGGATGAACGAGCCCGACAGCACGACCTGTCCGGCGGATATCTGCATGCCGTACTGATGCAGCCGGTTGGCCAGCCAGGCGATGCCCTTCGCCGGATGATCGAGCACCCCGGCGCCGAGCCCGGTCTCTTCGACCTCGCCATTGCGCGACAGGATGGCGCCGATCCAGCGCAGGTCGGCCTCGCGCGGTCCGGCACGACGGCCGCCGACGACGACGCCGGCATTGGCGGCATTGTCGGAGATGGTGTCGAAGAAGGTCCGTATCCTGCCGCTCTCCTTGTTGACGCGCTCGATACGGGTGTCGAGGATCTCCAGCGCCGGCGTGATGTAGTCGGTGGCGTCGAGCACGTCGTCGATCGACACGTCCGGACCGGCCAGCGACGCATTCATGACGAAGGCGATCTCGGCCTCGATGCGCGGCTGGATGAAGCGGCCGGCTGGAACGGTGCCGCCGTCATCGAAGAACATGTCGTCGAACAGCACACCGGAATCCGGAATGTCGATGGCGAGCGCCGACTGCATCGCCTTGGAGGTCAGGCCGATCTTCCAGCCTTTGATCGTCAGGCCCGAGGCCACTTTTCGTTTCACCAGCGCCGCCTGGACGAGATAGGCGTCATCCATCGTCGCCCCGGGGAAATCGAGGCTGAGCAGCCTGATCTGGCGGCGGTCGCGCTCGGCCTCGAACAGCCTCGCGGCCGCGTCGTCGACCTGTTCCGGCGTCATCATCGACCGGTCCCTTCGTCGACGACGCCGTTGCTGAGCAAGCCAATGCCGTCGGCCTCGACCTCGATCACATCGCCCGGCTTCAGCCAGATTGGCGGGTCGAACCGGGCGCCGGCGCCGGTCGGCGTGCCGGTGACGATGATGTCGCCCGGCGCCAGCGTGGTGAAGGTCGAGATGTAGTTGATGATCTTGCGGAAGGAAAAGATCATGCGGCCGGTGCGGTCCTGCTGGCGAACCTCGCCATTGACGCGCGTGGTCAGCGCGATGTCGGCGATCTGTGCCTCGTCGGTAAACGGCACCAGCCAGGGGCCGATAGAGCCGGTCAGGTCGAAGTTCTTGCCCTGGGTGACATTGAACTTGGCGTGGCGCACCCAGTCGCGGATGGTGCCCTCGTTGCAGAGCGAAAGTGCTGCGATATGGCCCAGCGCATCCGCCTCGGCGATCCTGCGGCCGCCCTTGCCGATGACGATGACGATCTCGCCCTCATAATCGAGCTGCGGCGATTCCGACGGCCGCACGAGGGGCCTGCCATGGCCGACGAAGGAGCGCGGGAAGCGGATGAACAGCGACGGGTTCGAGGGTGCGGCCTGTCCGTCCTTGTACTCCTCGTTGCGGTCCGGATAGTTGACGCCGACGCAGATGATCTTTTCGGGCGAGGGGACGGGTATCTCGTAGGCGATGGCGTCGAGCGGGAAATCGGCGGCGAAAGCGTCCGCCTCTTCCGCCAGCCGTCGCAGTGCGCCGGCCTCTATCACCTCGCGCAAACTCAGCCACTGTGCGTGTCGCGCCGACAGGTCGACGCCGCCCTTGTCGGTGATTGCGCCGTAGCGCGTTTTGCCGCCAACGGTGAAGGTGGCGAGACGTGCCGCGCTCATTTGTTTCCCCTGCAGTTAGCCGACGTCACGGCGCGACGATCGGCGAGGCCGCCAGATCGGACTTGCGCGGCTCGACGCCGGCAAAGGTGCTGCCTTCCTCGAACCAGCTCTTCGGCGCCGGTGCGCCCCACAGCGTCTGGCGCTGCGGGTCCTTGAGGTCCCATTTGATCGGCTCTAGGTCGGGATCTACCGTCTGGTAGTCCGAGCAATAGATCTCGATGCGGTGATTGTCGGGATCACGGATATAGAGGAAGAAGGCGTTGGAGATGCCGTGCCGGCCGGGGCCGCGCTCGATGTTCGGCAGCCAGCCGGTGGTGGCCATCAGGTCGAGCAGATCGATGATGTTGAGCGGTGTCGGCACCCAGAAGGCGACGTGGTGCAGGCGTGGGCCAATGCCGTTGGTGAAGGCGATGTCGTGGACACCGCCCTTGCGGTGCGTCCATGCCGCCCAAAGTCTTCCGGTCGCGGCATCCTCCGTGTACTCGGTCACGCGGAAGCCGAGCTCGTTGTAGAACGCCACCGATTCATCGACATTGGGCGAGAAGCAGTTGAAGTGGTCGATGCGCAGCGGCTTGACGCCTTTGTACAGCGCATACTTCTGATGGATCGGCGGCAGCCGCTCCATTCTGGAATAGAATTCGAGCGGAATGCCGTGCGGGTCGTGGGTGCGGAAGGTACGCGACTGGTAGGGCCGCTCGACCCATTTCACAGGCAGACCCCTGGCTTTGAAGAAGTGCTCGGCCTTGTCGAGATCGTCGTCGGAAAACAGCTTGAAGCCGAGGTCGCGGGCTTCCGGCGCGGCACCTTTCCTGAGCACGATGCAATGGTGGCCGCGCTCTTCCATGGCGCGCAGATAGATGGCGTCCTTGGTCTCGTCGGTCACCTGCAGGCCGAGCGTGTCGACATAGAACGCGCGCGACTTACCGAGGTCCGTAACAGCCAGCTCGACGTGGCTGAGCCGCACGATGTTGAATGCCGGGTAGAGATTGGGTGTGGGCAAGGGCATCGTTGGGGTCTCCGGTCAGCCGCCGAGCTTCTGGATGGAATGCGGCGCCGTGGCGAACGCGATGTTCTTGGTTTCCATGTAGAAATCGAACGACCAGTCGCCGCCGTCGCGGCCGATGCCTGAGTTCTTGGCGCCGCCGAACGGCGTCGGCAGGTGGCGCACATTCTCCGAATTGACCCAGATCATGCCGGCGTCGAGCGCGTCGGTGAAGCGGAAGGCGCGGGTGACGTCCGAGGTCCAGAGATAGCCGGTCAGGCCGTATTGCGTGTCGTTGGCCAGCGCCAGCGCCTCGGCCTCGTCCTTGAACGAGATGGCGGTCAGCACGGGTCCGAATATCTCTTCCTGGGCGATGCGCATCTTGTTGGTGGCGCCGACGAACAGCGTCGGGCTGACATAGCAGCCGCCGCCCGGACCGGCGAACTTGCCGCCGCCGGCGGCGACGACAGCGCCTTCCGACTTGCCGATCTCGATATAGGACAGCACCTTTTCCTCATGCGCCGGATGGATCAGTGGGCCAACCACGGTTTCGGGGTCGAGCGGATGGCCTATCCTGATGCGCTTGGCCTTCTCCGCCACCAGCGCGGTGAACTTGTCGTAGATGCTTTCCTCGACCAGCAGGCGTGAGGACGAGGTGCAGCGCTCGCCGTTCAGCGAATAGATCATGAAGACGGCAGCGTCGGCGGCCCGCTCCAGGTCGGCATCGGCAAAGACGATGACCGGGTTCTTGCCGCCGAGCTCGAAATGCACGCGCTTCAGCGTGTCGGCACCCTGCTTCATGATCATCGAGCCGGTGCGGCTTTCGCCGACGAAGCCGATCGCCTTGATGTCGGGGTGTTCGGTCAGCGCTCTGCCGGCGTCCTCGCCAAAGCCGTTGACGAGGTTCCACACGCCCTTCGGCAGGCCGGCCTCCTCGGCGATCTCGACCAATAGCCGTGCCGTCAGCGGCGAGAACTCGGCTGGCTTGTGGACGATCGTACAGCCGGCGGCGAGCGCCGGCGCGATCTTCCAGGTCGACAGCATGAAAGGTGTGTTCCACGGCGTGATCACGCCGACCGGGCCGACCGGCACGCGCGTCGTCATGTTGACCTGGTTCGGTGCGCGGATCGCGTGGCCGTCGCGGGCCTCCGGCGCGCGGTCGGCGTAGAAGCGGAAGTTCTCCGCGCCGCGCAGCGCTGCCTTGGCCATGAACTTCAATGACTGGCCGGTGTCCATGCATTCGACGAAAGCGATTTCCTCGGCCCGCGCGACGATGGCGTCGGCTATTTTGTGCAACTGCTTCTTGCGGGCGTCGCCTGATATCGCCGCCCAGTCGCGGAAGGCAGCCTTCGCCGCTTTGGCGGCGCGGTCGATGTCGGCGGCCTTGCCGCGTGCCACCTTGGCGATCGGCTTCAGGTCGATTGGCGACAGCGTCTCGTATGTCGAGCCGTCGGCGGCCGGCACGGCTTCGCCGCCGATCTGGTTGAGCACGCCAGCGCTTCTGAAGCGCTCGAGATAGGCCTCGGCCTTTCTCAGATTGTCGTCCAATGCCGCCATGATATGGGTTCCTGTCACTTGCCGCCCAGGCGCGGGTGGATGGCATTCTTCTTCCAGCTTAGTTCGGCATCGATCTCGCGGATCTCCAGCGACAGCGCGAAATGCGGCGTCGTGAACAGAGATGCGAGATGATCCGAAACAGTAGTGAAGATCGCCTCGCCGGTGCGTTTCTCTTCCTCGGCGCTGCGGCCCTTGCCGATGCGGAAGTTCATGTCGATGAACCCGTTCTCCGGGAGGCGATCGGCGATCGCGTATGCCTCGGCGCAGAAAGCGCGTACCCTCACCGCGCCATGTTCGAACAGGCCGGTTTCGAGGATGGTGCGAGCGACCAGCGTGCAAAGCGCGCTGATGTCGACCTTGGCGTCGAGATTCGCCGAATATTCGATCACCATATGTGGCAAGGTTTCCTCCACCTTGTAATTAACATGTGAATTACATCTTGACGGCGGAATGTCAAGTGTCGTTCTCTATGCAGATACAGCTCCCGATGGTGGGATTGCCGCCCCCGGCGAAATCGCGGATATAGCTGCGATCCGAGTCTCATTGTGTGGTGCGAGTCGTACCGGAATTGGAATTTTTTGGAGACCTGATCTTGCTACCGCCCAGCACCCGCCGCTCCCTGCCCATGGCTCTGCTTCGCGCCCGCGAAGTGATCATGGCGCATTTCCGGCCGATGCTTGCCCGCCACGACATCACTGAGCAGCAGTGGCGCGTGCTGCGTGTGCTTGCCGAAGCCGGGCCGCTCGAGGCAACCGAACTTGCCAATCGCGCCTCGATCCTTCCGCCCAGCCTGACCCGCATCATCAAGGCGATGGAGGAACGGCAGTTCATCACCCGCAACAAGGTCAAGGATGACGGTCGCCGGGCGCTGCTCGCAATCAGCCCGGCCGGGCTGGCGCTGATCGAGGATTTGTCGCCCGAGCGCATCGCCATCTACGATGCGATCGAGCAGCGCTACGGCGCCGAACAGCATGAGCACCTGCTCGACCTGCTCGAAAACCTGATCCAGTCGGAATCATCCGAAAACCAGACTTGACAGCCTCTACCCGCCAAAACTGCCGAGTGCACTCGGCTGCATGTAGTTGCGGCCGACATAGAGCAGCGCCGCCTTGTCGCTGCCGTGGCGGATGTCGACGACGCGGCCGAACATCACATTGTGCGTGCCAACCTTGTTCACGTCGCCGATCTCGCAATCGAAGCTGACGATGGCGTCGAGCAGCGCCGGCATGCCGGACGGCATGGTCTGCCATCTTGCCGCATTGTAGCGCTCGCTCATGTCGCGGATCGTGCCGGCGAACTTTGCCGCCAGATGGGTGTGTAACTGCGTCAGCACGTTGACGCAGAAACGCTGGTTGGCGAGGAACAGGCCGGTCTGCGCCGAGCGCTCGTTCATGCACACAAGCAGCGTCGGCGGATCGTCGGAAACGCTGCACATGGCGGTCGCAGTGAAGCCGCCGCGGCCGGCCGGACCATCAGTCGTGACGATGTTGACCGGCGCACAGACCCGCGCCATCGCCTCACGGAACTCCAGCCTTGCAACTTGTGGCTCCATGGCCGGGACCTCAGCTTGCGCCAGCCGGCAGCGGCGGCAGCCAGGTGTCGCCGGTCCAGCCCATTTCGTCGTAGTCGGCCATGCAGGTGTCGACCAGTTCCTCCATCGCCCTCAGGCGCCCGCCGCGCTCAGCGCCCTTCAGCACCTGCAGCCGCACCTCTTCCGGCGCACCGGCATAGTTGAGCTCATAGAGCGCGTGGCGGCCGCCGAACTCGGTGCCGGTCGCATCCCACAGCAGCTTCATGATCTTGATGCGTTCGACATGGCCCATGTCATTGGAGCCGCGCACGTACTGGGCAAGGTACTTGTCGATCTCCGGATTGTCGAAATCCTTTGCCGAGGACGGCAGGTAGATCAGCCCCGAAGCGATGACTCGGCGCACCGTATCGATAACGCGCGGATAGGCCTCCGACATGAAAGTGCGATAGGCGAGCGCCGCTTCGAGATTGGGCAGCACGGCGCCGTTCGCCCATGGGATCGGGTTGTGCGCCATGGCGTTGGCGCGTTCATAGGCACGATGAACATCACCGACAATGACGGGTCCTCGGTGACCGTCGCCGAGCTCTGCGCCAGGAAATTGTAATGGGTGAGCGCTGACGACGTCGCCACCACCTTGGCGCCGGACACCCAGATGCCGGCGTCGTTCTCCTTCGTGATGTGCACGAACACGTCCTTCACCTGCTCGGCCGGCTTGTGGCGGTCGATCGGCGGGTTGACGATGGCATGGTTCATGAACAGGGCCGCTTCCTGGGCGCGTTTGTGCCAGGCGAGTGCATTGTCCCTGAACGGGCCGTACCACTCGGCATTGGCGCCGAGCGTGTTCATAAGTGCTGCCTTGTAATCGGGCGTGCGCCCCATCCAGCCGTAGGACATGCGCGACCAGTCGGCGATGGCGGTCTGCTGTGCGGCGAGATCCGCGGCGGAATGGGCGACGCGGAAATATTTGTGCGTGTAGCCGCCAGAACCGGTGTCGGTCGGCGAGGTCAGCACCGCCTGCCGCGCCGGATCGTGCAAGGCATCGTAGAGGCGGGCCAGCGAGCGCGCCGAGTTGCGCATCGCCGGATGGGTGGTGACGTCGGCAATCCGCTCGCCATTGATATAGACCTCGCGCCCGTCGCGCAGGCTCTGCAAATATTCGGCACCGGTAAACGGCCGTTTCGTGTCGGCCCGGAAATCTTCCGATCGCATCATGATCCTCCTTTAACGCGTCAACTGTAGCGATCGTCGTGACAAAGGTTTATGGACGAAAGTATAGAACCACTTGGATTTTTTTGCCGTCATGAGCCAGACTGCCATTCCCGAATTCTTCGTCTACGGCAAACCGGCGCGTGCGCTCGACGTCGGATTCCTGCATGTCGAGACTGTTCTTGCACGTGCCTCCGTGCATCGCGGCCAGGTTCTCGCGCACAAGCACCCGCAAATGGCGCAGATCACCTTCTGGACCGGCGGCAGCGGCATTTATCGGATCGAAGACGAGACCTGGAGTTTTTCGGCGCCGACGGTGAGCTTCATGCCGAGCGGCGTGGTCCACGGATTCAGCATCGAGACGGGCGCCGACGCCATCGTTGTCTCGGTCTCCGATGCTGCCCTTGCGGCGATCGCTGAGCAGTCCGCGCTGCCGCTCGACCAGCCGGTCTTCGTCACCGGACGCGGTGAAACGGCCCTCTGGGAAAGGTTGGGTGATACGGTTACGATGATCCAGGCGGAATATGCCGACAGGTTGCCCGGTATGGAGAAAATCCTGCCGCCGCTGATCGCCGTGGCATTGTCGGGCATCGCCCGCCTCGATGCGCAGTCGCATGCTGTCGCGGTGCCGGCGACGGTGGCGCTGGGCGGCCGGCTGCGGCGTCTGATCGACCGGCATTTTCGCGACGACTGGCCGGTCGAGCGCTATGTCGCCGCGCTCGGCACCACGCGCCATCTGCTCGACAAGGCAGCGCGGCAGGTGCTCGGCGCGGGCGTACGCCAGGCGGTTGGTGAGCGGCGGCTGGTCGAGGCCAAGCGCCTGCTGCTGTTCACCGTGCGCCCGGTCGAGGACATCGCCTATGAGACCGGGTTCAACGACCCGGCTTATTTCTCGCGCTTCTTCCGCGCCGCCGTCGGCCTCTCGCCGGCGGCGTGGCGACGCCTGCGGCTCGGTCAGGACTGAGCGTCACCGTCGCTCAGGCGGCTGCCGTCAGTCCGGCGTTGAGAGCCTCGGCGATCTTTGCCACATCGGCGGACGAGATCACCAGCGGCGGCGACAGGATGATGGTGTTGCCGGAGACGCGCAGCATGACGCCGGCCTTGTAGGCGGCCTCTGCGGCGGCATTCATCGTCTTCTTGTCGGCCGGCTTCTTGGCGGCACGGTCGGAAACCAGTTCGAGCGCCGCCATCAGCCCTTGGTAGCGCACATCGCCGACCAGAGCGTGCTTCGCCTTCAGCGCCTCCAGCGCCTTGCCGAGCTCGACACCGCGCGCCGCCGCATTCTCGTTGACGGCAAGCCGCTTGGTCTCGGCGAGTGTGGCCAGCCCCGCCGCGCAGCCGACCGGATGGCCGGAATAGGTGTAGCCGTGCCCGATCGAGCCGAAGCTGGTCTTGTCGGCCTCGAAGACGTCGGCAACCTTGGCGCTGATCAGCGTGGCGCCGAGCGGGAAGTAGCCCGAGGTGATCGCCTTGGCGATGCTCATGAAATCCGGCTTCACTCCGGAGAGCCGCGAGCCCGACCAGGCGCCGGTGCGACCGAAACCGGTCACCACCTCGTCGGCGATGAGCAGGATGTCGTGACGGTCGCAGATCGCCCGCACCATCGGCATGAAGCTCTCATGCGGAACGATCACACCGCCGGCGCCGAGCACCGGCTCCATGATGAAGGCGGCGATGGTGTCGGCGCCCTGGAAGGCGATCTCGTCTTCGATCGCCCGCGCGCAGAGTTTCGCCAGCTTCGCCGGGTCGGTCTCGTCGAATGGGTTGCGGTAGGTCCAAGGCGCTGGCGTGTGGAAAACGCCGGGCATCAGCGGCTCGTAGTTGCGGCGGAAATTGGCGTTGCCGTTGACCGAGGCGCCGCCGAAATGCGTGCCGTGATAGCCCTTCTTCAGCGCCAGGAACTTCGTCCGGTCGCCCTGGCCCCTGATCTTCCAGTATTGCCGCGACAGCCGCAGTGCCGTCTCGACCGAGTCCGAGCCGCCGGAGGTGAAGAAGGTCCGTACCATGCCCTCGGGAGCGAACCAGTCGCACAGCTCATAGGCAAGCTCGATCGACGGTCCGGTCGAGGTGCCGCGAAAGCCGGAATAATAGGGCAGGGCGTCGAGTTGTGCTGCGATCGCCTTCTTGATCGGATCGCAGCTGTAGCCGAGGTTGACGTTCCACAGGCCCCCGACTGCATCGAGGACGGTGCGGCCTTCGGCATCGGTGACCGAGACGCCTTCGCCCTTCATGATGATCTTTGGCGGCGTCGCGCGCATCTCGGCCGGATGCGCCATCGGATGCCAGATCGGCTTGGCGTTGTTCTCGGTGAGGAAGTTGATGTCGCGCATCGGTGGGAACTCCGTTTCTTCTTAGGCCGCAACGCCGAAATGGCCGAGCGCCTCTGCATAGCCTTGCCCCGGTTGGGCGACGTCGAAATGCACGGCCAGCATGCCGGCGGCGACCGCGCCGTCGACGTTACGCTTCTGGTCGTCGACGAAGACGCAAGCCGCGGGCGGCAAGTGCAGTGCTTCGCTCACCATCGCATAAGCGCGCGGATCGGGTTTGAGGATATGCGTGTAGGTGGCGTCGATGATGGTCTCGAACAGCGACAGCAGCGGCAGGCGCTCGCGAAAGCTGTTGCCGTAGAACAAGTCGAGCTCGTTGGAGAGGATGGCGAGCCGGATGCCAGCTTCATGCGCCGCACGGATCGCTCGTTCCGCCTCTGGCCGCACCACCGCTTGCGGGTCGGTGCCGCGCGCCCGCTGCACGAAAGTCGACATGTCGTCCCAGTCCTCGCCGACGAGACGGCCGACTTCACGCGTGCGCGTCTTCCAGTAGTCGCGCTCGCTGATCTCGTCGGCTTGCATGGAACGCCACAGCGGGTCGGATTCCGAATCGAACGGCCCGCGCCAGCCGAGCGTGCCGGGCGTCAAGTCCAACGCGCGTTCGGTCAGCGCGTGCGTCTCGAACAGCGTGCGGGTGACGACGCCGCCGAAGTCAAGCACCAGCGCCTTTGGCAATGGCCCGCTCATGCAGCTTGTGTTCCTTCCGGCGCGCCCAGCGGCACAATGCCTTCGGCGACCCAGCGGTCGAAGATCTCCAGTGCCTTGGCGCTGAAGGCGGCGTCGTTGATGTGCCCTGATATCTCGTGCAACTCGGCATTGCCGGGCACGCTAGAGCGCATCTCCTCGACAAAGGCCGACAGCGCCTCCGGTTCGTGCAGCGGCTCGCCCTCCTGGTCCCATTGCTGGATGCCGCCTGCCGGCAGGATGAAGGCGGTCGGCCCGGTTGCGGCGGCGAGCTTCTCGCCGATGGCGCGCGCGATCTCCTTGCGGGTTTCGCCGTCTGATGTCACCGAGGCGAGCAGGCGGTTGTGCGCATGGTACGGACGTTCGAAGAAACGGGCAGGCAGTGCTTGCCAGGTCGGAAAATCCACCATGTCGATGGCGCCAGGTGCCACGATCTGAGGGATGCCTTGCCGACCGGCATTTTCCAGCCGGTCGGAGCCGGAATTCACCACCGAGCCGGTCAGCTGGTTGGCGAGTTCCTGCAGGCTGAAATCCATCACCGCGACGAAGCCGCGCTGCGCGGCGATCGCCTCCAGCGCCCGGCCGCCCATGCCGGTGGTGTGGAAGACGATGACTTCATAGCCGCGCTTCTCCAGCTCCGGCTTCAGCGTCACCATATAGTGCAGACAGCTCTTGCCGAGCGAGCTCATGCCTATCCTCGGTCGCGGCGCGTCCGGCTTGACGACGGCGCGCGAAGCACCCACCACCGCGCCGCAGGCCTGCGACAGCACCGCCTTGCAGGCGCTGTTGAGGCCATAGAGACCGCCCGCCCACAGGATCATCATCAGGTCTGTGGCGATCCGTTCTGGTGGCAGCAGATGTGAATAGGCAATGGTCGAGATGACGAATTTCGGCACGCCGAGCGGCAGCGCCAGCGCGACGTCAAGCGCAAGGTCGGTGCCCATCGAGCCACCGAGCGCGATGAAACCGTCGATTTCGCCCTTGTCGCAGAGTGCGCGGGCAAGCCGCGAGGCGCCGAGCGCCATCAGCGTCATCGCCGAATTCTCGTCGCCGCTGGCGATGATCGCCTCGATGGTCGTGTCGGCAGCTTGACCCACCGCATGCTTGTCATGCGCCGGCTGGTAGGGCGGATCGCCGAGCACGCTCACATCCATCATCACGGCGACACCGCCGACCGCCTCGATGCGCTCGCGCATGAAGAGCAATTCGTCGGCCTTGGTGTCACCGGTGCCTATAACCAGGATTCGGCGTGTCTCCTCCACAGTCCATCTCCTTGCAGGGGTATTTGTTGTCATGCTCGCTTGCGGCCCGGCTGGCCCTGCCGTCCGAAAAGCCGCTCGCTGATAACGCGCGCAGCCGCCGCCACACTGGCGCCATAGCGCTCGATCTCGCCCTTCTGGACCCGCACCTTAGGCGCCGCGACGGCGATGATGCCGATGGCAAAACCGTCGGCGCCGAGGATCGGCGCCGCGACGCTGAGCACGCCCTCCTCGAAGCCTTGCGAGCCGGTCGAGTGCCCGCGCGCGCGGGCGGCGGCGACATGCTCGGCAAGTGTTTTCGCGTCGCCTATTGTGTGGGGCGTGAAGGCCGGCAACGGTCCGGCCAGAACAGCGTCTCGGATACGCTCTTCCGTGAACGCCAGGAACGCAATGCCAGAAGCCGTCGCATGCATCGGCAGCACCTCGCCGAGTTGCACGCTGACGCGATTGGCCCTGGTCGATTCGACGACATGGACTGTGATCAGGCCGCGCTTCGAATATTCCGACAGGTGCACCGTCTCATCGGTTTCCGCCGCCAGCGCCTCGACCACCGGCACCGCCATGCGCAGGAAGGGGAACTGGGCTTCGCGCATCAGCGCCAGCCGCGCGACACCGGCGCCCAGCCGGTAAAGACGCGTGGCTTCATCCTGCTCGACCAGCCCATGCGCGATCAGGGAGACCAGCAGCCGGCGCGTTGTTGCCTTGTCATAGCCGGCGCGCCGGGCGAGGTCAGCCAACGCCGTCTCGGGCTCGCCGCGACCGAGCATTTCCAGCAGCGTGATGGCCTTGCTCACCGTACCCATGCGTATCTGATCCTCCATCTGATACTTAACGTGCGAATTAACTTGACAGGAAGCCGGTTCCTTTGCAAGTCTATATTCGAAATGTCGTTGCAAATAATGAAACGACAAGGCGGCCCGACACAGGGCCTCGACATTTCAGGGACACTTGGCTTCCGCAGCGCGGAATTGGAGGGAAAGATGACGACAATTGAAGCCGGCGAAGCGAACCGGCTGAGGAAGAACAGCCTTGGCGTTGGCGCCATCACCTTCATGGTGATCTCGGCAGCGGCGCCTCTGACGGCTGTGGCTGGCGGCACGCCGCTCGGCATGCTGATGGGCAATGGCGCGGGCTTTGCCGGCACCTATCTGATCGTGACGCTGCTGCTGCTGTTGTTCGCGGTCGGCTATGTCGCCATGTCGCGCCATGTCGGCAATGCAGGCGCCTTCTATGCGTATGCGGCGCGCGGGCTCGGCGGTCTCGCCGGCGGCGCCACGGCGCTGATCGCAATCCTGTCCTACAATGCCATGCAGATCGGCGTCATGGGCCTTCTCGGTGCCGCGACCGCCGGGCTGTTCGCCGGCTGGGGCATCAACTTGCCCTGGTGGGCGTGGAGTTTCGTCGCCATCGCCATCGTCGCCGTGCTCGGCTACAGGCAGGTCGACCTGTCGGCCAAGATCCTGACCGTTCTGGTGCTTGCCGAATACGTCGTGGTGCTGATCCTCGACATGGCGATCGTCAAGACCGGAGGCGATAGTGGACTGTCAGCGGCGCCGTTCAGTTGGAGCCAGATCACCAGCGGCGCGCCGGCGATCGCCATCCTGTTCTGCTTTGCCGCGTTCATCGGCTTCGAGGCAACGACGATCTATGCCGAGAAGGCGCGCGACCCCAAGGTCACCATTCCGCGGGCGACATATTTCTCCGTCATCCTGATCGGCGTCTTCTACATGGTCACCGCATGGCTGATGGCGGTCGGTGCCGGCGTTGACAAGCTGCTGCCGGCGCTGCAGGGGCTTCAGGATCCGACCACGTTCCTGTTCGGCCTGTCCGACCGCTACGCCGGAACGATGCTCTCGCACGCCATGAGCATCCTGTTCGTGTCGAGCCTGTTTGCCGGCGTACTGGCGTTCCACAATGCGGTCGCCCGCTACATCTATGTTTCCGGCCGCGAGAAGCTCCTGCCGCGGACCATCGGCGTGACCCATTCGACGCACCAGAGCCCGCATGTCGCCTCGGTCATCCAGAGCATGCTTGCCGCTGTCGTCGTCGGGCTCTTCGCCGTGCTTGGCCTTGATCCGGTGCTGGCGCTGTTTTCATGGCTGACCAACGTTGCCACCCTCGGCGTCATCGTGATGATGGCGGTGGCCTCGCTCGCCGTCGTGATGTACTTCCGCGCCAACCCGTCCAGTCAGGAGAACGCGGTGAAGACCACAATCCTGCCGGGGCTGACCTTCGTCGCCTTCGTCATCATCATCTACCTGATCGTCATCAATTTCGGCAGCCTGTCCGGTGCTGGCGGGTTCCTCGGCGTGTTCCTGCCGGCGCTGGTGCTGATCGCGGCCGTGGTTGGCCTTGTGCTGGCGAGCGCGTTGAAGAGCCGGGATCCGGTGGCCTTCGCCGAGCTTGGACAGCCTTTGAAGGACTGAGATCAAGAGGGGCGGCGCATGACGCCGCCCCCTTCTTCACCCTAGGGGAGTAGCGGCGTTGAGCTTTGCCGAGAGCATCACCGTTGAGGCGCTGGAAGCCGATCCGTATCCGATCTATGCTGAACTGAGGCGCAACGCGCCGGTCGCTTTCGTGCCGGCGGTCAACCTCTGGTTCGTCACCCGCTGGAAGGATGTCGAAACGGTCGCGAAGTCGCCCGACATCTTCTCCGCGGTTGTCGGGACATCCCCGGTCGAACGCTCCTTCGGCAAGCCGACCATCCTGACCACCGACGGAGACGTCCACAAGGATCTGCGCCAGGGCGTCGACCCGAAATACCGGCCGCGCACCGTCGCTTCCTATGCCGGGGATCTCGTGCACTCGATCGCCGGACCCTATCTCGACCGGATCGCCGAGCAGGGTGCGGCGGAACTGATGGCCGAGTATTTCGAGCCGGTGTCGACGCTCAGCCTGGCGCGATCGCTCGGGCTGGCCGACATCGACATGCCGACCTTGCGGCGCTGGTTCTATGGCCTTGCCCAGGGCGCCATCAATTTCGAGAACGATCCGAAGCGCCAGGAAATCGCCGATGCGATCAGCGCCGAGGTTGGCGCCGCCATCCTGCCGACGCTGGAGAGGCTTGTCCACGCGCCTGACGACTCCGCCCTGTCGCACATACTGCATGACGGCATGCCGCAGGGTGCGACCCGCGCCATCGACTTCGTGATGCCGAGCATCAAGGTCATCCTGCTCGGCGGCATGCAGGAGCCCGGCCATGGCGCCGGCTCCATACTTGCCGGCCTGCTTTCGCATCCCGAGCAGATGCGGCAGGTGCTGGACGATCTGGAAACCTTGGTGCCGAAGGCGGTCGACGAGGGTCTGCGATGGGTCGCGCCGATCGGCACGCAGACGCGCCAGACGACGCGCGCGGTCGAGCTCGGCGGCGTGACCATCCCGGCGGGCGCGCCAGTCGCCGCGCTCGTCTCCTCGGCCAGCCGCGACGAAATCCGGTTCTCCGATCCCGACCGTTTCGACATCCTTCGTGATGAAGGCAACCACGCTGCCTTCGGCTTTGGCCATCACTTCTGTTCGGGTCGGTTTTTTGCGCGCGAGCAGATGTGCCTCGCGGTAAGGCTTCTGCTGGAACGGTTTCCGGATCTGCGGCTGGTGCCAGGCAAGGAACCGGTGTTCCGGGGCTGGGAATTTCGCGCGCCAACCACCCTGCATGTCGCCTTCGGAGCCGGTACCCAATGATCAACCAGAACACCATCGATATGCTGCGCAAGGCCGAGGTCGGCGTGCGAAACCTCTTCATCGATGGTGCGCAGACCGCAGGTGCAAGTGGCGCCACGCTGCCCGTGATCTCGCCGATCGATGGCCGCCCGTTCGCCAGCATCGCCGACGCCAACGCCGTCGATGTCGATCGCGCCGTGGCGTCGGCGCGCAAGGCGTTTGAGAAGGGCTCGTGGTCGCGCGCCGCCCCCGCCTTCCGCAAGAAGATTCTGACGAAGTTAGCCGAGCTGGTCGAAAAGCATGTCGATGAACTGGCGGTGCTTGGCGTCCGCGACAACGGCACCGAGATCGGCATGGCCTATAAGGCCGAGCCGTTATCGGCCGCGGGCACCATCCGCTACTACGCGGAGGCTATCGACAAGGTCTATGGCGAGATCGCGCCGACGGCCGAGAATGTGCTCGGGCTGATCCACAAGGAGCCGCTCGGCGTTGTCGGCGTCATCGTACCCTGGAATTTCCCATTGATGATCGGCGCCTGGAAGATCGCGCCGGCGCTGGCTGCCGGCAATTCCATCGTCGTCAAGCCGCCCGAGGTCGCTTCGCTGACGCTTCTGCGGCTGGCTGAGCTCGCTGCCGAAGCCGGGCTTCCCGCCGGTGTGTTTAACGTCGTTACCGGCCGTGGCGCGGTTGCCGGCGAGGCGCTCGGCCTGCACATGGATGTCGACGCCATAGCCTTCACCGGCTCGGGGCCGGTCGGCCGGCATCTGCTTGAGTATGCGGCGCGTTCCAATCTGAAGCGCGTCTTCCTCGAACTCGGCGGCAAGTCGCCCAACATCGTCTTTGCCGACGCCCCGGACCTGAAACAGGCCGCAATCGTCTCGGCCAACGGCATTTTTCGCAATTCCGGCCAGGTCTGCGTTGCCGGCTCGCGCCTGCTCGTCCAGGCGTCGGTCTACGACCGCTTCATGGACGAGCTCCTCGCAGCGACCACGCGGCTGAAGGTCGGCGATCCGCTCAATCTGACGAGCGACGTCGGTGCGGTATCAAGCGCCGAGCAGCTGGACAAGAATCTCGGCTTCGTCGAACGGGCGACAGCTGAAGGCGCCCGTCTGGTCACCGGCGGCGGACGGATCCTGGCCGAAACCGGCGGCAGCTACATGGCGCCGACGATCTTCGAGAACGTGACGCAAGAGATGCAACTCGCCCGCGAGGAGGTGTTTGGGCCGGTGCTCGGCGTGATGCGCTTCGAGACCGAGGAAGAGGCGGTGCGGCTTGCCAATTCGACGGTCTATGGCCTTGCCTCGGCGGTGTGGACCGCCAACCTCTCCACGGCGCATCGTATGGTGCGCAACATCAATGCCGGCGTCGTCCACGTCAACACCTATGGCGGCGCCGACATCACCGTGCCGCTCGGCGGCGTCAAGCAGTCCGGCTTCGGTCGCGACAAGT
Source organism: Mesorhizobium sp. M0768 (assembly GCF_040320195.1). Taxonomy (NCBI): domain Bacteria; kingdom Pseudomonadati; phylum Pseudomonadota; class Alphaproteobacteria; order Hyphomicrobiales; family Phyllobacteriaceae; genus Mesorhizobium; species Mesorhizobium sp. M0768. Next base: position 49,714 of record NZ_JAMYPD010000003.1, on the reverse strand, counting down.
CGATGCATGCGCTGGACAAATACACCGATCTCAAAACGGCCTGGATTTCTCTCGGCTGACCGTTTCTCGCTAAGCGCTGCCGAGGATGAAATCGGCACAGCGGTCGGCGATCATGATCACCGGCGCGTTGGTGTTGCCACTGATGAGCCTGGGCATGACCGAGGCATCGCAGATCCGCAGGCGCGGCACGCCGCGGACGCGCAACCGCGGATCGACCACGGCACTGTCGTCATTGCCCATCCGGCAGGTTCCCGATGGGTGGTAGACCGTCTTGGCGTGTTCGAGGATGTGGCCGACGATCGCCTGGTCAGGAAGATCCGCGGCCGCGCCCGGCGAAAGCTCCTCCGCCACCATGGCCTGCAGCGCCGGCTGGCGCAGGATGGTGCGGGCGATCTTCATGCCGGCCAGCAGCAAGGCGAGATCGTCCGGATCGGACAGGAAGCCGGTGGTGAAGCGGATCGGATCGGCCGCATCGCGCGAGCGCAGCCTGACCGTGCCGCGCGACTTCGGCCTGAGCACACAAGGATTGATCTCCATGCCGTGCCGCTCGATCGAGCCGTGTTCGGCGCTCTCGATCATCACCGGCAGGACGTGGAACTGGATATCGGGACGGCCATCGCCATCGGCGTCGAAGAAGCCGCCGCTCTCGACCACATTCGAGGTGAGCAGGCCGGTGCGGAACATGAGGTACTGGAGGCCGTGGCGCAGCGCCCGCAGGCCACGGTCCTCACCAAGCAGCGAGATCGGCTGGCGCGTCAGCGCATAGACGGGAGCCGCGACGTGATCCTGCAGGTCGCGGCCGACCGCGGGCATGTCGCGGATGACGGGAATGCCCAGCGCGGTCAGATGTTCGGCTGGCCCCAGTCCCGACAGCATCATCAGCTTCGGCGTCGCCAGCGCGCCTGATGTGAGGATCACTTCGGCTTCCGCCGTCGCTGTATGGGTCTGTCCGTCCGATGTGGTGTAGGCGAGGCCGCTTGCCGCACCGTTTTCCAATGTCACGCCGGTGACAAGCGCATCGGTGACGACGGTGAGGTTGGCATTGCCTGCCAACGGCTTCAGGAACACCTTTGCCGCCGATTGTCTTTCGCCATTCGCGGTCGTCGTCTGGTAAAAGCCGACGCCTTCCTGCCTGTCCCCGTTGAAGTCGTCATTGAAGGGATAGCCGGCCTGTTGCGCGGCCCTGACATAGGCCAGAGACAGCGGATGGCGATGGCGGGGATCGGAGACGGGCAGCGGTCCGGTGGTGCCGTGGCGATCGCCGGCCAGCCGCTCGTTGCGCTCCAGCCGCCTGAACACCGGCAGCACCTCGTCCCAGCCCCAGCCGGGACAGCCAAGGTCGCGCCAGTCATCATAGTCCTGCGGCTGGCCCCTGACATAGAGCATGGCATTGATCGACGACCCGCCGCCCAGCGTGCGGCCCTGCGGCACCGGTAGCCGGCGGCCGCCGACGCTGGGTTCGGGATCGGATTCGTAGATCCAGCTGCGCGCCGTGCCGATCACCTTGGCGAAGGTGGCGGGCATGTCGATGAAGCGCGAATTGTCGGCCGGCCCGGCTTCGACGATCAACACGCGCTTGCCGGTATTGACCAAGCGGTTGGCCAGCGTGCAGCCGGCCGAGCCGGCGCCGGCGATGATGTAGTCGTACGCAGCGTTCATGGCGTCAGGCGTAGCGCATGATGACGGTCTTGGTCTCGAGATAGCCGTCGATCGCCGCGCGGCCGTGTTCGCGGCCGATGCCGGACTGCTTGAAGCCGCCGAAGGGTGCCGCAGGGTCCAGCGTGTTATGCGAATTGACCCACACCGTGCCGGCCTTGAGGCCGTGGACGGCGGTCATCGCCTTGCCCATGTCGCGGGTCCAGATCGAGGCCGACAGGCCATAGCGCGTGTCGTTGGCGATATGGATCGCCTCGTCGAGATCGGCGACAGGCATCGCCGCCACCACCGGACCGAACACCTCCTCACGCGCGATCTCCATGTCGGGCCTGATATTGTGCAGGATGGTCGGCGCGACATAGTGGCCCCTGGCCGGCACCGGCCGCGCACCGCTGACACGTTCGCCGCCGGCCGCCAGGCCGCGCTCGACAAAGCCCTCGACGCTCCTTCGATGCTTGGCCGAGACCAGTGGGTTGATCTGGGCTTCGGCATCGCGGCCGGCGCCCAGTGTCATGCCATCGGCGATCTCGGCCAGCCGCGCCAGCGTGCGTTCGTAGATAGACTTTTCGATCAGCAGCCGCGAGGCCGAGGTGCAGACCTGGCCCTGGTTGAAAAACATGCCGAGCCCGGCGACCAGGGGCTCAATGCCCTCTTCCATGTCGGCAAGCAGGATCATCGGCGATTTCGACCCGAGCTCCAGCGTGAAGCGGGCGACATGGTCGACGGCCGCGTGGCCGACGCGTTTTCCCACTTCCGTCGAACCGGTGAAGGTCAATTTGTCGATGCCGGGATGACGGATCAGCGCCTCGCCGGTGACGCTGCCGCTGCCGGTCACGATGTTGATGACGCCGGGCGGGAAGCCTGACGCCTTGATCAGTTCTGCGAGCCTGAGCAGGCCGAGCGGCGTCTCCTGCGGCGGCTTCAACACCACGGTGCAGCCGCAGGCGAGCGCCGGCGCGATCTTCCACATGCCGATCAGCAACGGGAAATTCCACGGCACGATGGCGCCGACGACGCCGACCGGTTCCATTATGGTCATCGCTTGATGCCTGGCGCCAGGCGGCACCGGAATGGACACCTGGAAGGTCGAGCCCTCGATCTTGGTCGCCCACCCGGCATAATAGCGCAGCCAGTCGACGCTGCCGCCGGCGCTAAGCATGCGGGCGACACCTAGCGACTTGCCGTTCTCGATGCTTTCGATCTCGGCCAAGAGATCGGCATCGGCCTCGATGGCGTCGGCGAGCTTCAGCATCAGGTTCTGGCGGTCGACCGGCCGCATTGAGGCCCACGGGCCTTCAAGGGCTGCACGCGCAGCACGCACCGCCTGGTCGACCAGTTCGGGACCGCTCTCGGGCACATGCGCGACGATCTCGCCGGAGGCGGAATCATCGACAGCGAGGCCATTTCCCGCCAAGCCGTCAACAAAGCGTCCATTGATGAAGGGCCGGTGCGGACGCGCCAGGAAAGCGGCGGCAGCAGTGCTGATCGGCGGCACGGTTCTCTCGTTCACGCCATCCTCCTCGATTGCTGGTGAACACGTTGCATCAGGGTTATGGAGCGTGTCGGCTGGCTTCAAGCGGCTGATGGTGCCAGTGCACGCTCAGTCAAAACAAAGTTCCCGCTTGGACAAGACGCCCCGCAGTCGACTGGCCTAGATCAAAGTCGCATCGAGCAGCGTGTTTTGCGCAGGCTTCCCGGTTGTCAAAGAGGTGTCGACGATTGAGTGCGTTGCTGGGCAATCCGATGGTCACCACTGCTGCGCTGCCACTCGCGCTCGGCACGGTGATGGCGCTGTTGGCAAGGGTCGCACTGCCGGGATCAGTGCTTTCTCTGCTGTGGGCCGCTTTGATTTTGTTCTTCTATTGGGACACGCTCGGGCCGCCTGTGGTGCCGCCGGTCGCCGCCAGCCAGAAGCTGATCTATCTCGCCTCTGGCGGCATCGTCGTGGGCCTGTTGCCCGAACGCCTGTTGGGCGCTGCCGTTGCGGGCAAGCTTGTCGCCGCCGCGCTTGCGGTAGCCTTGCTGTGGCTTGGCTGGCGCCGCCTGGCCGGCGGTTCACTCGACCTGCAGATGGTCGCCGCCCTCATCGCCGGCCTGTTGGCGATCGTCGGCGCCGCGATGCTGCTGTCGGCGCGGTCCTCGCCATCGTCGTCCGCCGAAGCGCCGTTCCTGGTGCCGGCGGCGATGCTCGCTTTTTGCCTGGCCGGCGCCATCATCTCGGTGCTTGGCGCCTCGATCGTCACCGGGCAATTGCTGGGATCGCTTGCCGCGCTCGCCGGCGGCTGGTGTCTTGTCCAGTACATCACAGTGCTGCGCGGAGGCTCCGCCGTTGCCTGGAGCAAGGGCACTGAACTGCTGCTTATCTACGCCGCAGCCACCGTGCAGATCCAGGTCGCGCTGCTGGCGCCGAAGGCTAATCCGGTCGCGCTGGTGCTTTCATCCTTGCCGCTGATCGTGGCCATGCTGATGCCCGGTCCGCTGCGGGGCCTTGTTCCCGGCGTCCGGCCGTTGCGGCCGCCGATTGCCGGTCTGCTGATCGCCACACCGGCGATATTGGCCATCCTGACGGCGATCCTATGGGCGCCGCATGGAGCCGCCCTCGGCTTTTCCTGAGCCAAAGAACGACAACCAACAATGGGGAGAGTTACGTGACGATGAGAAAACTGACGGCCGCGTTGGCCTTTGCCTCGGTGTGCGCATTCGCATCGGCAGCACATGCCGACACTTACGAGATCGACGGCCAGCACGCCTGGATCACCTTCACCATAAAGCACGGCATCTACGGCATCGCGCATGGCCAGTTCGATGCGGTGAAGGGCGCCATCGTGATGGACAAGGCCGATCCATCGAAAAGCAGCGTCAAGGCCGAGATCGATGTCGGCTCGGTGCACACCGCCTATGACCAGCGCGACAGCGATTTGAAAGGCCCCGACTTCTTCAACGCCGCCGAATTCCCGGCGATCTCCTTCGAAAGCACCAAGGTAGAGAAGGTCAGCGACAAGACCGGCAAGGTCACCGGCAATCTCACCATCAGCGGTGTGTCCAAAGAGATCACCCTCGACGTGACGCTGATCAACGAGGCGCCGGCGCCGTGGGATGCGACGCTGACCAAGGCGGCGTTCAGCGCCACAGGCAAGGTCAGTACGGCCGACTTCCCGATGGCCAAGGCCGCGGCCGGCTTCGGCCTTGGACCGGATGTCGACATCGTCATGGATTTGGAAGCGGTGAAAAAGTAATCCGGCGAGCGAGTGCCGCGCGCAAGGTCGCGCGGCACTTCATCGGACAGGGCGCAAAGTGCGCACTCAGTCAAAACAAAGTTCTCGCTCGGACAAGACGCAGATTGGCCGGTGCCGCATTATTCCCAGCGAAGATCGGCACATAGCCGGCGCGCTTACCAATCGGGATGGAACAATGCGATTTTCGGGAAAGACGGCTTTCATTACCGGCGGCGGCACCGGGATCGGCGCGGCGGTGGCCAGGCGCATGGCGGCCGACGGCGCCAAGGTGGTCCTGATGGGCCGGCGGCGCGAGCCGCTGGAAGCTGTGACCAAGGATATTGGCGGTCTGGTGGTGCAGGGCGATGCCGCCGATCCGAAGGCGGTGCGTGCGGCGCTTGCCGAAGTGCATGAAAAAATCGGACCGGTCGACATCCTCGTCGCCAATGCCGGCGGCCATGGTGTCGGCCCGACGATTTCGATGAGCGACGAAACCTGGAGCCTGGCGACGCGCACCAATCTCGACACCGCTTTCGTCTGCGCCCGCGAATGCCTGCCGGACCTGATCGCGCGGAAGGGCAACATCGTCGTCGTTGCCTCGATCGCCGGCCTGTTTGCCGGCCCGGACGCCGCCGGCTACGTCACCATGAAGCATGCCTGCATCGGCTTCGGCAAATCGCTGGCGCGCGACTATGGCCGCAAGGGCGTGCGCACCAACATCATCTGCCCGGGTTGGGTCTCGACCGACATGGCCGACGAACAGATGGCGGTGATCGTCGAGAAGCACGGACTTGGCTCGATCGACGATGCCTACCGGCTGGTGACCAGGGACGTCCCGCTCGGCCGGCCGGCGACACCGGAAGAGGTTTCCAACGTCGTCTGCTTCGTCGCTTCGAGCGAGGCGGCCATGATGAACGGTTCGATCCTGACCGTCGATGGCGGCGCCACCGTCGTCGACCTGCCGACATTAGCTTTTGTCGATTGATTGGGAGAGTGCGATGAACGACCAGAACAGGCCGGCGGACTGGAAGCATTTCGACGATTTCGCCGCCGGCATCGCCACCAACCGGCTGGCGACGACATCAGCGTTGCGCGGCCAGACCTTCAAGATCACGCTCGACACGGGGCGCACAATCGACCTTGCCTTCACGTCGCCCGACACGGTGGCGTGGAGCGAGGGCAGCGAGGCCGGCGCGGACTGGTACGAGGCGCTCGAAGTCGCCGCCAACGTGTTCTTCATCAACATGACTTTCGCCGCCCGGCCGACCGAGGATGAGGCCTACATCGTCAACACCAGCACGCGCCGCGTGCTGTCGGTGCGCGAACGGGTGCGTGAAGCAGGCGAAGCGCCCGGCGAGCCGCGCGTCGCGCAGACCTGGTCGGCCGGCGTGCTCGGGGATCCCAGCAACGCGCCGACCGGTATCAAGCCGGCGCCGACCCGGGACCTGATCGGGCTCACCGCGCACTACACATACAGCCCCAACCACGTCTACGAGCACATCTATCTGAGCTCCGAGCGCTATGCCTGGCAGAACCTCGTCGGCATCCAGCGTGGCCATGGCGACGTCGACCTGGCGACCACCTGGAAGTTTGCCGACAACCAATATGTGTTCGGCTTCCGCGAGTTCATCATCCCGGTCGCCTCGCTGTTCTTCTACAATTGGGACGTCATGCGCTCGACCGGGAAATTCCTCGGCGTGACCAGCCTGGGCAAGGTCGAGAAAAAGCCGGCCGGCGCTCACATCGAGAAGAAATCCAGAACCGTCTACGACGAAGGCAAGGCGCCGGTCTGACCGCGCGGGAGAACGCGATGAACAAGAACTACGAAGCGATCAAGGCCCATTACGCCGGTTCCGATGCCAAGGACCTATCTGCGATGATGGCGCCAATCACCAGCCGCACCGCCTGGACCGAAATGGCGGGCTTCCCCTATGCCGGCACCTATGTCGGCCCCGACGCCATCATAGCGGGGGTCTTCAAGCGCATCGGCGAGGAGTGGGACGGCTACACGCTGAAGCTCGAAAGACTGGTCGACGGCGGCGCCACCATCGTCGGCATCGGCACCTATTCGGGCACCTACAGGAAGACCGGCAAGCAAATGTCGGCGCGCGTCGTCCATGTCTGGGAGATGGACGACGGTAAAGCCGTGAGTTTCGAGCAGTTCACCGATACCAGGCTGGTCGCGGCAGCGACGGTCTGAGGCATGCGGGCGGGCGCCGATGCGTCCGGCCGATGAAACAACCTGGGAGGATGCAATGGGAAACAATCTGAAGGCAATGCTGGCGGGCCTGGTGCTGTCGACCGCACTTGCGGCCGGCGGCACAGGGGTCGCGAATGCCGCCGGCGACGAGATCGTCATCGGCGCTCCGATCTCCTTGACCGGGCCGCTGGCCGGCGACGGCAAGGAGCAGAAATGGGCCTATGAGCAAGCGGTGGCCGACATCAACAAGGCCGGCGGCATCATGCTCAAGTCGGCCGGCAAGAAGCTGCCGGTGCGCCTCGTCGTCGCCGACGACGAAAGCTCGGAAGGCAAGGTCGCCTCGGCGCTGGAAAACCTCATCAAGGTGCAGAAGGTCGACGCGCTGCTATCGACCCATTCCGGGCCGATGAACATCGCCGGTGCCATCGTCGCCGAGAAATACAAGAAGTTCTACATGATCACGACGGCGTTCCCGTTCGAGTGGCAGCCGTTGAAGCTCAAATACTCGGCCCTCTTCTTCTTCCACCCGGGGCCGGGCGCCGAGGTGCCATTCGAGATCTGGAACAAGCTGCCGGCCAATGAGAAGCCGAAGAACCCGGCACTTGTCACCGAGGATTCGCCCGACGGCAAGGGCTTTGGCGGCGCCTTCGAGGCGGCGGCCAAGAAATATGGCTACTCTTTCGCGGTCGACGATCCCTGGGCGATCGGGGCCACCGACTATTCGGCGCTGATCACCAAGCTCAAGGCCGCCAATGTCGACGCCATGCTGGTGTTCGGCTCGCCGGCCGACACGGTGACGCTGCTGCGCCAGATGAAGGAGCTCGGCTTCTCCGTGCCTTATCTGCATGGCTGGAAGGGCACCTGGACGGGCGAGTTCCACGAAGCGCTCGGAGCGGATTCGGACTACATCATGACCGACGGTTTCTGGTCGTCGAGCTATCCCTATCGCGGCGCCAAGGAACTCGGCGATCGCTACGAGGCCGAATTCAAGAAGGACTCCGTCACAGTCGGCGCCTTCTACGCTAATGCGCAGGTGCTGGCGCAGGCGATCGAAAAGGCGGGAACCACCGATGCCGCCGCGCTGCATGACGCGGTCTTCAACCAGGAATTCAAGGACACCGTCGTCGGCGATCTCAAATTCGACCAGACCGGCTTTGCGCTGATCCCCAGCGTTGCCACGCAATGGTGGCAAGGCAAGCACCAGCTGATCTTCCCGAATGGCAACTGGACCTACAAGCCGGCGCCGGCCTGGGACAAGCGCTGAGCGGCGAGGGCACGGGCTCCGACGTTGCCGCCTGCCCTTCTCCCCGTCCTACTCGGGGAGAAGGCCGGCAGGGCGATGAGGGCGGCGCTGACCTCGATAGATTGCGCGGATAGCTTCCCCTCGAGAAACGGAAACACACGATGCAGCCTGACGAAACCTTGCTTCGCCTCGAGGCGATCCAGAAGCGGTTCGGCGGGCTTGTCGTGCTCAACAACATCGACATCGCCGTCGGAGCCAATGAGCTGATCGGGCTGATCGGTCCCAACGGCGCCGGCAAGTCGACACTGTTCAACGTAATTACCGCGCTCTACACCCCAACCCAGGGCCGTATCCGCTTCCGTGGCGAGGACATCACCGGCACGGCCCCGCATCGCATCTGCCGGCTCGGCATTGCCCGCACCTTCCAGCTGGTGCGCACGTTCCTGACCATGACGGCCTTCGAGAACATCATGGTCGGTGCCGTCTATGGCTCGGGCGGCCGCGTCAAGCATGCGACGGCAGCCGCCGAGGAGGCACTTGAACTGGTCGGGTTGACCGCCAAGCGTGATGTCCGCACCGCGCATATGACGTTGTCCGACCGGCGGCTGCTGGAGATCGCGCGAGCCGTTGCCTCCAGCCCGGGGCTGCTGTTGCTGGACGAACCGATGGCGGGGCTGAACCCGACCGAGATCCAGCGCACGGTCGATGTCATCCGCCGCGTGCGCACAGACAAGGGGGTCTCGATCCTGTGGGTAGAGCACAAGGTCGATGCCATCATGAAGGTGTGCAGCCGGGTGATCGTGCTGGACCATGGCGAGAAGATCGCCGACGGCACGCCGCGCGAGATCGTCGCCAACCGCAAAGTGATAGAGGCCTATCTTGGCGAACCGGCTGCTTGACGTCACCAATCTGGAAGTCGCCTATGGCGACGTCGGAGCGCTGTGGGGCGTGTCGATCCACGTCGACGCCGGCAGCATCGTCGCCATTGTCGGCGCCAATGGCGCGGGCAAGACGACGCTGCTGAAGACCATCTCCGGTCTGCTGAAGCCGAAGCGCGGCGAGATCTTCCTCTCCGGCGCGCCGCTGACCGGCAAGGCGCCGGAGGAGATCGCGGCGATGGGCATCGCGCATGTACCGGAAGGGCGCGGCCTGTTCCGGCAGATGACCGTGCTGGAAAACCTCGAGCTCGGCGCCTTCCAACCCAAGGTGCGGAAGCGCTTCAAGCAGTCGCTGGAGAAAGCCTACACGCTGTTTCCGCGGCTAAAGGAGCGGGCAGGGCAGAAGGCCGGTTCGCTCTCCGGCGGCGAGCAGCAGATGCTGGCGATCGCGCGCGCCACCATGTCGGACCCGTCGCTGCTCATCCTCGATGAGCCGTCGCTGGGGCTCAGCCCGATCGTGGTGCAGCAGATGTTCGCGCTGATCGAGACCTTGCACAAGCAGGGCGTCACCATCCTCCTGGTCGAGCAGAACATCCATCAGGCACTGAAGGTCGCCGACTATGCCTTCGTGCTGAAAACCGGCGAGCTTGCCATGCAAGGCACCGGTGCCGAGCTCATCGCCGATCCCGAAATCCAGAAGGCCTATATGGGCGTCTTGGAGGTGCAATGATGCAGAACATTCCGCCTCCCGAAATCCTGCTGCAGCTGTCGCTCAACGGCGCGCTGGGCGGCGCCATGTACGGCGTTGCGGCGGTGGGCCTCAGCCTCATCTTCGGCACCATGCGGCTGATCTTTCTGGCGCAGGGCGCGATGATCATCCTGTCCGCCTATTTCGTACGGGCGCTGTTCTACGGCGTCGGCATCGACCCTTTCGCGTCGCTGCTGATCGTCGTGCCCGTCGGGCTCGTCGTCGGCTGGCTGGTCTACCAAGGCCTGTTTCGCCGCGCGGCGGCAGCGGAGGACCGCAACATCTCACTCTTGATCGCGGTCGGTCTGATGTTCCTGATCCAGAACCTGATGACGGTTATCTGGGGCGGCAACACCGCGGCCATCGTCACCTCCTACACGGCGAGCGGCATCGAGATTTTGGGCGTGCGCACCTCCTTCACCCGCTCGATGGGCTTCGTGATTGCGCTCGCCGGTACCGGCCTGGTGGTGCTATTCCTGCGCAAGACATTGGTTGGTAAGGCGGTGCGCGCGGCCTCCGAGGACATGGAGGCGGCGACGCTGATGGGCATCAGCCCGCACCGCGTCAACGCCGTCGCCTTCGCGATCGGCATCGGACTCGCCGGAGCGGCCGGCGTCGCGGTGGCGACGACTTTCCCGTTCAACCCGTTCGCCGGCTTCATCTTCAGCCTCAAGGCGCTGGTGGCGCTGGCGCTGGGCGGGATCGGCAATGTCGCGGGCGCACTTGCCGGCGGCATCATCCTCGGCCTGATCGAAGCCTATGTGCAGTATTTCATCTCGGGCGGCTGGACCAACGCTATCGCCTACGGCGTGTTCCTGGCGGTGCTGATGTTCAAGCCGGAAGGCCTGTTCAGCCGGCCCTACAAGAAGGCTTGAGCGTCATGATGATGAAAGCCTTGCCGGAACAATTCTGGATTGGGATCGCAATTGCCGTGGTCGCTGCCCTCGCGCTGGTGCCGCTCCTGCCCGGCGCGATCGATTCTTATGCCTTCTCGTTCCTGTTCTTCGTTTTCATCTACGCCACTATGGCGCAAGGCTGGAACCTCGTTGCCGGCTTCGGCGGCCAGATCAGCCTCGGCAACCATGCCTTCTTCGGGCTCGGCGCCTACACCACCGCCATTCTGTGGAGCGGCAATTATCTCTGGGGCACGTTCTATGACGCCTATCCGCGGATCTACTATTTCGACCCGGTGACGATGATGCTGGGTGGGCTGGTCGCGGCCGTCGCCGCCATCATCATCGGCCTGCCGCTGCTGTCAAAGCTGCGCGGCGACTATTTCGCGCTCGGCACGCTCGGCTTCGGCGAGATCATCAAGGTGATGTTCATCAATGGCGGTGATTTCACCGGCGGCGCCTTCGGCGTCGTGGCGCCCGCCGGCACCTTCGATACGCTCTTGCCGCACTATCTGGTCGGGCTCGGCCTGATGGTGGGCACGGCGCTTGCCATCCGCTTGCTGATGCGCTCGCGCTACGGCCTGGCGCTGATCGCCGTGCGCGACGACGAGATGGCGGCTTCGGCCAACGGCATCGACACGCTGAGGGTCAAGGTCGCCGCCTTTGCTGGCAGCGCCTTCATCGCCGGCGTCTCCGGCAGCCTCTATACCTACTACATCTTCCATGTCGGCCCGGACTCCGTCTTCGACCTCGACTGGATGCTTTTGCCGCTGATGATGACGGTGGTCGGCGGCACCGGCACCCTGCTCGGCCCGATCCTCGGCGCCTTCGTCATGTACGCGGTGTTCGACCTGGCGCGCATAGTGGTGCCGGATTACCACCCGGTGATTTCGGGGCTGACCATCATCTTGGCGATGCTGTTCTTGCCGAAGGGGCTGATGCGGAGTTTTGCGGGCAGGGCGCGGACGGCTTGAGGTCTGGGTACAGCCCTGTTGAAGCGTCAGCACCTTCCTAATGCACCACCATACGCACTCGCTCCCGCAAATCTCTCGGCGCCACGTCATACTTGCTTCTGAACGCCCGCGAAAAATGTGCGCTCGAATTGAACCCGCAGGCAAACGCGATTTCCGAGATGGAGGCTGAGGCGCGGGCGGGCGACAGCAGCTCCTCCTTGCTGCGCTCCAGCCGTCTATCCCACACGAACCGTTCCAGTGTGGTGCCTTCGCCTTCGAAGGCGCGGTGCAGATAGCGGCGGGAGCAGCCCATGTGGCGGGCTATGTCCTCGGCCGACAGGTTTGAGCGCGCCAGGTTGGCGTCGATATAGGCGACGATGCGTTCGCGCAGCGCTTCCAGCGGCGAGCGGCGGAAGTCCGGCGCCGTCGGCTTTGCCTGGATCAGTCCGTTGACGAGTTGTATCAAGCTTTCTCCGACACGGCGGCAGCCGGCCTCGTCGAGCTTGTGCGCGGTGCCGATCGCCATCTGCATCAGACCGGAAACGATATGGGTGAGGCTGTCGTCGTTGCCGGGCAACGGCACCGGCGCCGAGAGCCGCGCCAGCGTCCCGTCGCCGAAGGTCGAGCGCGGCACCTGCAGGATGAGCTGGTCGACATCCGACAGGTTTTGCAGCGAATAGCTGCGCATTGGATCATAGATGATCGCAGCGCGTGGGCCGAGATCGACCGCGACCTCCTGCTGCTCGAAGCGGCTGTGACCGCTGAGCTGCATCAGGATCTTGATCGCGTCGGGATCGAAGCTGCGCCAGAAGGTACGGTCGCTGACGACCAGATGCGACTTGGCCTTGATCTCGGAGAGCCGGCAGGAGCCGAGATGCACGGAAACGAGCTTCGGCAGCGACGGCGCCTCGCCGCGCGAGAAACGCTGGGTGATCGGGCCGAACAGCATCCGCGACGCAGATAGGAAAGCCTCGCCGTCGGCGACGCTCACGTGGTGGGCGATCATAGTCTCCTCCACATTCTCGTTGTTCCCGTCTTGTCGCGGGATTGTGACGCAGCGGCAGCGCCACGTCATCCTTAACATGATAAGCATCTTTGCCGCAACGGCGGAGGTGCTTCACGCCGCGCCGGACGAAGTCGGCCGGCATCCTGGTGTCCGCGTTACTGAAGGGCCGCATGCCGCTGCCGTGCGGAAAGGCCCGATCTTGCGGTCGAGCCGTTTCAAAGGCCGGTACCCGGTCGCCGTCGGCGAGATAGCCGTGCACGTCGGCGCGATAGCCGGTCTGCTCGGTGGCCAAGCACTGGAAGACACATTTCATCAGGGCGTCCATGCCGGCACAGGGAAGGCGTTCCGCCTCGGTCTATTCGACTTCGGACGCGCGAGCACGGCGAGCAGATCGCCGCCGTTCTCCTCGGAGGACCCTTCATAGGTCCTCCGGATCAGATCGAATTGGCGCTCATCTCAGCCCCACTTCATCTCGCCCTTCGCGACCTTCGAGCCGATGTCGAGGGCGACGCCCATGCCGAGGCCTGGGAAGCGGGCCTCCATCGCGCTCTTCAGCGCCGCGGCGTCCGCGGCCTTGGCGAGTTCCTGCTCGAAGGCCAGAAGATAGGTCTTGGTGTATTCGACAGCGGAGATGTCGAGCGGCGACTCAGGCGTCATGTGCCCCGGCACGACGACGGTCGGTTTGCGCGCTGCGATCTTGTCGAGATTGGCAATCCAGACCGCGCGTGATTCCCTGGTCGGGGTGTCGGCGGTCCAAACATGAACGCCGGCGAAGACCAGGACGCCGCCAAACACCGCGTTCAGCGAGGGCGCCCAGAGATAGCGGCGATTAGCGAGGCCCTCGGCGGCGACGAACTCCACCGTCTCACCATCCACAGTCAGTGACGGACCGTCAAACGCATCGGGCAGGACGATGTCGGCCAGCGTCTGCGGACCGTTCTCCTTCAGTTGGGGTCCCCATACATCGAGCTTCTTCTTGACCGACGCCTTGATCGCGGCAACCGTGTCCGAGGCGGCGACGACCTTGGCCTCGGGGAATGCCTCACGCACCGGCTTCAGGCCGAAATAGTAGTCCGGGTCCGACTGGCTGACATAGATCGTGGTCAGTTTCTTGCCGCTGGCCTTGATCTCTTCGGCCAGCGCGCGGCCGTCCGGATAGGTGAAGCCGCCGTCGATCAGCAGCGCCTCGGTGGCGCCGGAAAGCAGGACGGGGGCGCGGAAAAAACCGTTTGGGCCGGCCGGGAAATGCTTCCAGGCAAGTCCGGTTCCAGCCGCACGGCCGATATCGGCAGGGGCGAAGACGGCAGCGGCGCTGATGGCAAATGTGGTTTTCATGACTTGTCTCCTCGTAATCATGTGGGTGTCCTCTCGGATTGGATGAAGAAATCGGGCTGCGCGCGATATTGAGATCGAGTCGGCCGGGTCCAGCCGCCGGATAAATTCAGGAAGCTCAGATAGGGCCGAGTGATCGTGGTGTGGACGATACCGTTCTCGCAGTCCCCGACATGGACCCACGGTCGTACCGGCAACCTCGGTCCAGACCATGAACATCCCTGGCCGAACTTCCAGCGCCCGGTCGCGGACGGCCTTTACCTTGGCGAATTTGACCGCCTCCGCGGGGGCAAGCGCATGAAGGCACCTCGGTATCGAACTGCAGATGGAAGGCGAGGTCGCCGAAGCGAGCCTCGTAGACGTGGCCCATTGCGGGAAAAGCCTCGATCGTCACTCTGCTTTTCCTCCTGCGCGGACCCGGTTGCCCGACGCACAGAAGGATGGACCGTTTCGATTGGACGATAAATATCGATGAATTGGATTCAATGTGAGGTATAAGCGCACAATCGGAGCAGGCGAGCATGGAAGCAATCAACCTCAACAGACTGGCGTACTTCGCGGCCGTGGTGGACATGGGCTCGTTCACTCGCGCGGCCGATCGGCTAGGCGTCAACAAGACAGTCGTCAGTCAACAGGTTGCGCGGCTTGAAGCGGAATTGAAGACAAGCCTGCTGCTGCGCACGACGCGCAGGGTCGAGCCGACCGAGGCAGGCCGGCAGCTTCACGCGCGATGCGTGATGATCCTGAGCGAGGCAGAAGAGGCCTTCGCCGAACTTGCCCAGACCAATGCTCAGCCGTTGGGCGTACTGCGGATCACCGCGTCCAACGATTACGGCGCGATCACCGTCGCGCCACTGGCAGCCGAGTTCTGTCGAATCTATCCGGCATGCCGGGTCGATCTCATCCTCTCGGACGCCAGGATGGATCTGGTCGCCAACCAGATCGACCTTTCGATTCGCGTAGGTTGGCTTACCGACTCCAGCCTGCAGGCGCGCCGGATCAGCTCATTCCGGCAATTTCTGGTCGCCGCGCCCGACATAGCCGGAGACTTGTCCCCGAGCGAGCCCGAGGAACTGTCCGGCCTCCCCTTTGTCGCGAATGTCGCGCTGAAGGAGCCGCTGGTGTGGCGGTTTACCCGGGGGGATCATGAACTGCGGACAGTCCGCATGAAGCCCGGCATGACGATCAACAGCACCCCGGCCGTGCTGGAGGCAACCCTAGCGGGCGCCGGTATGTCGATCCTTCCCGATTTTCTTGTCGGCGATCATATGGCGGCTGGCCGGCTGGTGCCGATTCTGCCTGCCTGGACGCTGCCTACCGGCGGCATCCACGCCGTGTATCCGGCCGGCCGGTTCCGCCCGCCCAAGGTTGCACGGTTCGTCGAGATGCTTTCTCAGAACGGCAGGCAGCGGCCTCGAAACCTCTTCCGCAACGGCTGATGTCTGCTCGCGGGCGTCGTCTCGCCACCGTGTACAGCGAAGTCGCCCCGAGTTCCTCTTTCGAGAAAGTCCGTCCAACGCCCTGAGCGTGTTCCGACCAGCCGGTCGAACCGATCGGAAACTGATCTTTGGGCAGCAGAAATCTGACCGCCGGCTATATGAGCCGCTCGCGGCATTGCGCGAGCGTCTTCGCTCTGCGGATATCCGGGCGGAGGGCAGCCGCTCGTTCCGCCCGATTTTGCGAGATTATGGCGCAAGGGCATGCCCGATGCATCCGTCGCGGAGATGCAAGGCTAAGGTTCGCCGGTGAGACGCGCCGTGATCAACCGTGCTGCCTTGATTGCTGCCCTGCCCTGTGTGGCTGCGGTCGCGTCGTCGACGCGTGAGACGGGCGAAGCCACCGCCAAGGTGCCGATCGGCTGGCCGTCAGCGCCGAGGATCGCCGCGGCGATGCTGTGCACGCCTTCCTCATAGCCCTGTGCGCTGCGAGAGTAACCGCGCGTGGCGGCAAGCCGTATCGCCTCCACAACCTTGTCCGGCCGCGTCACCGTATGCCGGGTGAACACCTGCAGCGGCTTTTTGAAATAGGCGCCGACCACATCCGGGCTTGAAGCGGCCAGGAAGGCGACGCCGGACGCTGTGCCGTGCAGCGGCAGCACCTGGCCAACATCGACATTGACGCGGTTGGCCTTGGTGGAAAGCTCAACATGGACGGTCAGCAGCGCCCCGGCGCTGAATTCCGACAGATGCACGGTCTCGCCGGTTTCGAGCGAAAGCTCTCGCGCCACAGGCGCCGCGACGCGGACGAAGGGGAAATGTGCGTCGCGAATGCGGGCCAGCCGCGACAGGCCGGCGCCCAGCCGGTAGCGGCGACTCTTCGGCTCCTGCTCGATCAGCCGGTGGTTGGAAAGCGCTAGCAGCAGGCGCCTTGCGGTGGCTTTGTCGAGACCGGCCTTGCGGGCGAGGTCGGAGAGGCCGATCTCCGGTTCACCCACCGTGAACAGCTCCAGCAGCGAAACCGCCTTGCCGACTGTGCTCATTATCGATTCTCCGAGATACTTCGCGTGTGAATTAACTTGACAGCAGCCGACCCGCCTTGCAGTCTATAACATACAAAATGCTGGTTCAAATAGTGAACCAGATTGGAACGCGCGCGCCCCAAAATAATCGCGCGGCAGGGAGAGTTAAGCGCTGTGATGGCTGCCAGCAGAAGCGATTCGCATTCAACGACCATTGGTGAGCTGCTCGACCGCGAGCAGGCGCGCTTCAGTGACACGCATCCGCGCTCAGCGGCGGCCTGGGAAGAGGGCAAGCAGCGTTTCCTCTATGGCGGACCCTCGCACTGGATGCGGCGCTGGGCCGGCGGCTTCCCGGTTTATGCCGCGTCGGCCAGCGGCGCCCATATAAGAGACATCGACGGTCACGACTATGTCGACTTCGCCCTTGGCGACACTGGCGGCATGTGCGGCCACGCGCCGGAGGCGGTGACTTGCGCCGCACTGCGCCAGTTGCAGAACGGCACAACGATGATGCTGCCCACGGAGGACAGCCTGTGGGTTGGCACTGAGCTGCATCGTCGCTTCGGACTGCCCTACTGGACGCTGACCACCTCGGCCACCGACGCCAATCGCGGCGCCATCCGCATCGCCCGCATGATCACCGGCCGCGACAAGGTGCTGGTTTTTTCCGGCTGCTATCACGGCAGCGTCGAGGAAGCGCATGTCGAGATCCGCGACGGCCGTGTCGGCCTGCGTAACATGATCCATCCCAACGGTGTCGACCATTCGGCCGTATCGAGGGTGGTCGAGTTCAACGATGTCGCTGCGCTCGAAACGGCACTCTCGGCTGGCGACGTCGCCTGCGTGCTGACCGAGCCGCTGATGACCAATTTCGGCATGATCCCGGTCGCCGACGGCTTTCATGACGCCCTGCGCGAGATCACCCGCCGCACCGGCACGGTCTTGATCATTGACGAGACGCATACGATCTCCAGCGGACCCGGCGGTTATTCGTCCGAGCATGGGCTGGAGCCGGACATTCTGGTCGCCGGGAAGGCCATCGCCGGCGGCATTCCGGCCGGCATCTTCGGCGTCTCGCAGGCGATCGCCGAGCGGTTGTGGGCCATCGTGCCGATGGTCAATCCGCGCGTGCGCCAGTCGGCGCATCTCGGCATCGGCGGCACGCTGGCCGGCAACGCACTCACCGTAGCCACGATGCGCGCTGTGCTGGAAGAGGTGCTCACGCCCGCCAACTTCGAAATCATGATCGGCAGAGCCTCGCGGCTGGCGGAGATGGCACGTGGCATCATAAACGCCAATAAGTTGCCGTGGCATGTGACGCAGATCGGCGCCCGCGCCGAGATCATGTTCATGCCCGATCCGCCGCGGAACGGCGCCGACGTCATCGCCGGCCGGCGCGGCGATCTCGAGACGCTGCTGCACGCCTTCTACATGAACGAGGGCATATTGGTGACGCCCTTCCACACCATGTTCCTGATGTGTCCGGCGACGACCGAGGCCGATGTCGACCGCCACGCCGAGGTCTTCACCCGTTTCATTGATCTCGTGCGTGGCGCCGGAGTCGTCTGAGCGATGGCGAAACCATTCGATCTCAGCGGCAAGGTGGCGCTGGTGACCGGCGGCGGACGCGGCATCGGTGCTGCGATCGTGACCCGCTTCGCCGAGGCCGGTGCTAGTGTCGTCATCGCCAATCGAACGTTCGATATGGCAAAAGCGCTGACCGCCGAATTGTCCGCCCGCAAGCTGGATGTTCGTGCGGTTCCGCTTGCTGGGCTCGACCGCGCCAGGCTGCACGCACTGGTCGGCGACATTGTACGTCAGGCGAGCCGGCTCGACATCGTCGTCCACAATGCCGGCGGCTGTCCCTGGGCCTCGATTGAGGATCTTGACGAGGACAAGCTCGATGAAGCGCTGGCGCTTAACCTCAAGCCTTGCTTCTGGCTGGCGCAGGCAGCAGTTCCGGTGATGCGCAAGAACGGCTTCGGCCGCATCCTTGTCACCTCTTCAGTGTCGGCGCGCTTGGCGATGGCCGGCGGCGCGCATTACTCGGCCGCCAAGGCCGGCGTCAACGCCTTCATTCGGGGTGCCGCCTTCGAATTCGCGCGCGACGGCATTACCGTCAACGGTGTCGAGCCGGGCTTCATAGCCAAGCCGGGTAGGGGCACGATGAGCGCGCCGGAAGTTGCCGGGCGCCTCGGCCAACACATCCCCGTTGGCCATCTCGGCGAGGCGGACGACATTGCCTATGCCATGCTCTACCTCGCCTCGGAGCAGGCCAAATACACCACCGGCCAGACGATCGTCGTCGACGGCGGCTCAACGCTGCCGGAAACCGGCTTCGCCGTCGAGCGCCATTGGGGGCTGACATGAGCCGATGCCTCGAAGGCCGCAAGGCGCTGATCACCGGTGCTGCCACCGGAATGGGCCGCGCCACTGCCGAATTGTTCGGCCGGCACGGCGCCGAAGTCATCGCCTTCGGCCTCGGCGGTGAGGGACTGGACGGCGCCGTCAAGGCGAGCGGCGGTGCCGCCGTGCTCGGCGACATCACTAGCGCAGACGATGTCGCACGTGCTATCGACGCCTGCGGCGGGTGTCTTGATATCGTCGTTAACGCCGCCGGAGTGATGATCCTCGACGAGCCGGAGAGCCTGAGCGATGAGACCTGGGCGCGCAGCTTTGCGGTCAATGTGACGGGCGCCATGATGGTCTGCCGCGCCGCACTGCCGCTCATGAAAAAGCGCGGCGGCGCGATCGTCAACATCGCCTCCGTCGGCGCCTTCAACGCCAGCGGCCAAAATGCCGCCTATTCGGCCAGCAAGGCAGCACTCGTCTCCTACACCCGCTCGCTCGCCTTTGCACATGGCCCCGACGGCATCCGCGCCAACGCGTTGGCGCCTGGCTGGGTGCGCACGCCGATGAGCGTCTACGAAATGGAAGTGGCGGCAGCGGCCAACGGCTCGACGCCCGACGAGGAGTTCACCGCGCTCACCGGCCGTATTGCGCTCAGGCGTGTTGCCGAGCCGTCCGAGATCGCCAACTGCTGTCTGTTCCTGGCTTCCGATGCCGCCTCCTTCGTCACCGGCGCTGTGCTCGTCGCCGACGGCGGCGGCCGTGCACCAACGCAAAACAGGGCAGTGTGATGCGACCTGACCAGTGAGGCTCGTCACAGGCGAATGGCCAGGATACTGGCGCTCTGATAAGCGGCGCCACTTGTCTCACGCTGCTGCCTCTACCGACATTCAGATAGGGAAGACCGCGTTGATTTGCCCCGCCGCGCTTTTGGCTGCAATTCAGGCAGCCACGATGGCGCCAACGGTCGAACAGGCCAGGACTTGCTTTACACCCGCGTTCATAAACACTCAGAACGCGCGGCGATGGCAGGAATGGTCGATATGGTCGCGCGGATTGCCGTGCGAATACATGCACAACGCGCGTTTCGCTTTGCCTTCCGCGGTAATCGAGGCATCTGAACAGAAAACATATCCGACAATATTGCCGCGGACTGCCTTCCGGACGCCCACATAGGTGAACAAGTACGCTCCCGTGGTGAACCCGACCCAAAGCGCTTCTCCCACTGGCGAAGAGACTGCACCATCAAGGTCCGGTGTCAAACACCCAGTTTCGAACCGGCTCTCAGACCGCCTGCTGCTTGAGCCGCATGTTCTCGCGGTACAGGCTGATGTGGTCCTTGAAAATACCGCCGACATAATCCTGGAAGGTCGGCAGCGTCGCGATGTCGATGGCGGCGCCCTTGGCAAACCAGGCGATGATCTCGTCGGATTCCGTCATATACTGTCCCGGCGTTAGCTCGACAGTTGGAAAGCCGACCTTGGGCAGGTGCGCGGCGAGCTTCTCTGTGATCTGGCACTTCTCTTTGCTGCCCTGTTCGACCAGCCGGATGTCGACCTGGTCGAGCAGTCTCGCCTCAAGCAGGAACACGCGAACCTTCATGCAGAACGGGCAGCCATGGAGCAGGTAGACGATGGGCTTGAACACGGTATTGGTCATGGCAAATGCCTTTTGCCGGATGCACTGCGGGTTGGCCGTGGGGCGGCTATGCGCGCTCGAATATGCCGCCGCATGACCCCGTTCGGCCGCCGGCGTTGCAAGCGCACCGGCAGGCCGATATTCAGACATGCGGAATGATCAAGCCAAAACAGCGATTTCCGCTGCGAAGTCGCGATAGGAGCGCAGCGGGCGACCCAGCATGCCGGTCAATCGATCAACATCCCCTGCCTCAGGGACCATGCCAACCACAAGGAAGCGCTCGGCCATGAGACGCATGTCGAGCGCCATCCAGCTCGGTGCGTAATTTCGGAGGTTTTGCTCGAACCCAGCGGTATCGTCGCCGCCATAGTGGATCGTCCGCCCAAGAACATTCGACCAGATGGCGGCGACATCGGCACCGGTCAGCGTGTCGGGACCAACGACATTGATCCGCTTGAGAGGAAGCGGCTCGCTTGCCTGCTCACGGCGAACCAGCTCGATGGCTGCGATCTCACCGAGATCGCGCGCGTCGACCATCGCGATGCCTTTGTCACCGATCGGCATCGGATAGACACCGTGACCGAGCACCACGTCCTTCACCGAATAGTCGTTGTTGATGAAGTATGCAGGCCGCAGGATGGTGGCGTTGAAGCCCAGCTGCTCCAGCATGCGTTCGACACTGAACTTACCGGCGAAATGCGGCACGTTCACGTAGATGTCGCTGTGAAGCACGGACAGATAGACGATCCGCTTGATCCCGGCCTCATGGGCCAGATTGAGGGCGATCAGCGCCTGGGTAAACTCGTCGGGCACCACGGCGTTGAGCAAGAACAGGGTGGACACGCCCGACAAGGCCGTGCGCAGCGCATCGACGTCAAGCAGATCGCCTTCGGCGAGGGCAACGGCGGCTGGTAAATTGGCCTTCGAGGGATCGCGGACGAGCGCGCGCACATTAGCGCCGCGCTTGATGAGCTGATCGACGACATTGCGGCCGACGGTTCCGGTTGCACCGGTGACGAGGATAGTCATGTGGTCACTCCTGCTTTTATCAGATCGTTAGCGCTATTTAGGAGTCCACAAACGCACCGGAAGCTGCCATTTGTAGACACCCTGTCTCACTGGTGGAACACATGGACCTGCTCGCCCTAGCCGACTTCAATCTGGTTGCACGTCATGGTGGATTCGGGCGAGCCGCGCGCGCCACAGGGCGCCCCAAGGCGACGCTCTCGCGGCGCGCCGCAGAACTGGAGAATAGCTTGGGCCTACGCTTGTTCGAGCGCGGGGCGCGTGCCCTGAAGCTCACGCAGGAGGGAAAGGACCTGCATGAGCGAACCAGTCGCTTGCTGACGGAAGTGGAGGAGACGGCCGCAGCGATTGCGTCGGGAGACCGGGAACCGCGTGGAAATTTGCGGATCAGTGCACCGTTGCTCTTCTCTCAACTTGCGATGGGTAAGCTGGCGGCAGGCTTCTCGCTCAAATATCCCGACGTTATCCTTGAAGTCACGACCGAAGACCGTGCAGTCGACATGGTCGAAGAAGGGTATGACCTGGCCATTCGCGTCAATCCGCGTTCCGATGAAAGCCTGGTGGGACGGGTCTTCATGCGTGATCGGCTTGTGATCGTGGCGAGCCCGCAAGTGGCGAGACCGCGAGACGGAGACGCCGCTCCCGCTGTCGTGCGGAGCTCGGACAGAGGACTCTCGTTGTGGAATATCAAACCGGACACGGGGCCGACGACGATCGCGTTCACCCCGGTGCTCAGCCTGTCGTCGCTCATCATGGTTCGCGATGCGGTCGTCATGGGCGTGGGTGCGGCACGGTTGCCGGTATCGCTCGTGAGTCATGATCTGGCCGCCGGCACGTTGGTGCATTGGGGGGACGTGGATGGTCCGGATACGGCCCTGTGGACGCTCTACCCGTCGCGGCGCCTGTTGAATGCCCGCGTTTCCGCCTTTCTCGACCATCTGAGAGGAGCGTTCCCAAAAGGAACTCCCGACGAATTGGCAGCGTTCATTCGGATTTGAAGCCGCCACGGTTACCTTCTGTCGGCCAACGCCATCACCCACGTCGCGGGCCAGCTTGATCCAATAACGCAAGCGACGACCGCCAGAAGGTGGCTGCTGCAGTCCGATGAACTACAGCAGCCGACGCATCAGCCCGCAAGCCGCGGATAGTCCGTGTAGCCGGCCGCGCCACCGC
The DNA here is from genome assembly GCF_040320195.1 of Mesorhizobium sp. M0768. Lineage (NCBI taxonomy): Bacteria > Pseudomonadati > Pseudomonadota > Alphaproteobacteria > Hyphomicrobiales > Phyllobacteriaceae > Mesorhizobium > Mesorhizobium sp. M0768. Next base: position 26,946 of record NZ_JAMYPD010000003.1, on the reverse strand, counting down.
CATAGAAGGTGGATGGATCGGGCTCGTTGACGGGCGCGCCCAACCGTAGACGCTCGACGAAGTCGGGATTGGCCAAAGCCCAACGGCCGATCGAGGTCATGTCTGCCTGGCCCGAGACGATGTCCTGGTCCAGGGCTTCGCGTGTGCGGCCAAGCCGCAGCACCATCAGGGTCGTGGGCCACGCACGGCGGATGTCGGCGAGGAACTCGTCGCCCCCGCCATACATCAGATGGAGATAGGCCAGCTTCAGTGGTGCCAGCGCGGCGACCAGTTCGCGATAGAGCGCAGGACTCTCCGGACCTTCATCAAGCCCGCCCAAAGGCAGGCCTGGCGAAAGGCGGATAGCGGTGCGATCGGCGCCGATCTCATCGGCGACAGCCTGCGCCACTTCGACGGCGAACCGAATGCGGTTAGCGATCGGCCCGCCATAGGCGTCGGTCCGGTGATTGGCGTTCGGCGCAAAGAACTGATGGACGATATAGCCGTTGGCGCCGTGAATCTCGACGCCGTCGGCGCCGGCATCGATAGCCAGCCGCGCGGCCCGCCGGAAGTCCTGCACCGTGGCGGCGACTTCCTCGGTCGTCAGCGCGCGCGGCTCGGGGATGGGCTGCATGCCGCTCGCAGTGAACATCTGCTCACCGGGCGCGACGGCCGATGGGGCGACGGGCTGACGGTGATGCGGCGTGTTGTCCGGGTGCGACATGCGGCCGACATGCATGAGCTGCAGGAAGATCTTCGCGCCTTTTGCATGAACCGCATCGGTGACCTTGCGCCAGCCAGTGACATGTTCGGGCGCGTGGATCCCCGGCGTCGCGAAATAGCCCTGGCCATCGGCCAAGGGTTGCACACCCTCGGTTATCAGCAGGCCAAGGGAGGCGCGCTGGGCGTAGTATTCAGCGGCGTGCTCGCCCGGTACGCCGTTGAACTCGGCACGGCTGCGAGTCATCGGGGCCAAGGCCAGGCGGTGGGGCAGGTCCATTTGGCCCACGCGGACCGGACTCCAGATAGTCGTCATGATAAACTCCTTGAAAGTTGAAAACTTGGTGATCAGCGGGTGAAATCAGCGACGATCTTGCCGGGTGCGCGGCCGGTGCGATTGCGCTCGATTGCGGAAGCCAAATCATCGAAGCCCACCACGTCGGCGATCGTCGATCGCAGGGCGCCGACGGCGACCTGCTGGGCGATCGCGGTCAGGCGCGCGGTATCAGGTTTGTTCGATAAAAAGACGCCGCGGCGGCCTGGCGGCGTACGTGATGCGAGGTCCGTGGCGGCGATGCTTACGAGAAGGCCATCGGGCGACAGGACTGCCCAGGAGCGGTTCACGACCTCACCACCGACGAGGTCGACGATGAAATCGATGTCGCGCGCAAGCATCTCGAAGTTCTGCTGCCGATAGTCGATCACCTCGTCCGCGCCGAGCGCCCGGACATGTCGCAGGCTATTCAGTGCCCGCGCCGGCGAGGTGCACGCACTGCTCGGCGAGAATGGCGCCGGCAAAAGCACTTTCATCCAGATCCTGTCGGGCGCCGTGCAGCACGACGGCGGCTCGATCCTGGTCGATGGCCAGGACTATCGCCCGGCCAATCCGGACGCCGCCCAGGCGCTCGGCATCGCCGCCGTCTTCCAGGAACTGTCGCTGATCCCCGATCTCAGCGTCGAACAGAATATCTGGTTCCGTCACGAACCACGGACATTGCTGCGCATCGTCAACCGCGGCGAGATGCGCCGCAAGACGCTGGCGCTGCTCGACAAATATAGTTTTCCGGCATTGCGTCCCGACCAGGAATTGCGGCGGCTGACCCTGGCCGAACGGCAGATTGTCGAGATTGCCAAGGGCTTGGCCAAGGACCCGCGCATCCTGATCCTTGACGAAGCGACCTCGGCGCTGCCGGCGCGGGAGGCGGAGTGGCTGCTCAATTTGACGCGGCAATTGGCGGCCGAAGGCCGGCTGGTGATCTTCATTTCGCACCGCATGGCCGAGGTGCGCGCCATCGCCGACCGGCTGACCATCTTTCGCAATGGCAGCACCGTCGCCGCGCACGAGGCGAACGCCGTGTCGGACAACGAGATCGTCACGCAGATGATCGGCCGCCATCTGGACAGGCTTTATCCGGAGCGTGTGTCCACAGCGACAGACCACATCGCGCTGAGGGTCAGGAACTTCTCCAGCGGCAGCCGGCTCTCCGGCGTCGACTTCACGCTGCGCGAAGGCGAGGTGCTGGGTGTTGGCGGCTTGCAGGGCCACGGCCAGCGCGACCTGTTCCAGGCGCTGTTCGGCGCCAGCAAGGCGAGCGGCACCCTCGAACTCTGGGGCAAGCCGGTCTCGATCGGCAATCCGCGCCAGGCGCTGACAGGCAAGGATGGCATTGCGCTGGTGCCGGAGGACCGGCGCGGGCAGGGCCTGCTCCTGACCAAGAGCGTGCGCGAGAACCTGACCCTGTCCGTTATCAGGCGTTTTACCGAAAATGGCTTGCTCAGCCGACAAAAGGAATTGGCTCTGGTCAAGGAAATGGTCGACTTCCTGCGCATCAAGGCAGGCACGCCGGAACAGCTCGCCGGCACGCTGTCCGGCGGTAACCAGCAGAAGGTGATCTTCGGCAAGATGCTGCTCACGCAGGCGCGCGTTTTGTTGCTGTACGATCCGACGCGCGGCGTCGATGTCGGCACAAAGGGCGAGATTTTTCAGCTGATGCGCGACCTCGCGGCCAAGGGCTATGCGATCCTGTTCCATTCCAGCGACATGCCGGAACTGGTCCATGTCGCCGACCGGGTGCTGGTGATGCGCAATGGCCGCATCGCGGCGACGCTCGAAGGCGACCGCATCTCGGAGGCGGGCATTTTGCGCGCCGCCATGCTCGACAGCGAGGCGGCTTGAGGCATGGTGATGTCCGCGGAGCAAACTGTGGGGATGGCGCAACGACCTGCCGAAATGAAATGGACGAGGCCCGGCATCGACTGGCGCGGCCGCCTGCTCGACCGCGCGCCGTTCCTTGTCGCCTCCCTCATGCTGGCCTTGATCGTTGCCATCTATGGCAGCCTGCAGGCCGGTGTCTTTTCGCTGGACGAACTCAACCTCGACACGGCCGCGGCTATGACGCTGATGCTGGCGGCAACCGGCCAGACCATCGTGCTGGTGCGGGGCGGCATCGACCTGTCGATCGGCGGCATGATCAGCCTCGGCACGGTGATCGCGGCGACGCGCTTCACCGATGATCCGTCGGCCACAGCACTTTGGGCGCTGATCATCCTAGCACTCGGCTTCCTGATCGGCGCACTCAACGGCCTGCTGATCTCGCTGCTCAAGCTGCAGCCCTTCCTGGTGACGCTTGCCACCTGGTCGATCCTCAACGGCGTCGCCATGATCATCCTGCCGACCGATGGCGGCAGCGTTCCCGGCTGGTGGGTCGGCTTCGCCTCGGCACAGCTTGTCGGCCTGACGAGCCCGGTCTGGATGCTGCTGGCGCTGCTCGTGTTCTGGTGGTGGTTTCGCGCGACGCGTGTCGGCATAGCCATCCAGGCGACTGGTTCCAACGAGAAATCAGCCTTCCTGTCCGGTGTTTCGATCACCCGCGCCAACCTCGTCACCTACGGCCTGTCCGGCCTGTTCGCGGCCGGCGCGGCGCTGTTTCTGGTGACGCAGACCGGCGCCGGTTCGCCGACCATCGGCAAGGACTATATCCTGCCTTCGGTCGCGGCCGCGGTCATCGGCGGTGTCAGCCTGTTCGGCGGTCGCGGCCATCTTGCCGGCACGGTGATCGGCGCCTTCGTGCTCACCCTCATCGGCAATCTCGTCTTCGTCCTGCATGTGTCGAGCTACTGGCAGCCGGTCGCTTCCGGCATCATCCTCCTGCTCTCGGTGCTTGCCAGTTCCGTTGCCGAAAAAGCCGCAAGGAACCGTGTCCAATGAGCGCCTTCCTTGCCCGCAACCGCCTCATCGTACTCGCCTATGCCGGCATGGTTGTGCTGCTGCTGGTCACGGCTTTGTTCTCGCCGGGCTTCCTCTCAGTATCCAACATGCGCTCGACTATCGTGCTGGCCGCCTTTGTCGGCATCGTCGCGCTCGGCCAGACCTTTGTCATCATAGGGGGCGGCATCGACCTGTCGGTGCCTTGGGTGCTCAACTCGGCGGCAATCGTCATGGCGCTGCTCTGCGGCGGTCGGGATCTGCCGCTGGTCTGGGTAATGCCGCTGCTGTTCGCCGGCGGCGCCTTGATCGGGCTGTTCAATGGCGTCGGCGTCGCCCGGTTCGGCGTGCCGCCGATCATCATGACACTCGCGACCAATGTCATCCTGCAAGGCCTGATCCTGGTGCTGACCGGGGGCTCGCCGACACCCTCGGCACCGGCCTTGATCCAGTTCCTGTCGGTCGGCCGCATCGGCGGCTTCCCGGTCATCGCGCTGATCTGGCTCGCGCTGACACTGGTGGCGACGCTGCTGCTGTCCAAGGCGGCATTCGGCCGCCATCTTTATGCGCTCGGCACCAGCGCCACGGTCGCTGAATTCTCCGGCGTGCCGACGGCGCGCACCACCATCCTGACCTTTGTCATCTCCGGCCTCACCGCCGCTTTCGCCGGCATGTTGCTCACCGGCTATTCCAGCCAGGCTTATCTCGGCATGGGTGACGCCTATCTGTTCACCTCGATCGCGGCAGTCGCCATCGGCGGCGCCTCGATCCTCGGCGGCAGCGGCCACTATCTCGGCACCGTCGCCGGCGCCATGGTGCTCACCATCCTCACCGGCCTGTTGCCGGCGCTCAACCTGTCGAGCGGAGCGCTGCTCATCGTCTATGGCGCGGTGATCCTGCTCACCGTGTCGATCGGCAGCGAGACCTTCGCCGGTCTCGGCGGCAAGATGCGCAGAAAGGAGAGCTGACCATGGTCGAAATCACCTGTGTCGTCGATGCCAGGGCCGAGCTCGGCGAAGGCACGCTCTGGGACCCCAAGGCCGGCGTGCTGTGGTGGATCGACATCTGGAAGAAGCTGATCCATCGCTACGATCCATCGACCGGCAAGGACGAGGTCTTCGAGACGCCGGAATATCTCGGCTGCCTTGGCCTGCGCGAGAAGGGCGGCCTGGTGCTGACCATGACAAACGGCTTCCATTTCTTCGACCCGGCAACCGGCAGGTTCGAGGCGATCGTCGACCCGGAAGCGCATATGCCGAAGACCCGCTTCAACGACGGCAAGCCGGACCGCCAGGGCCGCTTCTGGTCGGGCTCGATGTTCGAGGTGCCGGGCCAGCCGATCGAATTCATCGGCGCGCTCTACCGGCTCGATCCAGACCTTTCGGTCCACAAGATGATCGACGGCATCGGATGCTCCAACGGGCTCGCCTGGAGCCCGGATTCGAAAACCATGTATTTTTCCGACAGCCATGCCGGCGCGGTGTGGGCCTATGATTTCGATGCCGCCACCGGCGAGATCGAGAACCGCCGCACCTTCATCGACATGAGGGCGACCGGCGGCGTCGCCGACGGTGCCACCGTAGATGCCGAAGGCTGCTACTGGGTGACTATCCCAGTGACCGCCAAAGTCTGCCGCTATGATCCCGACGGCGAACTGATGGAAACCGTGATCTTGCCGACCGACCTGCCGACCTGCTGCGAATTCGGCGGCAAGGACCTCGATATCCTCTACGTCACCTCTGCCGTACTCCGGCGTCCGGCCAGTCACTTCGTCCGCCAGAAGCATCCGGGCGGATTGTTCGCGCTCGATGTCGGCGTCAAGGGCCTTATCTTGCCGGCGTTCAAGGGCTGACCCGCTTTGGCTAAACAGCCGGCATGACCAGCGGTGTCTCGAACTTGCGTATCAAAGGCGACATCAGGACATCTGCTTGGTAAAGACCGCTTACGGCGCCTCTGCGACGTTCGTTGGCACCACCAGATAGCAGGCTCGGCCCCTGAAATCATTGAAGATTTTTGGACAGGGCGCTACCAAAGTTTCAGTTTTTGTTGTTATTTCAACAGCTTATCCGTAGGGTGGTAGCGGGAGAGGGATACCGCCAATACAGTGCTGCTACTGAATTCACTTGCTAAATTGAGTCCCTGCGCCTGTTGGCGGTTCGAATCGCGTGCTGTGCGCCACTTTACGATTTTGCGCGATTTCATACCCTGCCGCGGACGGATGCCGCATCACGCCGCCGACAGCCGCACGTGGAACTTGCTGTCGGTTGCCGAAGATTGTGGCAATCCGGACAGACCCGTCGAAACAGGGTGTAGGCTTCCGCCTCCTGGGTCACAACCGCTGTTTGCAGGGTGGCCATGATCTTCTTGCCGTCGTCGATCGACAGGCCCAGGTCTCCTTCACGCAGACGCTCATCGCTTTTGTCGATCCGGACCTCTCGGCGACAGATGTCGCCGAATTCGTTCGTCCCTTCGATCGAAATCGCCCACTCCATTCCCATCACTACCTCCGAAACCAAAGAGATGGTGATGGCCCAGTCGACGCTAACAAATCGTGGCCGCGCTCACCCCAGAGAAGTTACCGGTCTCCACTGCACTAATGGGCGGTGTAAGCTCCGTCCACCAGATGGTAGCTCCCAGTGATAAAGCTGGCCTGGTCGGACAGCAGGAAGCACACAAGAGCCGCTACCTCTTCCGGTTTCCCGCGCCTGCCCATCGGCTGAAGACCCGCCATGCGCCGGCTGGCTAATGCCTCCATTTGCTCCGATAAAAGAGGCGTTTCGATCCAGCCGGGGCCGACGACATTGATCCGGATGCCCATCCTAGCATATTCAATCGCCGCAACCTTGGTTAATCCAACGACCCCGTGTTTCGCTGCCGTGTAAGCGGACGCAGTTGGCAAGCCGACGGAACCGAGAACAGAGGACATGTTCACGATGGCACCTCCGCCTCGATCCAGCATCGCGGCGATTTCGTACTTCATGCTGTAGAAAACGCCATTGAGATTAACGTTTATCAGTTTGTGCCAGTTGTCGAGCGGATAGTCTGCCGTTGCTTTTCGAATGCCGTCGATACCTGCATTGTTTACCGCCATATCCAGTCCGCCGCATTTCTGGACAGTGAACTCGATCAGCTTTTCCACTGCTGCCGCATCCGTGACATCTACCGCAAAGTCGTAGGCCCTGCCTCCTTGCGAGCTTATTTCGGCGGCTGTGCAGCGCGCGGCCTCGGCATCAAGGTCGGCGACAACAATCTCGGCTCCTTCTTGCGCGAGTTGCCGTGAAACAGCCGCACCTATTCCGGAGCCTGCGCCGGTCACAATCGCGACTTTACCATGGAAGTCAGGCTTCATCGGCTCTGTCCTATGCCATTTCTGACATAACCGAACAGAGGCAGACGGTCATCGCAAGAAGTTTCGCTCCAATTCGCTTGTTTAATCCTGTGAATTCATTTTTGCCACCACACAGCGAGACTTGGCCCGCAGGCCTCGGAATGGTAGAGACGAGGGCGGCGGTAGATGACCAGTTTCCTAGCAGGTACAAATGGAAGAACACCACATTGCGCGCCGGGGGCTCGTGCTGGGTAGTCTGGCTCTGATGATCTCCGGATGCACGTCGATTTCATCCGCGTTCGGACCAAGGCGTGGCCTGAATCCTCGTTACCGACGGCAGCATGTGCGGTACGACGGAAACGAGCCGGCCGGAACGATCGTCGTCGATACTTCGCACCGTTTTCTCTATGCCGTCGAGTCTGACGGGTGGGCGACGCGCTACGGCGTTGGCGTCGGCGAGCAGGGACTTTCCTTCAAGGGTACAGCGACCGTCGGCCGCAAGGCGGACTGGCCGTCGTGGACACCCACCGCCAGCATGATGCAGCGCAAGCCGCGCCTGGTGCAGTATGCAGGGGGGGTCCCTGGCGGACCAAACAACCCGCTTGGTGCGCGTGCCCTTTATCTCTATCGAGACGGGCGCGACACCCACTTCCGGATACATGGTACAAACGAGCCATGGACGATAGGCACAGCGGTATCGAACGGGTGCATCCGTATGATAAATGACGACGTCATTGACCTCTACGACCGTACTCCTTTGGGCACGACGGTGGTGGTTGTTTGATGGTGGGCAGGCCTGATCTTCGTTGGATGGTGAACCCTGCCAGCACGTCACCGCAAAGGTGCCGCCGGCAACCGGGTGCCAACTGTGTCATTTCTGCACTAGGCGTTGGTGTAGATCGCAGCTAACTTCGTGGGGCTGCATATCGTTTTAGTTGTGGCGATTCCATAGGCTATTCCGCCCCCGGGGAAAGGATTGCTTGATGAACAGGATATTGATTGCAATGGTTGCTGTGCTCGCCGTTGCCAGCCTGAGCGGCTGCGCGAACGACTGGATCGGCAAAGGAAAGGGTAAGGCTCCGGCACCCGCTCCGGTAGAGCAACCAGTGATTAAGTAAGGACCGGCTTGTATGGGGAAGGGGTGCCAAGCCCTTCCCCATACATACGCAGCCGGGGCTTTGGCCGGCTTCATAGCGGTTGGCGAGCATAGGCCGTTATTAGGTCTGTGCTTTGTGAAGTTCGGGAATGGACGCGGCGATGACGCTTCTAAGTAGCCGTCTCTTGCTTGTGGCGTTGGTGGCCCTCCCGGCAGCGGCATGTCAGACGAAAGACCTGCCGCCCCAGCCGAATTTCGTATCTTATGCCGATGGCGGAGCTGCGCCTCAAAAAAACGACGAGCGGTACTTCATCGAGTTCCGCTCCCGCTACGCCCTAAGCTACGGCCACACCTACGCAGTTTTTGGGCGCCTGGACCGGGCCGGGAGAATGATCGATCCCCAAGTCGCGGGCCTTCACCCGGCTTCGAACAGTGCGGTTCCCTATGTTCTGGGCCATATCGTGCCGGTGCCAGCCGAAACCGGGTGGAGCGACGGTGATCTGGAAGAACCATACAGATCCGCAAGCTGGCAAATCATATTGACCCGGGCCGAATACGACAAAGTCGTTGCCTACATCCGCAAGCTGCAGGCGAGCTCGCATGTCTGGCAGGCGACGGTCTTGAACTGCAACGGCTTCGTGGCGGACATCGCTCATTCCATGGGATATAAGACTCCCGCCATTCAGCTCCGGCCGCAACAATTCATAACCGAGCTTCGGGAGATGAATACATAACCAAGATTCGAGGGATGAATGGGACCGAATGCGATCGGTACTGCCCCTCCGGCTTTCGCGTCTGCGGACTAACTCGGAGAGGATCGCTGCGCCTGAAGGTCGGCCGGTGACGAAATCGAGACGATGGGTGAAGTGGCCATACTCAGGGGCAGCTGCTACAGTCGCGATCGCAGAAAGGGCGCTGGTGACCTGAAGTGAGCATTGCGGCAGCCTCACTTGGCGAGGTCATTTGGGTGATCGGCATCGTTGCTTGGTACGTGATTCGGTATCCCTTCGAGCGCCGGGCAAGGCGCGTGCGAATTGTAACTGGCTACCGCTCACGTTCCGACATCGTCGGGCTTGCATCTGCTCTGTTTGGCCTCGCAATCCTGCCTGCCTTCTATGTTGTCACCGGCATGCCCGCAGCGGCTGACCACCCGGCCAGCGTTTGGGCCGTGGCTCTCGGCACAATCATCTTCTGCTCCGCGCTATGGGTTTTTCGCAGATCCCATAAGGAACTTGGCCGGAACTGGTCGATTACGCTGGAGATTCGCGAACGGCATGAACTCATCTGCGCCGGACCATACGCTTTGGTCCGCCACCCGATGTATACCTCGTTCCTGCTCATGGGCCTCGGCCAGGTCTTTTTGCTGGCGAACTGGATTGCGGGCATATCGGGTTTGATTGGGTTCGCAGTCCTTTTCCTGCTGAGAGTGGACGAGGAAGAGCGTATGATGCTGGAGAATTTCGGCCCGCAATACCGTGCCTATATGGAAAAGACCAAGCGAATAGTCCCTTATCTTTATTAGAGGTACGTTTTATGCGAGGCCGAGCCCTCAAGCTTTCCGCGCCCCGGCGCCTTGTTGGCGATCTGATGAGGTTTTCGATCGGCGTGCCACGGGTCGCGGTGCAGCGTCAGATGAACCTCAGCCCACTCGTAAGGGCTAGAATGGCGCAGCAGACCAGGCCCTCCTGGACCGCGATCTTCCTGAAAGGATATGCGCTTCTTGCCCTAGAGATGCCGGAGCTGCGGCGCGCCTATGTCAAGTTGCCCTGGCCGCAGCTTTATGAGTATCCGGCAAGCGTAGCCTCGATTGCCCACGAGCGCGAATATGATGGCGAGCCGGCCGTTCTGCTGAGCTGCATCAAGTGCCCGGAGCGCTACTCCATCACGGAACTTGAGGGATCCATCCATGCGGCTCGATCACGGCCGATCCTGGAGGTCCCGGAGTTTCGGCGTGCCTTGCGGGTGGCAGGTGCGCCCGCGCCAGTCAGGTGGCTGCTTATGTGGCTAGGGTTGAACATCGCCCGGCAAAGGGCAAATTACTTCGGTACCTTCCAACTGTCGGTCTATTCTGGTCTCGGTGCGGAATCACTCAACCCGCTGACACCACTGACCACGCTTCTGAACTACGGTCCGATCGGCAAAGACGGATCGGTGAATGTCCGCATCCACTACGATCACCGGGTCATGGATGGAGCGAACGTCGCACGAGCACTGGAGAGATTCGAAAAGATCCTGAACGGCACTGTCGCCAATGAAGTGATGCTGCTCGGTCAAGGAGTTTCCGCTCCTGCAAGACAGAGGAACGCGACGTGATTTCGCACGGTGAATACCGGCCAGCTATCGTCGTGATTGGCGGCTCGGGTGGAATTGGCCGGGCGATTGCGAGCGTCGCGGCAAGGGAGCGCGGTGCGGTTGTGCTGGTTGCCCGCTCGCCCGAGGGTTTGGCCGCCGCGGCGTCTGAGGTTAGGGAGGCGGGCGGCGAGGCATTCACGCTCGAGTTGGATCTCGTGGCAGGCGATGCGCCGACGCGCATGGAGGGCTTTCTGTCCACACACGGCCTGGTCTGTGATGTCCTGGTCAACAGCGCCGGCTATGGCCTGCGGGGCGCGACGACGGCGCTGCCTATTGATGATCAACTGGGCATCATCGATCTCAACATACATTCCCTCACAGAACTGACCCTCCATTTTCTGCCGGGAATGGTGGCGCGCCGACGGGGCGGGGTGCTCAATCTCAGTTCCGTGGCCGGGTTCGTTCCCGGGCCTTATATGGCTCTGTACTTCGCCAGCAAAGCTTTCGTGCGCTTCTTCTCAGAGGCGCTTCACCAGGAATTGCGCCGAACCGGTGTGACGGTCACATGCGTTGCACCAGGCCCGGTGTCGACGGAGTTTCTCGCAAGATCAGGCGCCAATCAGACGGCGCTCTTCAACATCTTGCCCAAGGTGGATCCGGAGTATGTGGCCGAACGGGCGTGGCGAGGGTTCAAATCCGGTCGTCGCCTCGTCGTACCGGGAATCTCGGGCAAGTTGGCTGCCCTTGCGGCAGCGCTCCTGCCTTCAGCAGCGCTGCTGCCCCTGGTCGGCCGGCTGCAACTCGGCGGCAATGATCAATGTCCTTGCGGTTCAGGTATGAAGTTCAAGAAATGCTGCGGTACCCGCCAGATTCAGCTACGCCGGGGCCCTCGGGGAATTATCCCCTGAAGGACCAGCACGCCCGCTCGCTATTTCAGAAGTCGCCGATGGTCTTGGCAACGACCAAACGCTTTCCACCTGAACCGTTGCTGCGCTCGTGCATGAAGTCCCTCTCGGCCAGCGAGACAAAAGCCAAACCTTCCAGACCTACCGCCCTCCAAGCGACCGCCTCTCGGCGTGGCCAGCGCTCGTTCATCTACTCGACTCTTCGAGTCACAGGCGGCTCAGCACGGTCACTGCCGACGATGCAGCCTGCCAGCGAATGGAACCGGGTACAGCAGCCCATGTCCGATTCTGATGCCAATAAAGCCATCGTCCGCCGCTATTTCGATATGTTCCGGTGATCTGACCCAGCTCGCCGACATTGTTTCGCAGGACTATGGTGACAAGCTGAATGAACAATCCTCTGGCATCGACGTCATCCGCGGCTATCTCGAGGGCCTAAAGTCCAGCTTTCCCGATTTCACTTGGACCATCGAGCAGATCATCGGCGAGGGCGATCGGGTGGCGGTCATGAATCGCGTCAGCGGCACCCAGGTGAAAATGACTTCGGTGAGATCAAGGCGACCGGCAATCGCGTCGATTTCGCTGCTTTTCAATTCTATCGGATCGCCGACGGAAAGCTCGCCGAGCACTGGGAGGTAGCCGACTTCGCCAAGTTCCAGGAGCAGCTGACCGCCAAGCCGCCAGGGAGTGCCTTCAATGCTTTTCATGCCTTGGCAGTTATCTTAAACTTCCACCGATTGCGCCGCACTTCCTCAGCTACACCAATGCCAGCTTTCCCGTACGCAGTGACCTCGCATGGCCTCAGGGAAGGCGCATGCGGCGCAGCAAAAACCGGAACAGCGACCGAACCCGATTACGGCGCCGGATTCTGGGCGCGTACTGCTTCGCTGAAGCTACGCAGGACCGGGCTCTCGTAAACCGAACTCCGGCTTCGCCACGCTACGCCGGGATTTCGGCCATCCGGCTTCCATCCCTCGCGCAAGCACGCCCTTTCAGGCCGTGACCTGAACGGGCCGTTTCGGCCCGTGCAACCTTTTCTCTTTTGATCCGGGGCTGCCGCCCCCTGCCGTCAAGGCCGGGCGCTATTCGCGTGAAAATCAAAGGCCGTGTGCTCACTCCGCTGTGGGCCGCACCACCCTTTGATTTTCAGCCTTGACCGCATTCCGCCCGCTCATTGGCGCGGGGCCTAGTCCGGTTGCAGCAGCAGCTGCTGCGCAACCGTAAACTAGGAGGAAAAACCAATGAAAGCAGATGTTTATGAGAAGGTGACGGCGAGCATTGTTGCCGAACTGGAACAGGGCCTGCGCCCATGGCTGAAGCCTTGGAACGCGGAGCACGCCGCCGGGCGGATTTCGCCGCCCTTACGTCATAACGGCGTGCCCTATCAGGGAATCAACATCATCATGCTTTGGTCGGTAGCCATGGCGCAGGGCTTTGCCGCGCCGATCTGGATGACCTTCAAACAGGCGCAAGAGATGGGCGCGCATGTCCGCAAGGGCGAGAGGGGCAATCTTGTCGTTTATGCCGACCGTATCCGCAGGACAGAGAAGGACGAAGCGACCGGCGAGGAGCAGGAGCGGGATATCCCGTTTATGAAGGGCTACACCGTCTTTAATGTCGAGCAGATCGAGGGCCTACCGGCGCAATTCTATGCCCCGGCGGAACAGCGCCTCGATCCGGTAGCACGCATCGAGCATGCGGAAACTTTCTTCGCCGCGCTGCGCGCCGATATCCGTCACGGCGGCAATCAGGCCTATTACAGCATGGGCAGCGACCATGTGCAGATGCCGCCGTTCGAGACCTTCCGCAATGCCGAAAGCTATTGCGCAGCGCTGGCGCACGAGTGCACGCACTGGACGCGCCACCCCTCGCGGCTGGAGCGGGATTTTGGCCGCAAGCGCTGGGGCGACGAAGGCTACGCGATGGAAGAACTCCTTGCTGAACTTGCTTCGATCTTCCTGTCCGCCGATCTCGACCTGACGCCCGAAACCCGGCCCGACCATGCCGCCTATATCGGCTCATGGCTGAAGGTGCTTAAGAACGACAAGCGGGCGATCTTCACCGCAGCCAGCCACGCGCAGCGCGCCGCGGATTTTCTTCACGGCTTGCAGGAAGAAGCCGGCTTGCTGGAGGCCGCGGAATGAAGCGGCCCGAGACCATCTGATGTGACCCCACCGTCGCACAAGGTCGGCGATAGCCTTCTGTTTCCTTCTGTCGACCTCAACCATGGTCGAGGATAGAACCTCCTGCCGAGAAGATTTGTTCATTGGTTCCTTGGAAGGCGGGAATGTTGGTAGAAATTTCTGAGCGGGATCGGATAACTGGCTGGCGCAAAGAGTGCCCTCTCGGGGTTGAACCAGTGGGTTGCCATGACGCTATTCGTGGAGGTCGAACGCGACAAACAGGCCAAAGGCTGGGCAATCTCTACAATAAGCTCGACCGGCGCGCAGTCACTTTCCACTTGCGGCCCGTCTCGGCGCACCACTGTAATGGTCTCTTTGACGGAGATGATTTGACCGCGACGGGCTTGTAGGATCAGCTCTTCAACAATCTCGTGGGCAGTCACGTTGCTGGGTCGCCCGTTCGTAAGAACGCTCATCCGAGGCCTCCACCTCAGCGATAACCCCGAGCTTGGCCCGCCGGGTCATGACAGGCACCTACGCCCAACTGCCCTTTCCGACCCCAGCGCCGGATCCCGATATGTGCCACGCGAGTCCTTGCTGTTGTTGTCCGGCTGTTTGCGCTTGTCACATGTCAATAGCCACAGCCGCGTGACCGCGATCCTGGTTCATTGAGGTCGAACGGTCCGTAAGAAACGCCCACTCCGAATCGTTCTTCCGCGCGCCTTTAACGAAATAATTGACAGTCCAACCGAAACGGCGCTCCGTCGTTCGACGGGATGGATCTTGGCACTTTTGGTTGATGCCGGGCCTTCGCCGTTACGATAGGGAGGATGCAATGCTGACAGTCATTGGCTACCATAACATCACAAAGGGCACAAAACACTGGCTCGACTCGCCGAAGCGCAAAGAGCTTTTTGGTCCGCTCGGCGTGACCAACATACGAACATTTGTAGATCCACAAAATCCGACTCGGGTGGCCGTTCTCATGGACGTTCCGGACATGGACGCCATGATGAAAGCTATGCAGAGCAAGGAAGCCGCGGATGCGATGGCCTTCGATGGAGTGGTTCCAGAGTCCTTGGTGATCCTGGTCGAATCGTAAAGGTGATTGCTCCGCTGGCCAAGCTTAGGTTTGGTCAGCGATGGTGCGGTTCCAGTCATTCTGGAAAGCGCCCATTGTTGGCGTAGAGCCCGCTGGCCACTGGCTTCAAGAGCGGGCCTGCGTCAGCGCCGACGTTGGTCTCGGTCGCGCCAAGGTCAGCCGCTACAGCTTGCGCAACCTAATGCCGGCTCAAGTCCGCAAATCAACTATTCCGCGCGTTCACGCTGGACTTCCGCTTGCCACCCCAGCCAGTCGTTATGCTCGTTTCGGGCTTGCTCCGGCTCATGTGTTTGAACCAGCGGGACGCGCCATTGACGGAAGTTCGACGATTAGAGCGAGATGATCCGCTTCCCGCGCTGATTGCGGGCGTACATCGTTGCTGCGTGGTTGTTGCATCTGGACTAAGCCCGATTCTGCTCTGCGAGGACACCAACACGATCCGCGCCGTGATGAACCCTCGTTGTCCGCTCAGCAAGCGGTCGCTGCCGATGCAAGCGGTCTTATGGTCCGGTCCCCGCAACGAAACCATTTCGGCTTCGTCGGTGCTCGAATTTTGCATGATTCTATTGCCTGAGCCGATTGGTGCTACACTGGCAAGCCAGTTAATGCGACGGACCTGTGTTCGGTGATATGACCAAAGTAACCGCTTTACCCGACAGAGTGGGTTTCGACGTGGCTGCAGATGAGACCTTGCTTGAGGCGGCTCTCAGATCGGGCGTGCCATTTGCCCACGCATGCGGCGGCAGGGCGAAATGCTCGACATGCCGCGTTTGGGTTCTCGACGGCATTGAGGCTTGCCCGGACCGGAATCCGGACGAAACCCTGATGGCGAACCGGTTGAGATTGGCCGATGAGGTTCGGCTGGCCTGTCAGCTCAGACCGGAAGGCGAGCTTCGCGTCCGACGCCTGGTGCTAGACGAAACCGACATGATGATCACCAGCCAGCTTGGCGCTTCTGCCGCGACGCGTTGCGGCGAAGCAAGGCATGTTGCGGTCTTCTTCAGCGACATTGTAGATTTCACAGCGCTGTCGGAGCGGCTTTCCCCCTACGACGTGATGTATCTGCTCAATCGTTACTTCGCCCAGGTCGGCGACATCATCGAGCAGAATGGCGGTTTCATCGACAAACTGATCGGCGATGGCCTCATGGCAATATTCGGCATCGACGACCAGCCCGACGCTCCGCTCCGCGCCGTGAACGCCGCACTTCAGACCCTCGCCACAGTTGATCGTCTGAAGCCGTTCTTTGCCTCGATGTATGGCATCGATTTCGATATTCGCATCGGCCTCAACTATGGCGAAGCCGTCATCGGCACATTGGGTTTTGCTGGACACAAACGTCTCACGGCCATCGGCGACATTGTAAATCTGGCCAGCCGGGTCGAGGCCGCCAATAAAGATGCCGGTACGCGATTGCTGATATCCGAGGCCCTCCGCGACCAGATCGCCGACAAGGTGGAAATCGGCGACTTCGTCAGGGTACGCCTTCGCGGTACCGGCGAGCGCACAAGCCTGTTCGAAATCGTCAGGCTGAAGCCCGAAATTGACGCCGAGCTGAATGCCAGACGGCCTCGCGAAACCATCCGTCAGGGCGGCAGGAGGTGGATTCGCGCTTTCGCCGAAGACGAGCTTCAGCCCCACGAACGCCGGATTCTCGATTTTGAAGATTACGACATCGTCGTCGTTCGCGGATCCGATAGCTATTGCGCCTTCAACAATGCCTGCCCGCATCTTCATCTGCCGCTCTACGAGCGCCGAAGTTCCGCTCAGGCCGAAAAGCTGAAGCTCCCACACATGGAGAGCACGATCACCGCAGATCTTGGCCTGGTCTGCCGCTGGCATCAGAGTTGTTTCGACCTGCTTACCGGCGAAATCAGGGAGTGGGCGAAGTTGGAGCACGATGGTACCAGGGCGGGCCTTGAATATTTGGGTGACATTTCGAAAAACCGCGCAAAGCTGATCGTATATCCCTGCCGAAAGCAGGACGGCTTTGTGTGGATCGGGCTCGAGTGAAAACGGTCCAATATTTCAGTTTTTCCGTCGCGGTCCCATGTCGCCCCTCTCTGAGGGACCTTCACTTTCTCAACTCTTCCGGCATCAACCTGCTGGCGAAATTTGCCATCGAGGTGCGCAAGCATCCCGATGTTCGACTCGTCGTGCGTGGAACGCCCGACATACCCTGGCAATCGAAAAATCGAAAATCAATGTCGAACCTGAAGAAGCGAAGAAGCGAAGAAGCGAAGAAGCGAAGAAGCGAAGAAGCGAAGAAGCTGCATCCCGCTCTGGACTGACCAGGCCCCGGACTGCGTGAGCTAGCGGCAATCCGGATGGCACATGCCAGTCGGACGGTGCAAGGCGCAAGTGCGCCGCACCGAGCGAGATATGTACGCCAAGATAAGTATTAGCCTGAATATCTCAAAGTGAGGGGTGCATCGGCCCCGAGAATCTGAGAAACTGCTTTTGCAACAAAGAGTCATCAGATCCAAGGACGGGGTCCGATGCACCCCTCACTTTGAGATATTCAGGCTAGCTGGTCGCTTGGGGCGGTGCTTCATTTTACCAGCCGGCTAGCTCTGGCAGATCGTCAAGCCAGCTTTTCTCTGGCATCGAGGCCTCGCCGGCTAGCGGCGCAGCCTCGGAGGCGTTGTGAATGAGCCAGTCCATCCACTTTCGATAAGCGGACGGTGCCAACTCGGGCGGCAGCACCTTGGCCTTGGCCAGCATGCGTTTGCGAAAACTGACTTGCCTGCGCAGTTTGATTGACGTGAACTTGATTGACTTGCCCTGGTATTCAACCGTCCAGCGCCCATCTCCGTGGCTGGTGAGCCTGTCGATGGCGAAATCGGCGTCGACCGGCCTGTCTCGCCAGGGAAGCTCGATGGCATTCTTCCTCAGATTGAGTGCCCATCGCCTGTAACTGGCCCCGGCACGCCGGGGCGGCAGCACGCCAGCCTGTTCGAGTATCTTCCTGCGGAAGGCAGGCTGCTTCTTGAGCTGGCCGGTCGACAGCTCGATGCGATGCTCACGGAATTCGACGTGCCAGCGGATCCTGCCATTGCCGAAATACTTCACCAACCTGTCTATGACGAACTCGTCATCGGAAAGCATCACGCACCC
This sequence comes from Mesorhizobium sp. M0768, assembly GCF_040320195.1. Taxonomy (NCBI): domain Bacteria; kingdom Pseudomonadati; phylum Pseudomonadota; class Alphaproteobacteria; order Hyphomicrobiales; family Phyllobacteriaceae; genus Mesorhizobium; species Mesorhizobium sp. M0768. Next base: position 9,079 of record NZ_JAMYPD010000003.1, on the reverse strand, counting down.
CTGCTTGATACTTTCGAAAATGTACTGGCTATCGGTGGGCATGACGCGCCTCGTGCAGGACCTTTCAGAAGCTCAGAGCTGCAAAAAATCAAGGGCCAATTTCTCCACCGGCGCGCGGCGTTGACAGTGCGGCCTGTCACATGGGTTAGTGTCCTCTGTCCGAGGACAAAGGACAGAAGCGATTACTATGATGAAGAGCCAGGATGTTGTCGTTCTGCTCAAGTTGGTGAGCTTGGAGGACGACGAGCAAAATATCGGTCATCAGCCGGCGCGGCAAGGGCTCGTGGGGGGAGAGGATCCTTATTCCGTCCGCGGCCTTGAGGCGGCGCTTGGGATCAGCAAGACCGAAGTCAGCGCCTCAATCAAGCGCAGTCTCGCATCTGGTATCGCGATCAAGGACAGGAAGACCGGTCGATCCAAGCCGAACCGGCGACAGCTGCGCGAATTCATCGTTCATGGCCTGAAATTCGTCTTTCCTGCAAAGCCGGGCACAATGCAACGCGGTCTACCTACGGCCTTTGCGGCACCTGTTCTTCGCAATTCCCTGCAAAGCGCCGGCAGCCTCATCAGCGTCTGGCCTTATGCTCGCGGTCAGGAAATGGGCCAGTCGGTCGAACCGCTCTTCAAAAGCGTGCCGGACGCTGCCGAGAAGGACGAGCGTCTCTACGCCTATCTCGCGCTCGTTGACGCCGTGCGTCTTGGCAATCAGCGCGAGGCCAATCTGGCCGCCAACTTGCTGGCAGAGAGGTTGGGATGACGGTCCAGGTTCAGCTGAAGACGGTCGCCGTTGCGATCGGCGACGAGCTTCGGGCGCGCCTGGTCTTTGTCGGCGGCTGCACGACAGCGCTCTATATAACGGATCCCATCACCCTGGAAGGGGTCAGGGCGACCGACGACGTCGACCTGATCGCTGATCTTGCCGGTTTCGCAGAATGCGCGGAACTAATGAATCGGTTGCGCGAGCGCGGCTTTTCCGAGTCGCCGGACGACAATGTCATCTGCCGCATGAAACTTGGCGACCTTAAGGTCGACTTCATGCCGGACGACGAGGCTATCCTCGGCTTCAGCAATCGCTGGTACGCCAAGGGGATTGAGACGGCGGTCCCAGCGGCGTTGGAGGAAACGCTCGTGATCCGACACCTCACGCCTCCTTTATTTGTCGCAACCAAACTGGAGACGTACCGCCGGCGCGGTGAAGCCGATCTCATCGGTAGCAGGGATGCTGAGGACATTCTCCTGCTCGTCGATGGGCGTGAGGAGCTCGTCGAGGAAATCGCCGGGGCCGAACTTGAGATCCGAATCTATATCGCAGAGCAAATTGCCGAGATGCTTGCCGACCCCAACTTCGACCATTTCCTCGAAGGAAACATTCGCGGACCGGCGGGCCGCGCCGACATCGTTTACGATCGCCTGGTCGCCATAAGCCACTTGGGCGCTCACTGAACATGGCCCTCGAAGGCATTGGGCTTGGCTTCTTCATGGAACAGAATGTGCGACCGACATCGAGGCAGGACGCCTCGTTCGCGTGCTGGAGGACCTGACACCCCCCTTCGCCAGGCTCTGCCTCTACTATCCGGGACGCCTCAACCCCTCGGCCGCTCTCAAGGCCTTCGTCGGCCTGGCCCGCGAGTTCGCTGCAAGATCAGAAGCGCGATCGTCTCCACGGACTCCGAAGCCGCTATATGAGATGGTTAGCGGTTGGGCCGGTAAGAATGTCGGCTTTCCGGAAATGAAAGGCGCTGCTCTGCGACGGCAAACTTTGAATCGACATTGTAATCTCTAGTGACGGCGGTGGCGACGAGCGGGTTTTCGGCAGCTGCCTCCTTTTGCGCTCACGATGCAGTTCGTATGGTTCGAACGAGATGGACGCGAATGGGAACATCAGTGCGGCAGTCTTTGCCGCCTACCAGAAATGCTCGACGAAAGCATATCTCATGGTGCATGGCGAGAAGTCGCCAGACAGCGTCTTCGCTGATACGCGCGGGTGCATTGCGGCCGAGTACAAAGCCAGGGTGAGCCAAAACCTTGGCTTTGGATCGACCAATAAGGTAGTATCATTCGATCACCTGCGGCTGACCGGCGTTTCCGCTGAGTGCATGTCCACCCTGCTCGTGGATTGTGAGACCACGTCGTACGGGTGCGACCTGCCTGTGCCCGTGCGGGTAGGCAGCCAGGCCGAGAGATCTGACCCTGGTCACGGCTATGTCCCGGTTGCTTTTTCTGCGTGGAACAAGCGTGACCGGTCCGACGATCTTCTCGTTTGTTTCGGGGCTATGGCGATCCAGCAGGCGATCGGAGGAGAAATTCCGTCGTGCGGAAAAGTCATTTACGGTGAAGGCTACTGCGGCAGGACCGTCAAGATTGCCGACCACCTCCCGAAAACGCGACAGATCGTCGAGGCAGTCGCATCGGCTTCTCTTGACAGAGAGCCGCCGCCGCTCGTCCTGAACAAGCATTGCGCAATATGTGATTTCCAGACGCGGTGCCGAGCCGTCGCTGTCGAACGGGAAAACCTGAGTCTCCTCGGAGCCATGACCGCAAAGGAACGGTCGCAAAACGGGGAAAAGGGCATTTCAACCATCACCCAGCTTTCCTATGGCTATCGTCCGCGACGCCGAAGGCGAATTAAGTCGACGGCTCCTCGTGCAAGCCCGCCGGTGAAACACGATCACAAGCTCAAGGCCCTCGCCATCAAGAAAGCTCAGACCCACGTCGTCGGTTCTCCAACGCTATCGATCCAAGGGATGCCAGTTTTCATGGACGTTGAGGGTGTTCCTGACCGGGACTATTATTACCTCATTGGCCTTAGATACGAAGCGGAAGGCATTCCTGTTGAGAAGTCCTTTTGGGCCGACGGGCCGGAAGGCGAGCGCGAAATCTGGCGGCAATGCCTGTGCGCCCTCAAGCTGGTCGAAAAACCGCAGATTGTGCATCACGGCGCATATGAAAGCCGCTTTCTCAAAGCCATGAGGGAGCGGTGGACGGCGTCAATTGAAGACGCCGACTTTCTCGATCAACTCATCGACGGGGCGGTGAACCTTCTGGGCTGCATCTACGGAAGAATCTATTTCCCCACCTACTCAAACGGTCTGAAGGACATCGCCCGGTGGCTCGGATTTGAATGGACCTGCTCACAAGCGTCAGGCAGCGCCGCTATGCTTATCCGGCGATGTTGGGAACTTACTTCCGACGAGAGCCTCCGGCGCGAGCTGATCGCATATAACATTGAAGACTGCCGTGCGGCCGAGCTGGTCGCCGAGGCCCTCGCTCGTATTTGCGGCACCAGCGAGTCCGGCGGCAAGACGAAGTTGGAAACCGTGAACGTCGAATCTCTGGAAGTCGGGTTCCAACGGCCCTTCGGGAAATTTCCCAGCGCACTGCCTGAATTCGAGAAGATCAACGCGGCCGCATACTGGGACTACCAGAGGTCAAAGGTCTATGTGCGAACCGATAAGGCGATACGGCGAACCATCGAGAACAGTGTGAAACCCGTCAAGAAGGTGGCCGTGGAAAAGGAGGTAACGGTCGATGATAAACCCGCGTGCTGTCCCAGATGCGGCGCATCGAAGATGTGGGTTGCCACACGCTTGTCCCAAACTGTTTTCGATCTGAAGTTTACGCGCCGTGGGATCAAGCGATGGGTCGTCCGGTACCGGTACAACAGCTATCGGTGCGGTGCCTGCAAGGCAGAAATGACGATCTATCAGAGGCGCTCGAAATATGGCCAGAACCTCTGCGCCTACATCATCTACCTTCTGATCGATATGCGCCTATCGCGCCAAAAGACAGCTGAGCACGTCGCCACTCTTTTCAATCTGTCGATAACGGCATCCGCGGTGCACAACGTGAAATCCGCGATGGCAAGGTATTACGAGCCAACGTATCGTTGGATCCTCGAACAGATCAGAAGCGGTCCCCTGGTAAATGCCGACGAGACCAAGGGCGTCGTATACGGTGGCGGCCATTACGTCTGGACATTCGCCAATCTGACGTCCATTGCCTACGTGTATTCGTCATCGCGCGAAGCATCGATATTAGACGAGGTGCTAGCAGGCTTTAAGGGCGTATTGGTCAGCGACTTCTACGGCGCATATGACGCGGTACCTTGCCAGCAGCAGAAATGCCTCATCCACCTAATGCGAGATATTAACGAGGATGTGCTCAAGCACCCGTTCAACGAAGAACTGACGTTCATCGCCACGCGGTTTGGTTCGCTGCTACGGGAAATCGTCGAAACCATCGATAGATACGGGTTAAAGAAGCGGAATCTCGGAAAGCACAAGCGGTCGGCCGAACGATTTCTCAATGACGTGGCGGAACTGCGATGTGCGACAGAGGTTGGGATAGCCCTGAAAAAGAGAATCGACAAGAACAAGGAAAAACTCTTCGCTTTCCTCGGTTATGACGGCGTTCCCTGGAACAACAATAACGCCGAGCACGCAGTTCGGGCGTTTACCCGTATTCGGAACGTGATGGCTTCTAGCACGCCGAAAGGTACAAACGAATACTGCGTTCTTTTGAGTGTGCAGCAGACATTACGATGCCGGGGTATTCGCTTTCTGGATTTCCTCCGATCTGGCAGGATTGAAGTCGAACCGTCTGTTTGTTCCTAGCCACACCATTGATCCGCCGGTGCTCGCCAGCACCATTGGCCAGCGCGTCGTCTTCGCTGACGCCGCGCAGTCCGGCCGGCTTGTCTTCGAGCGCGGCAAGCTGCGCGATGGGGGGCAGCGCTGCGATATTTGGGGTCTCCGCGGCCATCGGTCATGCCCGGTCTTGCTGTTCCTGCGCGACGGTAGGCATCTCTTCTTTCCGTTCCGCCTCGAACGCGATCTTCCCCAGCTTTGTCCAGACGCCGCGCGCATGTCTGCCGTCCTCGCTCTTGAGCTTGTCAGCCATCCAGAGTAGCGCGCCATAGATTGTGGCACGATCATCGCCGGTAAGGTCCACGATCCCGGCCTTGACGACGAGGCCGCCCAGTTCGATCAGGTGCCGCGTGCGCTTGCGGCGCTCGACCTGCCATGTGCGCATGTCATGCTGCGCCCGTGCCGCCTGGTAGCGGTTGCGCGCCGCCCGAGTCCGTCGCAGCGCCGCCAGCGTTACGCTCAGATGCCGAAGGAGATCGCCGCGCTCGGCTCTGGAAAAACGTCGCACCGCGTTTCGCCCATGCCTCCCGCTTTCCGGCTTCTTTGGTCTCGGCCAGCACGATCAGCGCACCCGCCAGTTCCTCGGCGCTGAGCGCATCGGCGCCGGTGGCGATCACCAGTTCGCCAAGCTGCTGCACCTTGCGGCTTTTGAGGTCTCGCGCCTTGTCTTCCAGCGCCTTCAGTTCCGCATCGAAGTCCCGTGGTTTGCGCATCGTCGTCTCCATGAGTTGTCGATGCAATGATGATAGGTGAGCACTTTGCCGAATGCTCCTGGGTTGCCGGGACGGCTCGGGACGGGCTGGTCGCTCCCGAGATTTTTTCGAGGGAGGGCGCGCTTATACGTCGTGCCGACGTGGGCTTTGTCATGCAAATGATCCGGTCGCGATGGCGATCTATCATCTTCACGTCAAGGTCATTGGCCGCAAGTCGGGCTCCAGCGCGGTGGCGTCCGCTGCTTACCGTTCGGCCTCGCGGCTGCGCGACGAGCGCCTTGATCGCAGCCAGGATTTTTCCGCCAAGCGCGGCGTCGTCCATTCCGAAGTCATGCTGCCGGAGAATGCGCCCGAAGCATGGAGGGACCGCGAACAGCTGTGGAACGATGTCGAGGCGTTCGAGGTCAGGAAGGATGCGCAGCTTGCCCGCGAGGTCGAATTCGCCCTTCCGCGCGAGATGAGCGAAGCGCAGGGCATCGAGCTTGCCCGCGACTTCGTGCAGTCGGAATTCGTGGAGCGGGGCATGATTGCCGATCTCAATGTGCATTGGGACATGGCAGAGGACGGCATGCCCAAACCCCATGCCCATGTCATGCTGACCATGCGCGCGGTTAACGAAAACGGCTTCGGCCAGAAGGTGCGGGACTGGAACCGCACGGAAATGGTCGAACGCTGGCGCGAACGTTGGGCCGAATTTGCCAATGAGCGCATGGCCGAACTCGACATAGACGCGTGCATCGACCATCGCAGCCTTGAAGCGCAGGGCATCGCGCTTGAGCCGCAAAGCCAGATCGGTGCGCCTGCGTATCGGATCGAGGATCAGGGGGCCGAAGCCGACCGCGCCGCGTTGCACCGCGAGATCGCGCGCGGCAATGGCGAACGCATCATCGCTAATCCCGACCTGGCGCTGGATGCGATCACGCATCAGCAATCGACGTTCACGCGCAGCGACATGGCAAAGTTCGCGCACCGGCACAGCGACGGGATCGATCAGTTCAACAAGGTGATGGACGCGATTCGCGGCGCGCCCGACCTGGTCGAACTCGGCAAGGACGGCAGGGGCGAGGATCGCTTCACCACCCGCCAGATGATCGAGGTCGAACAGCGTCTGCATGACGCTGCCGAACTCATGGCCGAGAGGGAACGCCATGAGGTAAGCGATACCGACAGGCAGGCGGCGTTGGCCCAAGCAGAAGCGCGCGGACTTGTGCTGTCGGGCGAGCAGGCCGACGCGCTGGCGCAGATCACGGACGGGCGCGATCTGGGGATCGTTGTCGGTTATGCCGGAACCGGCAAGAGCGCAATGCTGGGCGTGGCGCGGGAGGCATGGGAAGCGGCGGGCTATCAGGTCAGGGGCGCAGCACTTTCCGGCATCGCGGCAGAAAATCTCGAAAGCGGATCGGGCATCGCCTCGCGCACCATCGCCAGCATGGAACATGGTTGGGGACGTGACCGGGATAGGCTCACCACGCACGATATTCTGGTCGTCGACGAGGCGGGCATGGTCGGCACGCGCCAGTTGGAGCGGGTGTTGTCCCATGCTGCCGAGGCGGGAGCGAAGGTTGTGCTGGTCGGCGATCCGCAGCAGTTGCAGGCCATAGAGGCGGGCGCGGCCTTCCGCTCGATCCTCGACCGTCACGGCGGGGCAGAAATCGGCGCGGTGCGCCGCCAGCGCCAAGGCTGGCAGCGGGACGCCACGCGCGATCTGGCGACTGGCAGGGCCGACGCTGCGATCCATGCCTATGATGCGCATGGCATGGTGCATGAGGCCCAGACGCGCGAACAGGCGCGTGACGATTTGATCGACCGATGGGACCGCGACCGGCAGGAAGCGCCCCACGAAAGTCGCATCATCCTCACCCACACCAATGACGAGGTGCGCGCCCTTAACGAAGCCGCACGCGAATGGATGCGGGCGGCGGGCAACCTCGGTGCTGATGTGCGGACCACGGTGGAGCGCGGCAAACGGAGCTTCGCCAGCGGGGACCGCGTCATGTTCCTGCAAAACGAACGCGGCCTTGGCGTGAAGAACGGCACGCTCGGCGCCATCGAAGAGGTTAGCACGCGATCCATGTCGGTGCGCACCGACGACGGCCGCTCCGTGCGCTTCGACCTCAAGGACTACGACCGCATCGACCATGGCTATGCGGCGACCCTGCACAAGGCTCAAGGCATAACCGTGGACCACACCCATGTGCTGGCGACGCCTGGCCTGGACGCCCATGGCAGCTATGTCGCCCTGTCGCGGCACCGTGACGGCATGCACCTGCATTATGGCCGCGACGACTTTGCCACGCAGGACCGGCTTGTCCGCACCCTGTCGCGCGACCGGGCAAAGGACATGGCGTCGGATTACAGGCAGATCGATCCGGTGCAAGGCTATGCCGAGCGACGAGGCATCACCTTCCGCGCCCGTGTGGCCGAGATCGTCAAAAGGGTCGTCCCGGAAAAGCTGCGCGACAGGATCGGCGGTCTATTCGACGGCGTCCGCCTGCCCGCAGATGCTGCGCCTGGCCCGGAAGGTGGGAGGCCGGAACGGGAAAGCGCCGGAAAGGAGGCGTGGCGCGAAGCCGCTACGCCCGTCAGAGACGCCTCCGAGGATGGGGAAGCGGGGCTGCGCCACGCCCGAACCGACGCCCTCAAACGTCATGCCCGCGCCGTGTATGCCATATTCAGCAACGAAGACGCTGGCGGCAAGGCTGACCCGGCACAGATGCGCGAACTGACCGATGCCCGAAAAGCCTTCGAGGAGGTGCGCCCGCATGGCTGGCGCGATGCCAAGGCGGCTTACGCCAAGGACCCCGACCTTGCCCGCGAGGCAGGCGCTGGCAAGATTAACCGCGCTATCCGCGCCCTCCAGCTTGAAACCGAACTCCGCACCGATCCGGGCCGCCGCGCCGACCGCTTCGTGGAGCGCTGGCAAAAGCTCGATCAGACCAGCCAACGGCAGTATCAGGCGGGCGACATGTCCGCCTACAAGGCTACGCGGTCGGCGATGGGCGACATGGCCAAAAGCCTCGACCGCGATCCGCAGCTTGAATCCCTCCTCGCCAACCGCAAGGCCGAGCTTGGCATCGAGTTAGAAGCGGGCCGCCGCCTCGGCGCGGAACTCGCCTTTACGCACGGCATCGATTTTGGCAGGGGCCGGAGCATCGGAATCTAGACCCGTCCGATTTACCGCCGTTTCCACGCCGCGCTACGACGCGGTGGCAAACCCTCTTGCGCGCCCGTATCGGCGCGCCCTGTCTGGTCTCAGCAATTGTCAGAAACGGCCAACAAGAGGCAGTGCAGCCATGCCGGAACCAGACCGTATCATTCGCCTTAAAACCATCCTTGCCCGGACCGGGCTGTCCCGGTCCACCATCTACCGCAAGATCGCCGAAGGCACCTTCCCGGCCCAGATCCGGATTAGCCTCAACGGCGCGGGCTGGCGGGAATCTGACGTCAATCGCTGGATCTCCAACCCCGTCTCCTGGCGGCCAAAAGAATGACTCCATTCTCGATGACTAATCGCCCGATTCAGGACGAAGTACGGTTGGTAGCAGTGCCAGAATGGCCCACGGACTGCCACGATATGGCCGCTTTGCGCCCAATGCACGAACCCGCTTCGCGGGAGGGGCGCCTCGTTCTGAGATGGCGCGACTGCCATTTTGACTTGAGCGGGTAGAGGGGTCGATCTGACCATGGAGTTCCCTTCAACGAGAGGAACTCGCCATGGCT